>NZ_JBFBLI010000007.1:0-182655 GCF_040702545.1 Citricoccus sp. NPDC079358
GACATCCTGGTCATCGGAGAAGACGGCGGCGTGGAGAACATCACGAAGTTCGGCTTCGGCCCGGAGAACAACATCATCGACGCCTGAGTGCCCCGGAGTAGGTGTCCGCTGTGGCCGGATATCAGCACCCCGTAGACATTCTCGTCACGACCCCAATCAAAAGAGGCACTCCATCATGAGCACCGACACCACTTCCACAACACCTCCGCCCTCCGGCCAGGTCGTCGACTCCCGCATGCGCAAGCGCGTCGTCGGCGCCAGCTTCATCGGGAACTTCGTCGAATGGTTCGACTACGCCGTGTACGGCTATTTCGCCGTCGTCATCACCCGGGTCTTCTTCCCCGGATCAGACCCCCAGGTCGGGCTCATGATGACCTTCGGGCTCTTCGCCGTGTCCTTCCTCATCCGACCTATCGGCGGCTTCTTCTGGGGACACGTGGGTGACCGGATCGGCCGCCAGGCGGCGTTGTCCTGGTCCATCCTCTTGATGTCGGTCGCCACCTTCTGCATCGCGCTGATTCCCTCCTACGCGTCGATCGGGCTGTGGGCGCCATTGCTATTGCTCCTCCTTCGGCTGGTCCAGGGGTTCTCGGCCTCGGGCGAGTATGCGGGTGCCTCCGCCTTCCTCGTTGAGTACGCCCCGAACGGGAGGCGCGGCCTGTATGCGGCCATCGTCCCGGCCAGCACCGCTGCCGGACTCCTGCTGGGATCCTTGCTGGCCACTGTCATGACCGCGGTCCTGGATGACCAGCAGATGGAGAGCTGGGGGTGGCGGCTTCCGTTCCTCCTGGCCGCGCCCATGGGCCTGATCGGCCGCTACATCCGCTCCCGGCTCGAGGAGACCCCGGTGTTCCACGAGATGGCCGCGAAGAAAGCCGAGGTGGCTACCCCGATCGGGACACTGTTCAGAAACCACTGGCGCCAACTGCTACAGGCCACCGGAGCCGTACTGCTGAACGCGGTTGGCTTCTATGTCATCCTCAGCTACATGCCGACGTATCTGTCGACGGAAATGGGCCTTGACGCCACCCTCTCGTTCATCGCCACCACGGTGGCCCTGGTCACCTACATCGGCTTCATCTTCGTCTCCGGAACCCTGTCCGACCGGTGCGGCCGGAAGAATGTGCTGATCAGTGCTTCGCTGTTGTTCATCCTGTGCACCGTTCCGGCGTTCCTCCTCTTGGGCACGGAGAACTTCGTGGTGATTCTCCTGATCCAGATCATCCTGGGCGCCATGCTTACCCTGAACGACGGCACGCTCCCGAGCTACCTGGCCGAGATCTTTCCGACGCAGGTCCGGTTCTCGGGCTTTGCCGTGAGCTTCAACATCGCCAACGCGATCTTCGGGGGCACTGCCCCGCTCATCGCCACCTGGCTCATCGCCACCTCCGGCAACACCGTCGCTCCGGCGTGGATGCTGGTTGTCGCTGCGGTCATCTCCCTGGTGGCCGTGGCCCTGTCCCGGGAAACGAGCAAGAGTCCGTTGCGGACGGATTGATACGGCGTTGATGCCAACCCGCAGGGGGCGGGGCCGTCCTCACAGGGCGGCCCCGCCCCCGTGACGATCTCGAGGGCGCCGCCGTTGGGGCACCGAGGCGCTATGACTCCGGGGCCAGCCAGGATGGGTCCGCAGCATTGGTCAGCACGGCGCCGTGCTGACCGGGGCTCAGGTGCAGGACCCGGTCGCAGACCCCGGCCATGGCCTCGAGCGAGTGTCCCACCAGCAGCACGCCCGAACCCTCGTCCGCAGCGGTGCGGAGCGTGCGCAGGATGAGCGCGGCGGACTCCCCGTCCAGCATGGATATGGGCTCGTCGGCGATGACGGACTGCGGCCGGAGGGCCAGGGCGCGGGCCACGCAGATGCGCTGGAGCTGGCCGCCGGAGACCTGGTGCGGACGCCGGTCCAGGATGGCCGGGTCCAGGCCGAGGGAGTGCAGCAGGGGGGTCGGGTCCACGTCGATCCCGGCCAGCCGGGCCGGCAGCGTGAGGCTCTCGCCCAGCCGGTGCCGGGCGGAGACGGCCCGCTGCGGATGCTGGGAGATCCACCCGCAGCGCCGGCGGAGCCCCGGGGGCAGGGACAGCCCGGCGCCTCGGACGGCCTCGCCGTCCACCTCCACCTGGCCCCCGTCCGGTTCATCGAGCAGCGCCAGCACGGAGGCCAGGGAGGATTTCCCGACGCCGGACGGTCCGGTCAGCCCGACCACCTCACCGGCGCGGATGGACAGGTCGGTGGGGGCGAGGATCTCCCGCGAGCCATGGCGGACCGTCACCGCCCGGGCCGCGAGGCGGACCGGGCCCGGTGCCGGGCCCCCGGTCCGCGGGCGGATCCGCGGTGCCGGCCCGAGGACCCCGCCCGGTGGGCCGCTGTCCGCGACGCGGCCTGCGGCGATCCGGGTGACCCGCCCGGCCCAGCGGCGGGCGAAATCGGCATCATGGGACACGACCAGGACGGCGTGCCCGGCGCGTGCGAATCCGGACAGCAGGGCTCCCACCGTGTCGGCGGTTTCCCGGTCAAGACCGGTGGTCGGTTCGTCGGCCAGCAACACCGGTGGGTGGTTGACCATGGCGGCGAGCAGGCTCAGCCGGCCCAGTTGTCCGCCCGAGAACCGGTGCGGGTGGTTGCCGAGCGTCGCGGGGTCGAGCCCGGCGGCGGCCGCCAGATCGTCGAGGTGCCCGGACGGGGGCCCGGCTTGGTGCGGGTGGGCGAAGCCGAAACCGGAGACGGAGCCCCGTGGACCGTGCTGGGCGTGCTGGGCCTGGCGAAGCTGGGCCAGCACGGTCATGGTCGGGGTGAAAGCGCCGCCGGACCCCTGGCGGGAGGTGCCGATCAGCCGGCCGGAAACCCGCCGCCGGAATGCCCGCGCCGGGAGGGTGAGCAGATCGATCTCCTGCTGCCCGGTGAGCAGCCGGGCGTCGCCATCGACGGAGGCGCCGCTGCGGAGGGTTCCGGACAGGGCTGCGACGACAGTCGACTTGCCCGCCCCGCTGGGACCGAAGAGCACGTGCAGCTCGCCGGGGACGATGTCGAGGTCCACCCCGTGGAGGACCGGCCCCGCTCCGAGGTCCACCGTGAGCCCGCGGACGCTGACGGCCGCCTGACCGTGCGCGTGGGGTACGGAGCCGCCCTGTCTGCCGGTCATGAACGTCCAGCGGGCGAGCGCAAGAGCCCGGCCAGGCACACGGTCACGAGGACCAGCAGGCCGGCGGGGACGGCGATGGACCACCAGGCACCCGAGAGCAGGGCCTCCTGGCCGAGCTGGAGTAGTGATCCCAGGGAGGGCTGGTGGGGCGGCAGGCCCAGGCCGATGAAGGTCAGCGTGGACTCGTGCCAGACGGCGTGAGGGACCAGGAGGCCGGCCGCCACCGCGAGCTGGCCGCCGAGCAGGGGCAGGCCGAGGTGCCGGACCAGCTGGAGGCGGGTGAACCCCTGGGAGACGGCGGCGCGGACATGGTCCTGGGCGCGCAGGGTCAAGATCTCTGAGCGCACCAGCCGCGCGGTCTGGGTCCAGTGGGTGACCGCGACGACCATCACGATCGCCAGGAGCGAGCCACGGAAGAAGGAGGCCACCACGATCCCCAGCAACAGGTGGGGGACCGCGTTGAGGGTGTCCACTCCGCGCATGCACCAGCGGTCGAACCGGCCGCCCACCATCGCGCACGTGGCCCCGGCCGCGGTGCCGATCACCACGGCACCTGCCGCGCCGGCGATGGCGGCGATCAGCGAGACGCGCAGGCCGGCGGCTGAGCGGCTGAAGAGGTCCCGGCCGGCGACGTCGGTGCCGAAAGGATGGGCCGGCGACGGCCCCTGTGCCCCGGTGCGGTAGTCCACCAGGAACGGATCGACGGTGAAGAGTATCGGGACGAGCACGGCGTAGGCCACCAGGGCCGCCAGCACTGTGGCGCAGAGGATCCGCACGGCACGGCCAGGCGTGGCGTCATGCGCGCCCCGGGACGGGCGGAACTGCCGGGACTGCCGAGACGGCAGGGGGCGCCGGGCAGGTGGGGGTGCGTCCGGTGCCCGTCCTCCGGCGGTCAGGGTGGTGTGGGTCCGGAGCGTCTCAGAGTTCACGGGGGTCGGTCCTCGGGTCCAGGGCCACGAGGGCCACATCCGCCAGCAGCCCGCCGAGGAGGGAGGCGGCCGTCAGGAGGACGCCGACGGTGGCCAGCAGGGCCAGGTCCTGGGCCAGGGCGGCCTCGACGAGCGCCTGGCCCAGCCCCGGCCAGGAGAGGACCAGTTCCACGACGGCGGCTCCCGCCACGATCTCGGGCAGTCGCGTCCCCGCGATGGCCACCACGGGGATCGCGGCGGCCGGCAGTGCGTGACGGGCCACGATGGTGGGCTCGGACAGGCCGCGAACTCGCGCGGCCTCGACGGCCGGTCCGTTCAGCTGGGCGCGCAGGGCCTCGTGCAGGTGCAGGCTCATCCACGGCACCTGGGACACGGCGACGGCGGCGGTCGGCAGCACCATGTGCGTGGCCACCTGCCCCGCGGTGAGGTCCGCGCCGGGGTTGGTCAGCCCGCCCGCCGGCAGCCAGCCGAGGCCGATCGCGAACACCGCCATCAGGCCGAGGGACACGAGGAAGGAGGGGAGCGCCGTGACCGCCCACAGTCCGCCCACCACGGTGCGGGACACCGGGTGGTGGGGTGTCAGGGCCACCCCCAGGGCCAGCACAACGCTGAGCACCGCGGCGGACAGCACGCCTGTTGCCATGATCAGGACGGTCCAGGGCAGCCGGGCGGCCACGATCTCGGCGACCGGGGCACGGTAGGCCGTGGACCATCCCGGGTCCCCGGTGAGGGTGGAACCGGCCCAGGCGAGCCACGATTCCAGCCAGGTGCCGTGGCCGAGGAGCTCTTCGACGTTATCCCGGGAGGAAGCCGGGGTGAACTCTCCGCGGGCCCCGAGGAAGCCCGTCGTGGCGTCGGCCGGGGAGAGGGCCGCGAGCGCGAAGATGCCGAGGGAGATGACCGCCAGCAAGGGGACGGTCCAGGCCAGGCGCCGCCCGACGAGCACCCCGACGAGCCTGCCGCGCCGGTTCCGCGTGGCCCGCACCGCACCTTGGGAGGCGCCCGGGGATGCGAGAGGCGGGCCGACCGCCCGCTCGGGCGCCGGCGTCATGCTCACGGCCGGGTCCAGGACTCGACGTTCCACCATGGACCCCACGCCACGCCGTGCTCGTGGGGTTCGACGACCGGGGCCAGGCCGTCCCAGCGGTCCAGGCCCTGGGCCACATAGGTGTGCTCCAGCGCCATGAGGGAGACCATGGGAGGGTTCTGGACCAGCCGGGTCTGCAGCTCGCGGTAGAGACCGGCGCGGATCTGCGGATCGGCCTCCTCGCGGGACTCGGCCAGCAGCCGGTCGACCTGTTCGTCGGCGTATCCGGAGGGGTTCGAATAGGGGTCGTCCGGGTCGTAGTCGGCGAAGTCTGAGCTGACCTGGCGGTAGACCTGGGTGTCGGCGTCATAGGGCAGGTCTCCGCCGCCGAGGACAAAGGCCTTGTCCTCCATGGATGCCGCGGCCTGCGACCGGTCGACGCCCTCCAGCTCAACCCGGATGCCCAGCTCGGACAGGTCCGAGGCGAAGGCCTGGGCCAGGTCCCGGCGCAGCGTGTCCTCGGCGAAGTACATCAGGGCGAAGGAGAACTGCCGGCCGTCCTTCTCCCGCACCCCGTCCACGGTGAGGGTCCAGCCCGCCCCGTCCAGGAGCTCGGCGGCACGGGCCGGGTCATGGTCGAACCGCGCGGAGGGCTCGTAGGAGTCGCCCTGGGCCGGGGTCATCGGCGTGGCCAGCGGCCGGCCGTGGCCCTGGAGAATGCCGTCGATCATCGCCTGCCGGTCGGTGGCCAGGTTCACGGCGGTCCGGACCTGCGGGTCCTGGAAGAAGGGTAGCGACTGCGGCAGGGAGATGCCGCGGAAGTCCCCCGAGGGGTTGGTGACGAGTTCCAGGTCGTTGACGCCGTCCAGGGCCGCGGCCAGCCGGGGGGAGAGCTGGGCGCCGTCGAACTCGCCGCTACGTAGGCGCTGGGCGCGGGCGTTCTCGTCCGGGACGAAGGCGATATCGATGCGCTCGACTTCCGGATCCCCGGCCCACCAGTCGTCGCGCGAGGACAGGGCCATTGACTCCCCGCGGCGCCAGTCCTCCAGCACGTAGGGGCCGGTGCCGACCGGCTCGGCGGCCAGCGAGGAGTGGAGCACCGAGTCGCCGAGCGCCTCAGAGGCCGGGATCCCGAGGGTCAGCCGGGCGGGAAGCCCCGCATAGGAGTGGCTCAGCTTGAACTCGACCGTGTGCTCGCCGAGCGCCGTGACAGCATCGACCATGGCGTAGTCGGCCGCCATCCAGGACCCCATCGCAGGATCACGGACGGCATCATAGGCGGCAAGGACGTCGTCGGCGGTGAAATTCGAACCGTCCGAGAAGGTGACGTCCTGGCGCAGCTGGACCGTCCACGTGGTCAGGTCCTCGTCCGGGGTGGGCATCTGCGCGGCGAGCCCCGGCTCCAGGGCGCCGTTCTCCCCCACATTGACGAGGCCGTCGTAGAACTTGGTGGTGATGCCGAGTGGGTGGTCGAGGGGATGGAGGCTCGCGTACTCGGTGGATTCGGCCAGCCGCAGTCCCGCGCCGCTCTCGGCGGTGGTGGCGGTCCCGCCGGTCGAGCACGAGGTCAAGGCCACGGCGACGGCCAGCGCGAGGACGGACGACGACGTACGACGGCGCCGGGCGCGGTGGGGCACGGTTCTCATCTCGGGACGGTGTCTGGTGCGGTGGACGGGAGGACGCGGTTCACAGGGCCAGGGCCTCGCGGACACTGTCTCGGGCGGCGAGGCCGCCGTCGCCTTGGTGGGTGGCCCGGCCTGCTGCAAGCACCGTGTAGTTCTGGGCGACGCGGATGGCGAAACCGACGTGCTGTTCGACCAGGAGGATGCTCATGCCGTCGGCGGCGAGGGACTCGACGGCCTGCTCGATCTCCAGGACCACGGAGGGCTGGATTCCCTCGGTGGGTTCGTCCAGCAGCAGCAGCCGCGGTTTCGTGATGAGGGCCCGGGCGATGGCGAGTTGTTGGCGCTGGCCACCGGAGAGCAGTCCGGCCTGCCGGTCGAGCACGGCCTGCAGGGCGGGGAACCGGTCCAGGGCCTCCTGGACGGCGGCGCGGCGCCGTGAGCGGGGCTGGCCGTCGGCCACGACCTGGAGGTTCTCCAGGGCGGAGAGCTGCTCGAACGATCGTTGGCCCTGGGGGACGTAGGCCAGTCCGGCGTGGACCCGGCGGTGGGGAGCGTGCCGGGTGATGTCCTCACCGTCCAGGCGGATGGTCCCGGCGCTCGGGCGCAGGAGGCCGATGGCCGCCTTGAGCAGGGTGGTCTTGCCGGCTCCGTTGTGCCCCAGGACGGCGGTGACACCGTGCTCTGCACACCCGAGGCTCACGTCCCGCAGCACGGTGGTGCGGTCGTAGCCGACGGTCAGGTTCTCGATCTCGAGCATCATGCTGGCTGGTTCCCTTCGGCCTCTGCGTCCGGCCCGCTTCCCAGGTACACCTGTTGGACCCGAGGGTCCGAAGTCACGGCGTCCACCGAACCGGCGGACAGGACCTTTCCCTGGTGCAGGACGGTCACCTCGGAGGCGAACTGGCGCATGAAGTCCATGTCATGCTCCACCACGATCACGGTGCGTTCCCGCTTGAGCCGGTGCAACAGCTCGCCGGTGGCCTGCCGTTCGTCGTGGCTCATGCCGGCCACCGGCTCGTCCAGCAGCAGCACCTTGGCCCGCTGGACCAGGAGCATGGCGATCTCGACCCACTGCTTCTGCCCGTGCGAGAGGATGCCGGCGGGACGGTCGATGACATGTCCGAGCCCCGTGTCCTCCAGCGCCTCGTCGATGGCGGGGTCGATCCGGCTGCGGGCACCGAGCAACGACCATCGGGAGCGGTGCATGCCGGCGGCGATGTCCAGGTTCTGCAGGACGGTGAGGTTCTCGAACAGGGTGGCGGTCTGGAAGGTGCGGCCGATTCCCTGGCGGGCGAGCTTCCGGACGGGGATGCCCAGCACTTCTTGTCCGTCGAGCCGGACGGAGCCCGTGGCCTTGGACAGGCCCGTGATGGCGTCCACGCAGGTGGTCTTGCCGGCGCCGTTGGGGCCGATGAGGAAGTGGACCGTGTCCGGGGCGAAGTCGAGGTCGACCCCGTCGACCGCGGTGAAGGGCCCGAAGCGGACGGTCAGGTCTCGGACGGCCAATCCGGTGTTCCCGGCTGGGGTGGTCAGTGGAGTCTGATCCGCTGCAGCTGTGGGCCTGCTGTCGATGTCGGTGACACTCATGTCAGGGTTCCCTTCGGGGCGGGTACGTGCGCTGGTTCGGCCGGGTCGGTTCCGGGATCCGGGGTGGAGCCGTTGCCGGAGTCGGCCCGGCGGCGGCGGAATCGTTGGCCGAGTGAGGCGACTCCGCCGGGAAGCAGGACGATGACCAGGATGAGGAGCAACCCTTGGAAGTAGCTCCATCCGGAGGGGAAGGCTTGCGCGAGCGACGACTCGGCCCAGGCGACCGCCAGAGCGCCGAGGACGGGACCGAACAGGGAACCTCGTCCGCCGACAGCCACGCCGATCACGAAGGCGATGGAGGGTGCGACCCCGATCGAAGTGGGCGAGATGATCCCGACGATCGGCACGAACAGCGCCCCGCCGATGCTGGCCATCATGGCGGCGGCCATGTAGGCGATGGTCTTGACGCCCGCGGGATCGTAGCCCAGGAACCGGACGCGCTCCTCGCCGTCCCGGGTGGCCACCAGCAGTTCGCCGAACCGGCTGCGCATCATCCAGTAGGCCAGCGCGACCATGGCCACGAGCACCCCACAGGCCAACAGGTAGATGAACTGCTGATTGAGCGGATCGGCCAGGGAGAGACCGAAGAATGACTGGAACCCGCTGAGGCCGTTGGACCCGCCCAGGGTGTCCTGCTGGCCGATCAGCAGCACCGCGACTGCGGCGACGAGGGCCTGGTTCAGGATGGCGAAGTAGGCGCCCTTGACCTTGCGCTTGAACAGTGAGAAGCCCAGCAGGCCCGCCACCAGGGCAGGCAGCAGCACGATGCCCAGGACGGTGACCGTCCCGCTGCGGAACGGCTCCCAGAACCATGGCAACTCCCCGTTGCCCGAGAGCACCATGAAGGACGGCAGGGTGTCCGGGCCCCGCAGGGCGGCGTCGGAGAGCAGCATGTGCATCGCCATGACGTAGGCCCCGATGCCGAAGAAGGCGCCCTGACCCATGGTGAGCATGCCACCGCGGCCCCAGGCCAGGCCGATGCCAACCGCCACGATGGCCAGGCACACGAACCTGCCGATCTGGTTGACCTGGAAGGTGCCGAAGAACATCGGCACCAGGACCATCAGGGCGATGGCGAGTACCGCCATGCCGCCATAGGCGAGCCCCCGGCGGGGCACCCCCGGTACCGGACCCGCCGGACGGCCCCGTCCGGCGTCGCCCACTCGGGCCTCGTCCGGTCCGGCGGCGGACGGGTCTCCGCGCTCTGTGCTGGTGAGGCTCATGCCAGGCTCCTTGTCTTGACGGCGAACAGCCCTTGCGGGCGCAGCTGCAGGAACGCGACCACGATGACCAGGACGAAGAACTTCGCCAGGCTGGCGGAGGTCGAATACTCGATGAGTGCCTGCAGCACGCCCAGGGTGAAGGCCGCGATGACCGCACCCTTGATCTTGCCGATGCCGCCGGCGACCACCACCAGGAAAGCGTCCACGATGTAGCTGGTGCCGATGGTCGGGCCGGTCGAGCCGATCAGGGTGACGGCCACCCCGGCCACCCCGGCCAGTCCCGAGCCGAGGAAGAACGTCATCCGGTCCATGCGCCGGCTCGAAATACCGCTGGTCTCGGCCAGGTCTCGGTTGAGGACCGTGGCACGGATCTGGCGGCCGGCCGGCGACTTGGCCATGAACAGGACCACGGCCCCGACGACGGCGATGGACAGCACCAGGATGAACAGTCTGGAGTAGGGCACCACAGCCCCGAACACCTGCAGGTTGCCCTGCAGCCAGCCGGGGACCGCCACATCGACGGCCTGGGCGCCGAAGACGTCGCGGGCCACCTGCTGCAGGACCAGACCCACACCGAAGGTTGCCAGCAACGTGTCCAGAGGACGGTGGTACAGGTGCCGGATGAGGAATTGCTCGATGATCAGGCCGAGCGCGCCGGCCACCACGAACGCCGCAGGAATGGCGAACAGCAGGGAGAGCCCCGCGTCCACGAGGATCCGCTGGACCACGTAGGTGGTGTACGCGCCGACCATGATGAACTCGCCATGGGCCATGTTGATCACGCCCATCTGGCCGAAGGTGAGCGAGAGCCCTACCGCGACCAACAACAGGACGGATCCGATGCTGACGCCTGCCACGAGCTGAGAGATGAGGATGTCCATGAGTCTCCTGTCCGGTAGCCCCCGGCCCAGGCCGGGGGCTACCTCGGCTCAGCTGTCAGAACCGGTATCCAACGAGGAGGCCAGGGAGGAGGCCCAGTCGTAGCCCTCCAGGAACGGATCCGGTTCGACGGCCTCGTCCGTCTCCCACACGATGTCAATCAAGCCGTCCTCAGTGACCTGCCCGATCCGCGGGGTCTTCACCAGATGCTGGTTGTCCGGATCGTAGGAGACGGTGCCCTCGGGCGCCTCGAAGTCCACCTCGCCGGCAGCCGCACGGACGTCGTCGGTGGCGAAGGACTCCGCCTCTTCCACCATCGCCTTCCACAGATACAGGCTGGTATAGGCGGCCTCCATGGGATCGGAGGTCACGCGACCCTCTCCCTGATTCTCCTTGAATCGCTCCACGAAGGCCTCGTTCTCCGGGGTGTCCAGCGTCTGGTAATAGTTCCAGGCCGTGAACTGGCCCTCGACGTTCTCGGCGCCGATGCCCTCGATCTCCTCCTCCGCGATGGACACGGACATCACCGGCATGGTCTCGGCCTCCAGCCCCACGCTGTTGTACTGCCGGAAGAAGGCCACATTGGAGTCGCCGTTGAGCGTGTTGAACACGGCGTCCGCCCCGGAGGCCTGGACTCCGTTGACGATAGTGGTGAAGTCGGTGGAGCCCAGCGGCGTGTAGTCCTCGCCGAGGATCTCGATGCCGTGCTCCTCGGCGTAGGCCTTGATGATGGCATTGGCAGTCCGAGGGAAGACATAGTCGCTGCCCACCAGGTAAAGGGACTCGATGTCCTGCTCCTCGGCCAGATAATCCAGCGCGGGAATGATCTGCTGGTTGGTGGTGGCCCCCGAGTAGAAGATGTTCTCCGAGGACTCCATGCCCTCGTACTGCACGGGATAGAACAGCAGGGAATCGTTGGCCTCGAAGACGGGGAGCATGGCCTTGCGGGAGGCGGAGGTCCAGCCGCCGAAGACTGCGGCCACACATTCCTGCTGGATCAGCCGCTCAGAGCGTTCGGCGAAGATGGTCGGCTCGGAGGCCCCGTCCTCGGACACGACCTCGATCTGCTTGCCCAGGATGCCGCCGTCCTCGTTGATCTCCTCGGCGGCCATGGACAACGACTGGAAGACAGTGGTCTCGCTGATGGCCATGGTGCCGGAGAGAGAGTTGATGAACCCGACCTTGATGGAGTCCCCGCTGGTGTCCACGCAGCTGGTGCTCGATGAGTCCGCCGAGGTGGAGGAGCCCCCGGCTGCCGTCTCGCCGGCGCGGGCCCCGCACGCGGTGACAGCCAGTGCGAGAACCGCCAGTGTGGCTGGTACGGCGGCAATCCGGCGTCGGCGCCGCCGCCAGTCTCGTGGCGAACGGGAGGTGGGGGACGGCAGGCTCACGGGGACTCCTCGAGTGATGGGTGCGATCACGGAGGGAGAAGCCTGACCCTGGAGGGCAGACGGTCTCCATTCCGTGCACCTCACGGTAGGAACACCGCGTTTCGTTTCTGTTTCGAAAACGTGCGGCGAGCGTTAAGTCCCCGAGGTGCCCAGCTGGGCCCGGAGGTGCCATTGGGATCTCAGCCGGGGCATGCGCTCCTGAGGTGACGTAGGGTCGGCCCGTGGACACCGCCGAGTTGCACCGACGCCTGACCGCCCGGGCAGGGACCCTGCCGTTCGCGCTGCACTACGCCGTGAAGCCGTTGCATCCTCGATCGGACGCCCCTGCGGGTCCGAACACCCGTGGTGTCCCCCTCACCCGCATCACCCGGGGTGCCGACATGGTGGTCCCGTCCTTCTCCACGCGCAAGGTCAGCATCCTCTGCGCCACCCTCGCGCTCGCCCGAGCCGGCCGACTGGACCTCGAGCAGCGGCACACGATCACCGAGGCGCACCGCGACGGCGTGCAGGCCGGCATCATGCGCACCCTCAGCGCCGGGATCGACCTGACGCTGGCGGACTGCCTGACGCAGATGATGTGCACCTCGGACAACATCTGCACCCAGTTGGTCTTCGAGGCCCTCGCCACAGGGTTACGAACACGATCCTCGGTGGGTCCATCGGGGATTCTCGACGACGGGCGTGGTCGTAACTCGGAGGGCGAACGACAGGAGGCCTTGCAGTACGTCAACGACTACTGCGCTTGGGCCGGGATGCGATCGACCCTCCACCGTGAGGTCTTCCCGCGCACCGGCGGCCTCGCCTGGCACCACCCGATCGACGGGCTCACCGTCACCACGGCCGCCGACCAGGCCCGCCTGCTCGCGTTGATCGGCTCCGGCGCCGGTGAGGGGTCAGCCTCCGTCAGCGCCGCCGCCCGACTCCAGCTCCTCCCCGACGACTGCCGCCGGATCATCGGTCTCATGAAGGGCATCTACACCCCGCGCCTCGGAGCGGCGACCACGCGTATCAGTTTTGCGGAGAAGAACGGCCGCGGCCTGCGGTCGCTGTCCCAGGTGGGGCTCGCACTGGACGCACAGGGGGCGCCGCTGGCCGCCGTCGCCGTCTTTGCCGAGACCGTCCCCACCTCGCTGCCGGACGGGGTACCGGGCCGCAACGCCGTCTTCACCGCCTTCGCGGAGGTCGGCCGCGCGATCGAGGACTGGGCTGTGCCCGTGGTGGCCGCGTGAGCCGGCTGCCCGCCGTGCGTGCCCTGCCCCTCGGTGACATCCCGGCGGCGTACCCGCAGCTGCGCTTCGCCGTCCGGTTCGCGGACGGCCGGTACCTGGAGCACGACGCCGGCCCACCCCATCCGCTGGCCGGTACCGGCAAACTGTGGCTGGCCTGCGTGGTGGACACCGTGGCCGGGCGGGACCCCGGGCTGCCGGGCACGACGCTCACGGTGACCGACCGGCACCGCCACGCCGCCCGAACGGGCACCCTCCGCCTGATGTCGGGCGACCTGCGACTGAGCGTGGAGGACGCCATGGGGCTGATCCTCGGCACCGGCGACGGTGCCTGCGTGCTCGCCCTGCTGGAGCTGCTGGCCGCCCGGGGAGTGGAGGTGCTCGCCGAGGCCCGCGCCGTGGCGGCCGACCTCGGACGGGGCGCGACCGTGTTCACCGGGGTCGAGTCGGACGGTGGCGCGGGTTCGTCGAATGCGGTGAGCTGGGGCGAGGGGATGCTCGGGCAGACCAACCCCGCGGACCTGTGCGCCCTGCTGTCCGGTCCCGTGGCCCGGTCCGAGCGGATGCTGGGCTGGATGCGGCGGACCGTGGAGCCGGCCGGCCTGGCCGGCGGGCTGCCGGGCTTCGGCCCCCGTACCGTGCCGCATCAGACCATCGCCGGTGGGGAACTGCTTCCCACTGCCGGGGCAGGCGGAGCGGACGGCGAGGCCGGGGCACCCGGCTGCGCCTCCGTGCTCGTGCTGCCGGCCGGCGTCGTGGCGGCCTACCATCCGTCCCCCCAAGACGGTCGGCGGGCGTCCGGGCTGGAGTTCTCCGCCGCGCTGGGAACCCTGGGTCTGGCCGTCTGGAGGCGCAACACAGAGTTAACGGCAGGGTAACCACGGCGGGTTTCCTGCGGGGCAAACTGTTGAATCACAGTCACCTCGATGGAAGGTCGCACCAGTGGAAGCAACCGATCTCGCCTGGCTCCTCGCAGCCTTTGCCCTCGTCCTGTTGATGTTCCCCGGCCTCGCCCTGTTCTACGGCGGGATGCTCGGATCGCGTCACACCCTCAACATGATCATGATGGTCATGGGCGCCCTGGCCGTCACCGCCGTCTTCTACGTGGTCATCGGCCACGGGCTGGTCCTCGGCGACTCGATCGGCGGGTTCATCGGCAACCCCGTCGAAATGCTCGGCTTCGAATCGCTCATGACGGACGACGGCTCCGGCTCCACCTTCTGGGGCGCGTTCTACGTCCTCTTCGCGGGCATCTCCATCGCCATCGTCGCCTCCGGTGCGGCGGGGCGCATGAAGTTCGGTGCCTGGCTGGGCTTCGCGGCCCTCTGGCTGCTGCTGGTCTACAGCCCCATCGCCCACTGGGTCTTCGCCTTCGACGACGAGGAGGCCGGCGTCACCGGTGGCTGGCTGCGCAACGTGGTCCAGCTGCACGACTTCGCCGGCGGCACTGCCGTCCATATGAACGCGGGGATGGCCGCCCTGGCCCTGGCCCTGGTCCTCGGCAAGCGCAAGGCCTTCCCCGGCCGGCCGCACAACCTGCCCCTGGCCGTCCTGGGCGCAGGCCTGCTGTGGGTCGGCTGGATCGGGTTCAATGGCGGCACCGCCGGCGGCGCGAGTTTCCTGGCCGAATATGTGGTCCTCGCCACCCTGCTGGCCGGCTGCACCGGCATGCTCGGCTTCGTCATCGTGGAGAAGCTCCGCGAGGGGCGAACCACCACCCTGGGCATGATCACCGGCCTGGTGGCCGGCCTGGTCGGCATCACCCCCTCCGCGGACGCCGTCAGCCCGATCGGCGCCCTCCTGGTCGGCCTGTTCACCGGCGCGGCGGTCAGCTGGCTCATGACCCTGCTGCCCAAGCTGAAGATCGACGAACCCCTGGACGCCTTCATGGTGCACGGCATGGGCGGGATCGTCGGCACACTGTGCGTGGTGCTCTTCGGTGCGGCGGCCGCCCCGGCCGGTATCACCGGCGTGCTGTTCGGCGGCGACTGGGACATCCTGTGGCGCGAACTCGTCGCCATCGTCGCCACCTGCCTCTACTCCTTCGTGGTCACCTTCGTGATCGCCAAGGCCATGGACAAGGTGATCGGACTGCGCGTGGACGAGGAGATCGAGTTCGCCGGACTGGACACGTCACTGCACGCAGAATCCGCCTACCACCTCAGCCGCAACTGACCGGCCCAGCCCCGATCCGAAAGGCACTCGACCATGAACCTGATCACCGCCATCATCCAGCCGGCCAAGCTCGGCGATGTCAAGGAGTCCCTGGCCGAGTTCGGCCTGACCGGACTGACCGTCACCGAGGTCGCCGGACACGGGGCTCAGGGCGGCAGCACCGAGTACTACCGCGGCACGGCTTACCGGGTGGACTTTCTGCCCAAGATCAAGGTCGAACTCGTGGTTGACGCGGAGCAGCTCGAGTCCGCCCTGGACGCCATCCGATCCGCCGCGCGCACCGGGGAGATCGGTGACGGCAAGCTCTGGGTCACCGCACTCGCCCACGTCGAGAGGCTCCGGACGGGGGAGAAGGGGTCGGCCGCCGTCGCTCAGGTCACGGTCTGACGAGGACATTCCTTCCGCGCCCGGGCCACGTTGCCCGCGATTTACGCGGCTGAAATCACCCCGCAGTACGGGGAACTAGGTTGTTGAACACAAGGAAACTGAATCTCTTAGGAGTAACCATGGAACAGCAGCTACTCGGCAGCATGACCCGCGCAGGGGCCATCCACAAGGTCGAAGGCGCCCAGCAGATCATCCCATCCATGAACGAACCGGGCGTGAACGCCTTCATCGGGGATGCCTACGCCAACCCGGAGGGCTCGCGGATGTGCAGCGGATTCTTCGAGCTCAAGGCCGGCGAGCCGCTGGTCTACGAGTACACCTATGACGAGATGAAGTTCGTGGTCACCGGACAGTTCAGGCTGACGGACCTGTCCACGGGGGAACGGCTCGTGGCCGATGCCGGGTCCATCCTGTTCTTCCCGAAAGGGACCAACGTGAAGTTCGAGACGGACGACTACGCCCTCGGGTTCTTCACCGGGGACCGCGACTTCTCGGCCTGAGTCTCCGTCATGACTGCGACGACGGTTGAGAAGGGAACGGCGGCACCGGAGCGGGAAGGCGTTCGAGTGCGTTGGCGGATCGCCCTGTCCTTCTCGGAAGAGGACCGCACCCGGCTGGTCGAGCATCTCGGGCCGGAGATGGACAGGACCATGTACGCCGAATACGTGGCCAGGGAGTACGGCCGGGACCAGGCCGCCTGGCTCGAGAATCACCTCCGATCCGCCTTCGTCGGGACCCGTCTGGTCCTGTCCGGACCGAGTACGGCGGTCCGCGCCGCTCAGAGGGACGCCCTGGAGGCGGGCCTGATCGGCGAGGAGATCGAGCTACTGGAGCGGCCGGACACCGAGAAACGGGTCTACTGCCCGCACTGCCGGTGCACGACGACGGCCGCGGCCTCGGCCTCGATGGTCCAGTGCAGCGGGTGCCGGCTGGTGCTCGAGGTGTTCGAGCACTTCTCCCGCGGCCTCAGTGCCTACCTGGGGGCCGTGGCCGGCGCCGAAGACGTGGCAGCGCGGACCGGGGAGGCGGCAGCATGACGAGCGAGGTCCTCACCGCCTACCGGCGGCCCCTGCCGTTGCGGCGGGGACTGGAGCTGGTGGTCCGGGAAGTCCGCACCGAATCCCTTGGGGTGTGCTCGGTGGTCCTGGAGCGGGAGAGCAGGGGACCGCTCCCCGAGTACGTGCCGGGAAGCCACGTCTTGGTCGAGTGTGCGGCACCCACCGGCACCACGGTCAACGCCTACTCGCTGACCGGCAGTGGCAACTCCCCGGTCGACTACGCCATTTCCGTCCAGTTCCGCGCGGGCGGCACTGGGGGATCGGCCTTCATCCACGGTCTGGTCCCCGGGGACCGCGTCCAGGTCTCGCTTCCGCGCAACGGCTTCGCCCCGACCGCCACGGCCACCCACCATGTGCTGGTCGCCGGGGGCATCGGGATCACCCCGGTGCTCTCGCACGCGGAGGCCGCCGTGCGGTGGGGCCGGCCCTTCACCGTCTTGTACGGCTACCGGGACGGTTCCGCGCCCCATCTGGAGCGGATGCGGAGACTCTGCGGGGAACGGCTGGTCGAGTGCGTCGGACGGGAGGCCCTCGCCCGGCAGCTGACCGAGAGTCTGCGGCGCCAGCCCATGGGCACCCACCTCTATGTCTGCGGCAGCGGCTCGCTCACCGACGCCACCCTGCAGACCGCCCGAGACTTCGGCTGGCCCGAGGGCCGGCTGCACCACGAGGTCTTCGACACCGTGGCCCTCGACCCGGGGGAACCCTTCACGGTGCGGCTGGCACGCTCGGGTGGCGAGCTTCCGGTGCCGTCCGGAGTCTCCCTGCTGGAGGCGCTGGAAGTCGAGGGCATCGGCGTGCCGAACCTGTGCCGCCAAGGCGTGTGCGGCGAATGCCGGCTGTCCGTGACAGCGGGAACGCCCGTGCACCGGGACAGCTTCCTCTCCCCGGCCGAGAAGTCCTCGAACACCTGCCTCATGCCGTGCGTGTCGCGCTCGGAGGGGCCCATCCTGGAGGTTGACCTGTGAGTATCGACGCGCCGTCCCACCTGGACCTGCCGGAGCATGTCCGCCGTTTCCCCTTCCCCTTCCCCCATGACCGGTACATGTACAGCGTCAACGTGGAACCGGGGAGGAATCCGAGCCAGACGGCCGCCGGGAGGTGGGGAGAGCGCATCCTTGAGGTGGACGGCTTCTACCTCCAGGACCTGGAGGCGCGGGCTGCCGTCCTGGACCGGGATCCGAGCCGGGCCGCCCAGATGTCGCACATGCGCCCCGGTGTGTGGGGCGCACTGCATCTGGTGCTGACCGAACTGGCCGTGACCTACCCGGAGTGGATGGCCTACGAGCGGCACGGTGACCGGTGCCGGTGGACCAATCGGCTCCAGCAGCTCCAGACCGACTTCATCGTCGGGGCGGACTACTCACTTCCCGAGGGCCCGCTGCGTTTCCTGTCCACCCAGGTGCAGGACGACTTCGCCCTGCTCAATCTCCGGGAGGGCGCCCTCTGGCTGGATGCCGGGGTCATCACCTTCGCCGCCGACTGGTCCATGGGATTCGACGTGGGTCTGCCGTTCAGCGAAATCCACGGGCCGGTGCCGCGGGCCGCGGACCTGGGGGTCATCGACCGGGCGGAGCAATTCCTGCTGAACCTCCAACCCGGCGACCCCTACCGCCGGACCAACTGGACCATGACCGTGGACCGCCGAATGGACACCTCCACCGAGTCCTACCCGGAATGGGCCCAGGACCGCAGCCTCGTGGTGACCGACCCGGCACTGCCGGACCGGCTGCACCTACGCGTCGAGGTCCAGCACCTCATCAAAGTCCCGACAACGGGCGATCTGCTGTTCCTGGTCCGCACCCACCTGCTGTCCCTGCGTGAGCTGGCCGCCGTGCCCGCCTGGGGTCGCCGCCTCGCCGAGGTGTTGCGCACCCTGCCCGAAGACCTCGCCGACTACAAGGGGATCGCCCGTTACCGTGATGCCGCCGCCCGCTGGCTCCAGGAGGCCGATGCCGCATGAAGACCCCCACCACCGCCGAAGGCCGAACCGCGTCAGACGCCTCGACCGGCTATTCGAACTCCGCCTCCGCGGACCTCGGCGCAGCCCGCACCGTCCTGTCCTTGATGCGTTCCATCGAGGATATCGGCCGAGACCGGGCCCGCGGGGGCTATTCCCGTCCCGTCTACGGCTCGGCGGAACTGGAGCTGCGCAGTTGGTTCCTGGAAGCCGCCGCCCAGCGGGACCTGGATGTGGAGACAGACCGCAACGGGATCATGTGGGCCTGGTGGTATGCGCCTGGGAAGCAGCGGCGTGACGCCGTGGTCACCGGCTCCCATCTGGACTCGGTCCCCGGAGGCGGGGCCTACGACGGTCCGCTCGGGGTCGCCTCGTCCCTCGCCGCCATCGATGTGCTGCGGGACCGGGGTTTCGTTCCGTCCAGGCCCATCGTGGTGGCCGTCTTCCCCGAGGAGGAGGGCTCCCGCTTCGGGGTGGCCTGCCTGGGATCCCGGCTGCTCACGGGGGCCATCTCCCCGGAGAGGGCCTTGGCCCTGAGGGACGGCGAGGGCGTCACCTTCGCCCAGGCGCTGACGACCCAAGGCGGCCGGGGCGACCGGATCGGGGCCGATCGGGACATGCTCGCCCGGATCGGGATCTTCCTCGAGCTGCACGTGGAACAGGGCCGGGGGTTGATCGACCTCGGGGCTCCCGTGGGGGTGGCCTCGTCCATCCTGGGCCACGGGCGGTGGCGGTTGTCCGCACACGGCCAGGGCAACCATGCCGGGACCACGCTCATGGCCGGCCGGCAGGACGCGATGGTGGCGGCCGCCCGGACGGTGGTGGCGGTGCGGGAGATCGCGCTGGAGCACTCCGGGGCCCGGGCCACCGTCGGCCGGCTGCAGCCGATCCCCGGAGGCACCAACGTCATTGCCTCCCGTGTGGACTTCTGGCTGGATGTCCGCCATGCGGAGGACGCCGTCACTGCGGTGATCGTCGAGAAGATCCACGCAGAGGCCCGCCGGCTGGCCGCCGAGGAGGGGTGCACCATGGAACTGGTAGAGGAGTCCGTCAGCGGCACCGTGCACTTCGACGCCACACTCGGCCTGGAACTGTCCGTGGCCACCGGAGGCTCTCCGATGCTGCCCACGGGTGCCGGTCATGATGCCGGCGTGCTGGCCTCCGAGGTCCCGACCGCCATGCTCTTCGTGCGTAACCCCACCGGGATCTCCCATTCACCGGAGGAGTTGTGCGAGGACGACGACGCCAGGCTCGGGACGGTCGCACTGGCCGACGCCCTCGCCCACCACGCCGGTTAGCCGGTCAGGTCTGCCCTCGCCAGTACTGCCTCCGGTCAGTGCTGCTTCGAGGCGGCGGGTTGTGGATCCGCGATGGCCAGGAACAGGATCGGCAGGCTGACCAACTCGGCCGGTCCGTGGGGGGCTTCGCCCTCGAACAGCAGGGAGTCTCCGGGGAGCAACTGGTAGCGGTGGGGTCCGTGACTGTAGACCATCTCCCCTTCCAGCATGTACAGGAATTCGGTGCCGGTGTGCTGGAACAGCGGAAAGACGTCCGAGGAGCTGGTCAGCGTCACGAGCGTGGGCTCCAGGGCGTTCGGCCGGCCGCGGAGCTGGCCGAGCACCTGGTATTCGTGGCCTCGGCGTGTCCCGCTGCGGACCACCACAGCCCCTTCGCCGGACTTCGTGAAGGAGGCCTCCCGGTCCGTCTCGAGGCTGCGGAACAGGGCCGTCACCGGAACGCCCAGACCGTCGGCCAGCCGGGCCAGGGTGGACAGGGAGCAGGATGCCGAGGCGCTCTCGACCTTGGAAATCATGGCCTTGGACAGGCCGGTCCGGTCGGCCAGATCCGACGCCGTCAGGCTCAACTGGATCCGGTAGTGCCTGACCTGCTCACCGATCGACTTCTCCAGCGGTTCTCCGGGATTCTCGGCGAGTGGCATCCAGTCAGCCTATACCGGGCAGTCAGCCCATTCCCGGCCACGCGGCACTGTCAGGCGACCCGAACGGTTCCGGAGACCGGCATGGACCGGCCGGCCGGGCCGGCGTCGTGATCCTGGTTGAAGACCCGGAAGACCTCCGGTACCAGCGGGCTGTCGCCGTCCTCCGTGGACCCAGTGGCCAGATCCGCGGCCAAGGCCCCGATCAGCGGGGCGAACTTGGCCCCGTGCCCGGAACAGGGCGAGACCAGGGTGATGCCGTCAAGGGTGTCCAGGACGAAGTGCTCGTCCGGGGTGTTGGTGAACAGGCAGGTGGTCTCGGCGTAGGGCTCGGGGACCAGGCCGGGCAGGTTCCGGCGCACGTACTCGATCACGCGCTCGCGGTTGGCCGGGTCGATGATCCCGTCCTGGAGCGCCGCGGATCCCAAGGCCCTGCCGCCGTTGTACTCGGCCAGCTTCTGTCCTCGGAAGCCGGCGTCGCGGCCGCCCGGCAGCGAGTAGACCTGCATCTCGTCCTTGTGGATGAGGGACGGCCACAGCTGCTGGGGGTCCCGGTAGGGGAAGTGGTAAGCATTCTCCTGCATCACGGTCAGCGGGGGTACGGCCTCGGCGGCGCCAGCCGGCAGGGGCAACCGCGCCAGCAGCCCGGGCAGCCAGCCTCCGGCGGCCACCACCACGTGTGAGGTCTCGATGGTGCCGCCCGCCGGCCCGGACACCCGGAATCCCAACCCGGCGCGCTCCACGCCGGAGGCGGGCCATGAGGTCAGCACCCGGGCCCCGGCGGCCACGGCGAGGTCGATCATGGACGCCACGGCCTCCTGGGCGTCGATCACACCGGCGTGGGGCTGATGCAGCACGGGGGTGGAGAACTCGATTCCGGGCCACCGTTCGGAGGCCTCCCCGGCACTCAGGAGGGCGTGTTCCACACCCGCCCGCTCCAGGACCCCGGCCAGCTGCCCTGGATCCCGCCCCCGGCCGTGGTCCAGGCAGCCGACGCGGTCGATCAGGGTCCGCCCGGAGTTGATCTTCAGCCGGTCCCAATAGTCGCAGGCCTGCACCGTCAGGTCCGCGTACAGCTGGTCCGGGTAGGCGTGGCGGAAGATGCGGGCCGAACCGTGGGAGGACCCCTGGGCGTTGGCGGGTTCGTCCCGTTCGACCACCAGCACCTCCTCGCCGCGGACGGCCAGCTGCCAGGCGGTGGCCGCCCCCATCAGCCCGGCCCCGATGACGGTGTACCGGGCGGTGTCCACGGTGCTCACACGACCACGCCGGTCGAACTGGGTGCCCCCGGGATCCACGTGGTGCCGGCGAGGGGGACCTTGGCCATGGCAGCGGCTTCCACCGTCAAGGCGACCAGGTCGTCCGGCTCGAGGTGGCGAAGGTCCGACTTGCCACACGCCCGGGCGATGGTCTGCGCCTCCATGGTCAGCACCCTCAGGTAGTTGCCGATGCGCCGCCCGCCCTCGACCGGGTCCAGCCGGGAGGACAGGGCCGGATCCTGGGTCGAGATGCCCGCGGGGTCGCGGCCGTCCTGGAAGTCGTCGTAGAACCCGGCGGTCGAACCGAGCGCCTCATACTCGGCCTGGTAGCGGGGATCGTTGTCGCCCAAGGCGATCAGGGCGGCGGTGCCGATGGCCACGGCGTCGGCGCCCAGGGCCATGGCCTTGGCGACGTCGGCCCCGGTGCGGATGCCGCCGGAGACGATCAGCTGGACCTTGCGGTGCATCCCGAGGTCCCGCAGGGCGCGGACCGCCTCCGGGATCGCGGCGAGGGTGGGGATGCCCACGTTCTCGATGAAGACCTGCTGGGTGGCGGCGGTGCCGCCCTGCATGCCGTCCACCACCACGACGTCGGCCCCGGACTTCACTGCCAGCGCGGTGTCGTAGTAGGGGCGGGAGGCGCCGACCTTGACGTAGACCGGCTTCTCCCAGTCGGTGATCTCCCTCAGTTCGCCGATCTTGATCTCGAGGTCGTCCGGACCGGTCCAGTCCGGGTGGCGGCAGGCAGATCGCTGGTCGATCCCGACGGGCAGGGTGCGCATGGCAGCCACCCGTTCGGTGATCTTCTGTCCCAGCAGCATGCCGCCGCCGCCGGGTTTGGCACCCTGGCCGAGCACGACCTCGATCGCGTCCGCCCGGCGCAGGTCATCCGGGTTCATGCCATAGCGGGAGGGCAGGTATTGGTAGACGAGGGTCTTCGAATGGCCGCGCTCTTCCGAGGTCATGCCGCCGTCGCCCGTCGTGGTGGAGGTCCCCACGGCGCTGGCGCCCGTGCCGAGTGCCTCCTTGGCCTGGCCGGAGAGGGCACCGAAGCTCATGCCGGCGATCGTGATGGGGATGTCCAGGTGCAGCGGTTTGGAGGCGTGGCGGTCACCGAGGACGACGGCGGTGTTGCACCGTTCGCGGTACCCCTCCAACGGGTAGCGGGACATCGAGGCGCCCAGGAAGAGCAGGTCGTCGAAGTGCGGCAGCCGCCTCTTGGCACCCCAGCCGCGGATGTCATAGATACCGGTGGAGGCGGCCCGCTGGATGTCTGCGATGGTGGCCCGGTCGAAGGTGGCGGATTCGCGCAGACCCGACTGGGCCGGCGTCGGGGGTGCCGGCGGGGTGGCCGGAGCGGCGGGGGAGTAGTCGGTGATGGTCATGGAGTTCTCCTCGGGGATCTGCGGGATGGGGCGGGACGCTGCTCGTGGCAGTGCGGCGGAAGGCCGGCGCCGAGGTCAGTAGGCATCCGCGTTGTCCGAGTGGAAGTGGTAGAGCGTACGGGCGGATCCGTAGCGGCGAAAGGCGGCCGGGTCCTCGTCCCGGCCGGCTGAAACGAGCAACTCGGCCAGTTCGGCCAGGTGCTCCTGGCGCATCGGCTTCTCGACGCAGTCTGAGCCCAGCGAGGCCACCTGGCCTCGGACGTAGAGTCGGGCCTCGTAGATCGAGTCGCCCAGGTTCTCCCCGGCGTCCCCGCAGACGACCATCCGCCCGGCTTGGGCCATGAAGGCCGACATGTGGCCCACGTTGCCGCCGACCACGATGTCCACGCCCTTCATGGAGATCCCGCAGCGGGCGGAGGCGTTGCCCTCCACCACCACGAGGCCGCCGTGCCCGGTGGCGGCGGCCGATTGGGAGGCGTCTCCGGTGACGTGGACCCGGCCGGACATGATGTTCTCGGCAAGGCCCTGGCCGGCATTGCCGTGCACCGTGACCTCACCCTTCTGGTGCATGCCCGCGAAGAAGTAGCCGACGTGGCCGTTCACCCTCAGCGTGACGTCCCGGTCGATGCCGACGGCGATGTTGTGCCGGCCGGCAGGGTGGGTGATGATCCAGTCCGTGCTGGGGTCGGCCTGATCGTGCAGGGCGGCATTGAGTTCGCGGACGGTGGTGGCGGCCAGGTCGACCACGGTCGCGGTGCTGGTCGCCGTGATGGGTCCGGTGCCGCGGACCGTGCCGGTCGGGTCCGCCACGGCGGTGCTCTGAACTACTGCGGTCATGGTGCTCTCCTCAGGGGGTCGATGGGGTGGGTGGGGTCCGGTTCAGGCGCGCCAGGTGTAGACGCGGCCCGGCTCCGGTTCGAAGACGTGGGCGTGGTCGATTCCGGGGAGGTCCGCCAGGGCCCTGAATTCGGAGGCCATGGCGACCCAGTCGTCGGTGACCGCCACGACGGCTGGTTTGCAGGAGATGGGATCCCGCACCACGGCCATGCCGTCCCGGGTGGTGACGACCAGGGTGTAGAAGCCGTCGAACACTGTGCCGAGGTGTTCCAAGGCTGACTCCAACTCCTCGCCGGCCGTCAGTCGGGTGGCGAGGTAGCGGGCAGCGACCTCCGAGTCGTTGTCCGAGTCGAAGACCACCCCCTGGCGCTCGAGGTCCCGCCGGATCGTGGCGTGGTTGGAGAAGGAGCCGTTGTGCACCAAGCACAGGTCATCAGCAACGGAGAAGGGGTGGGATCCCGCGGCGGTGACCGCCGATTCGGTGGCCATCCGGGTGTGGGCGACCCCGCGGGTTCCCGTCATGGAGGTGAGCCCATGGTGTTCTGCGACGTCGCGGGGGTTGCCCACGCCCTTCATCACCGCCACGTGCCGGCCCTGGCCAATGATGTCCCGGCCCGGAAGGACGGTCTCAAGGGCCGCCGTGAGTTCGGTGGAGGAGGCCTGGCCTGAGACGAAGGTCGTGTCCCCGAGGACCTCGACGGTGACCTCGGCCTCCGGCAGTTCCCGCTCCAGTGCGGAGGCGAGGCCGGCAGGAGAGAGGGCCTGCTCGCCACCCAGCAGACTGAGGACGGTTGTGTCGGGGTCGGTGAGGGCCGGATTGTCGTAGACGGCGATGCCGGCCGAGTCGGGACCACGCTCGATGACCTCGCACAGCATGGTGTTCAGCAGAGAGCCCAACTGGGAGCGCAGGGCGGGATTGGTGATCTGGAGGGCGGCAATTCCGCACATGGCTGTCTCCTGGGTCCGGGGTGATGGTGGGAGGGGCGGCTGAGCGGGTCAGACGTGGGTGAGATAGGAATCCACTTCCCACTGGCTGACCTGGTTGTGCCAGGAGAGGAACTCCTGTTCCTTGGCATCGGCGTAGTACTCGCCGACGGCACGGCTGCCGCAGAGTGCGCCGAGTACGGTCGTGTCGGCCCGCAGGGCCGCGGCCGCATGCAGCAGGGTGCTCGGCAGGTCCGCCGCGCTGTCCGGCTGGATGCCAGGGCCGCAGGGGTCGCCGGGATCGACCTGGCGGTCGATGCCGTCGAGCCCGGCTTCGAGGACGGACGCCATCATCAGGTAGGGGTTGCCGGATCCATCCCCGCCGCGTAGCTCGATCCGGTTGCCGTCCGGGACTCGGATGAAGTGAGTCCTGTCATTGCCGCCATATGTGGCTTTCCGGGGGGACCACGTGGCTCCGGAGACCGTGGTCTGGGCATTGCGGCGCTTGTAGGAGTTGACCGTGGGGGCCAGGTAGGCCAGCAGCGCCGAGCTGTGCTCCAGGACCCCGCCGATGAAGGAGTATGCCTGTGCGGACAGCCCCAGGGACCTGCCGTCGGAGTCGTCCGGGAAGAGAGGCCCGGAGTCATCCCACAGGGACAGGTGCAGGTGCATCCCATTGCCCGGCCGGTCGGTGAAGGGTTTGGGCATAAAGGTGGCGGTCATGTCCCGCTCGGCGGCCAGCATGGCGATGATGTAGCGCGCCGTGATGACCCGGTCTGCCGTGGTCAGAGCGTCGGCGTAGGCGAAGTTCTGCTCGAACTGACCGGCGCCGTCCTCGTGGTCGTTGGCGTAGTTGCCCCAGCCCAGGCTGTTCATGGCCGCGGAGATCTCGGTGAGGTGCTCGTACATCCGCGTCACACCGCGGGCGTCATAGCAGGGATTCGGAGAGCTGTCCCGCTCGTCGGCGGTGATGATGGTGCCGTTGTCCGCCGTGCGGACCAGGAAGTACTCCAGCTCCGCCCCGACCATGGGGCGCATTCCGCGTTCGGCGAGTTTGGCCAGCGTGTGTTTCAGGGCCACGCGAGGTGCGTAGGGCCAGGGGACGCCCTCGACGTGGGGATCGCACTGGACCATGGCCAGTCCTTCCTTGACGAAGGGCAAGGGGGCATAGGACGCCAGATCGGGGAAGACCACGAGGTCCGGGTCCTGCGGGTTCTGGCCGATCATCCCGGCCGCGTATCCGGCGAATCCCATACCCTCGAACTGCAGTTCGTCGGCGGCCGAGACCGGGACCAGCTTGGCGCAGGGCCGGCCGGTCATGTCCACGAAGGTCGCCAGCAGGAACCGGACGTCGTCTGCGGCGGCCAGCTCGGCCAGAGTGGGCTCCGGCAAGCCGATCGGTGCAGGTCTGGCGTCAGCTCCGGTCAGAGGAACAGTGGAAGTCATCGGAACACCTTTCAGGTTGTGCATTCTGGTGAAACTGTGTTCACTATCAATAAACCAGAGAGATGTTTCCATAGGGCATGCCGATGTTACGGATTCGTAAAAGCTGGAGGGCGACGGGTTCGCGCTGCGGAGGATAGAAGCTTGGCCTGAGGGGGGCATCCTTGGCCTCAACTGGCAAGGCCCTGTGCATCCGCCGCCTCACCGGCAAGCCGTTTGACGCGACCGCTCCGGCGCGGAAGCCTCGAAGGAATGACCAGAACTACTGAGGTGAAGACGCCCGAGGAACGCGCTGCCGAGGCCCTGGCCGCCAGGAGCGGACACGAGGAGCCCCGCGGCGTGGAGTGGCAACAGGCCGGGGCGGCGCCCTTCCGCCCTGCGGCCAGCGGCTCCATGTCTCCCGCCTCCTCCCCGCCGTCTCCCTCGTCCTCCCGATCGGCCGCTGCTCGTCCCTCCCACGCCAAGACCGTGGACACGGACGCCAGTGTGGTGCCCGTCCCGCAGCTGATCCGGGACGCCGTACTGCTGCTGGCACGGGTGGTCCTCGGTGTGGTGCTGGTGGCCCATGGGATGCAGAAGGTCCTCCAGGGCGTGTCCGCCACCGCACAGGGTTTCGGCGGGATGGGCATCCCCCTGCCGGAAGCCGCTGCCGTATTCACGATGGCGGTGGAGATCGGCGGCGGCGTGCTGCTCATCCTGGGCCTGCTGACACCGATCGCCGGCCTGATGGCCGGGCTCGTGCTGGCCGGGGCGGTGGTGTTCGCCCACCTGAGCAATGGCATCTTCGCCGCGGACGGAGGGTGGGAGCTGGCCGCCGGACTGGGTGTCGGCGCCCTGGTGCTGGCCGTGGTCGGGCCGGGCCGGTTCAGCCTGGACCGGCTGCTGCTCCGCCGTCTGCGCGGCCCGGAAATCGCGGCAGGACCCTGAGCGCAGAGATCCGCCTGCGGTATCGAGCAGCAGCACCTGGGCTGTGGCCGTGGGCGGGGCGTTCAGTCCTCGATCACCAGGGGGAAGACGCTGAGGTAGAGACGGACCCGGCGGGTCTCCTCACCGTCCGCGGTCTGCCCGGATAGGGCGTCCGGGGCCGGCTCCGCATGGTCCAGCGCCTGCTCGTGGCGCTCGATCACGGACATCAGCTCCTCGCTCAGGGCCCGCGCCTGCCGGGCGGTCATGGTGCGGGTGCTGGAGGAGTCGATGGAGGCCCTGACCCAGTCGGGGTCGGCGTGGTTCTCCACGCTCAGCCACCGCCCGAGGGCTTGCGCGCGCTGGTTGAGGGTCGTCTGGAACAGGGCCTGGATGGCGGGCCGGTTGGACTCGTCCTGCGAGAGCTCGTAGGTCGGCACCGCGAACCCCACGGGCTTCCACCAGCGCTCCCGGCCGGAGCCACGCCCGGTGTCCTCCTCCACGAAGCCGTGCTTCTCCAGCTGGCGCAGGTGGTAGCTGGTCTGACCGGTGCTCTCGTTCAGGTGCTGGGCCATCGAGGTGGCCGTCGCCGTGCCGCGGTCCGTGAGGTAGGAGTACATCGCCATCCGCAGTGGGTGGGCGAAAGCCTTCATGGCGCGGGCGTCGAGCGCCCGGGACGCCACCCCCGGCATGGCGTCCTCGCCGACGACTGGATCGGGGGAATCGTGCGCGGAGGTCTTGTCATCGGCCATGTGCAGAGCTACCTTTGCATAGACATCTTTGCAGAGAAATCTCTGCATAAACTTCTTGGCAACAGTCTACGGAGATGATGAGCATGCTGCGCTCCACCCCGAACACCCCGAACACCCCGAACACCCCGAACACCCCGCTTCCCCGGGCCGGCCGGCCCCAGCTCAGACGCATGCCGGACGCCGCCGCGGCGGCCCCGGCCCCATCGTGGCGGGACCAGCGCCCCGCGGACCCGACGGTCCAGCGGGTGCTGCGTGCCGGCGTCGTCGGTGGGGGACCGGGACTGCGATGAGCGGGACTGTGATGGCTGGGACGGCGGTGAGGGCTGCGCCGGGGCGGCCGGCAGTGATCCTCAACCGCAGATCCTCAACCGCAGATCCGCTGGCGCGTGCGGCCGATGAGGTCGTCGGCGTGGCCGGTCAGGCGGTCGGCCTCGCGGATGTCCGTGCTGACCTGGGTGCTGGCGTCCTCGTCCTTCAGCGGGGCCAGGTCCGTCTCGAGGGTCACCGCCGCAGCCACCAACGTCCCACGCACACAGCCGAGCCCGGCCCCGACATCGCTGAGCACGTTCGCGTTGCAGTCAGCCAAGATATCCTCCGCGATCCGCAGGGCATCAGCAGAGGCCTCCACCAGGTCCCGCGGGGGCACGGCGGCTGCCCGGATCGCCTCCTGGATCCGGCGGGAGCGCTCCTGGCGGTCCGCGTCCGTGTTCTTCGGCAGACCGAAGGCCTCGGAGACCCGGGCGAAGGCCTGCTCGTCGTCATCGGACAGGGCGAGGGCGCGCGAGGCCAGGGTGGCCGCCCGCTCCGCCAGCTCCTCGTGGTCGCTGAACCGGGCGGCCATGGCCAGCAGACCGACCCCCTGGGCCAGCAGCAGGGCACCGGTGGCCCCTCCTCCCGGCGTGGGTTCACCGGAGGCCAGACGGTTCACGTATCCCTGGATGCTCTCGTCGCGGATCATGGTCCGAGGGTAACCGGGCCCTGCGGTGCTGTCAGCCGCTGTGGCTCCGGGTGGTTCTCAGGGTGGGATTCAGGGTCCTCCCTGAGAGCAACGTGCCCGGGGCCCGCCGTAGACTCTCGGACGTGGACACTGCAGATGCCTCCGGCATGACCCCCGAGACCAGATCGCACCGCGTCTGGCCGCGATTCCTGGTGATCGTGCTGTGTCTGGCCGGCCTGGTCATCACGCTGCAATTCGTACAGGGTCTCCAGACCATCATCGGCCCCGTGTTCCTCGGACTGAACCTGGTGATCATCGCCTATCCGCTGCAGGCCTGGCTCATCAAGAAGGGCGTGCACCGCTTCATCGGAGCCTCGGTCACCGTGCTGGTGGTCGTCGTCGTGCTGTTGGTGTTCATGGCGCTGATCCTGTGGTCTGCCTCCGAACTCGTGATGGCCCTGCCCGAGTACGGGCAGCAGTTCAACGAGATCTACAACAGCATGATCACCTGGATCGGCAGCTTCGGCGTCACCCCGGACATGATGATCGAGCAGCTCGCCGGCCTCAACATGTCCACCGTGGTGTCCACGGCCACCGGGATCGTCACCGCGCTGCTCTCCAACGTCACCGCCATCCTGGGGCTGCTGGCCACCGTGATCATGGCCGTCTTCTTCCTGGCCATGGACTCCGTGGCCGTGGACCGCCGTATGGCCCTGCTCAACACCGCCAAGTACGAGCTCGGCTCCGCCCTCACCGCCTTCGCCTACGGGGTCCGCCGGTACTGGGTCGTCACCACCCTCTTCGGGTTGATCGTGGCCGGCCTGGACATCGTGGCCCTGGCGATCATCGGGGTGCCCATGATCTGGGTCTGGGGCGTGCTGAGCTTCCTGACGAACTACATCCCCAACATCGGCTTCATCATCGGCATGATCCCGCCGGCCCTGCTCGGGCTGGTCGAGGGCGGCTGGGGCGCGTTCTTCGCCGTGGTGGCCGCCTACTCGGTGCTGAACTTCGTCATTCAATCGATCATCCAGCCCAAGTTCACCGGCGATGCCGTGGGAGTGATCCCCACCGTCTCCTTCCTGTCCCTGCTGTTCTGGGCCTGGATCCTCGGACCGCTCGGCGCCATCCTGGCCCTGCCCGCCACGCTGCTGCTGAAGGCCATCATGATCGACGCCGATCCCCAGTCGCGGTGGATCAATTCCTTCATCGCCTCCGACCTGAAGGGCATGGAGACCCGGCACCGCAAGGCTCGGATCGCGACGGCGGCGCCGGTGTCCGCCACGGATGCCTCGCCTGCCGCGGAAGGCCAGGGCGGGACCGGGTTCGGAGACGTGTCCGCGCCGGCGGCGGGCGAATCCGCTGGCGACGGACCGGAGTCGTCCGCATCTACTGGGGCCGGCGCCGTGAGGGCCGACACCACCGAGACCGACGCAAGGAATGAACCGCGCGGTGGGGCGGCTGGCCGTCGTCGGGAATCTACTGAAGCTTAGGAGTCGCTCAGCGCCGTCCTTCCGTACGCTCCTCGACCGTGGGCCAGGGATCAGTCTCCATGGGCCCACCCCACGCCAGCCAGTCCCGGTACCACCTCGGTGTCAGCGCAACCGGCCACCAGAACACGCCAAGCAGGCTGACGAAGATGAAAGCTGCACCGATGACGTCGTAGACGTTGTCCGAACCGGGGATGGCGCCCACGTCGGCACGGACATGAAGACGTCATTCTCCAGTAGGTCGTCCTCGCTCAATGTCTGCCCTCCACACGTTTGTCCACCGCGGCTGCGGTGATGTCCGCGATTCAGTATTACTCAGAGCATTCCCCAGAGCGCACTATTCGGCGATGGGAGTACTACCGATATAGCATCGGCGCGCTGTGGAGAGCGGCTGAGGGTGTCCGTGGGCCGTGAAACGATGGAGGGATGAGCAGTTCCCCCTCCTACCCCTATGTCGCCGACCAGGACATCGCCCGGCTGGTGGGCGCCCAGGCGGCCGAGCGCGGCAAGAAATACGCGCGCCAGGGAGTGGTCTCCGGGCTGCTGTGGGAGCCGACGGACGGTGGATCCGGCCCGGACCGTGCCGGAGAATCGGCACCGAGCTCCCCGCGCACGTTGTTCGGGCAGGTGCAGGGCAATGACCCGCTGCCGTATGACACGTTCGCGATCCTCGTGCCAGGTCGAGCCTCCTCGGAGTCCCTGCCGCGCCAATGGACCCCGCTGCGGGGCGGGTGCAACTGCCCGGTCCGCAACGACTGCAAGCATGCCGCCGCCCTGCTCTATGCGGCTACGACCCTGGCGATCCGGGATCACCTGCGGCCGCCGGCTCCCGGGGCGCCGTTGGCCGGGATGTTCGATCCGAATGCGGCCCCGCCAGCCCAGGGATGGGGCGAGGTGGACCGCTTCACGGACGGTGCCGGCGTCGGGAATAGCTCGACAGTGCACGGTGGCGGTGGAGCCCAGGCCGGCTCGGCGGTAGGTGACTGGCGGACCGTGCTCGGCGAGCTGACCGGGCAGGAGGCCGTCACCCACGCCGAGGAGCCGGTGGGGATCGGCGTGGAGTTGTTGGCCGAGCCGCGCAGTGAGATGCGCCGGCGCTGGGGCGCCAACGAGGCCTCGGTGGCGGACATCCAGGAGGGGGCCCCGCTGCACGTCCAACTACGGCCGATGCGCCGGGGCACCCGGGACAACTGGATCAAGGGTGGGCTGACCTGGAAGAAGTTCCAGTACGGCGGCCTGCGCCACCAGTTGCGCGGGGACCATGTGGACCTGCTCGGACAGCTCTACCGCCTCTACCTCGCCGAGCGGCCGCACGCCTACGGCAATGACGAGACCCTGCGTCTGGACTCCCTGTCCGGCCCAGCGGCCTGGCAACTCCTGCTGCGGGCACAGGACATGGGCGTCGAGTTCGTGGGCCAAGGCATCCTCAGTGAGGTGGTCTTCACCGGGCCGGCCACCGTGCGGCTGGACGTCAGCGGACCGGGCCAGGGCCTGGAGGTGGCCCCGATCGTGGAGTCCGCAGGAGAGGTCATCCCCGGGGCCCGGGCCGCTGGCGCCGGGGGGTTCGTGGCCACCGAGATCCTCGACGACGCCCCGCGCCATCTCGCGCCCGTGCGCCTGACGCTCGCGCCGGCGTCGGCGTCGGCGGCCATCCCCCGCCCGGTGCTGGACCTGTTGCAGCAGCCGGAACCGTTGCGGATCCCGCAGGAGGAGTCCGAGGAGTTCTTCTACGACGTCTACCCGCGGCTGTCCCGCATCATGGACGTGGACAGCGCTGACGGGACGGTGGAGTTCCCCGAGGTTCCGGCCCCCGAGCTGTGGCTCGAGGTGGACCACCGGAAAAACCATGAGACCGCCCTGGAGTGGTCCTGGCTGTACTGGGGGCCGCGCCGCGAACTGCCCGTGGAGCACCGGCGTCCTCACACCCGCGGAGGCTGGTCCCCGACCGGCTACTCCGGCCGGGCCCGCGGGGTGGACGTGGACCGGGACGTCGAGCACGAGGACGCCGTGCTGGAAGCGGTCCGCGCGGCCGCCGAGGAGGCCACGGACGGCGTGACCGTGCTCCCCGGAACCATCCGCAACACGCACCTGCACGGGGCGGACACCGCCCGGTTCGTCGAATACGTGCTGCCGATCCTCTCGAAGCTGGACCACGTCAAGGTCGTCGAGCACGGCAAGCGCCCGGACTACCGCGAGCTGACGGACGATCCCCAGGTCCGCGTCACCCAGGTCGAGGCGGCGAATCCACGGGACAACGACTGGTTCGACCTCGGCTTCGAGATCACCGTGGGTGGCCAGCTCATCCCGTTCACCGCGGTCTTCAAGGCGCTGGCCCAGGGCAAGAAGACCCTGATGCTGAACGACGGCAGCTACTTCTCCCTCGACCATCCCGGGCTGAACCGCCTGCGCGAGCTCATCTCCGAGGCCGAGTCCATGGGCGAGTGGAAGTCTGACGCGCCGCGGATCAACAAGTACGACGTCGCGCTCTGGGAGGAGTTCGAGGACCTCGCGGACGAGTCCGAGGAAGCGGTCGCCTGGCGGGAGTCCGTGGGTGCGCTCAAAGACCTCGCCGAGATCCCGACGCCGGCCGTCCCCTCGGGCCTGCAGGCCACCTTGCGTCCCTACCAGTTGGAGGGGTTCGCGTGGCTGTCCTTCCTCTACGACCACCACCTCGGCGGGATCCTGGCTGATGACATGGGGCTGGGCAAGACGATCCAGACCCTGGCGCTGATGGTCCGTGCGCGGCAGCTGACGGCCGGTGCCCCGCCCTTCCTGGTGGTGGCACCGTCATCGGTGCTGGCCGTGTGGAAGGACGAGGCCGCACGGTTCGCGCCGGAGCTGACCCTGCGCGTGCTCGAGACCACCACCGCCAAGCGGGGGACGAGCGTGGCCGAGGAGGCGGCCGGAGCCGACGTCGTGATCACCAGCTACACCCTGTTGCGGCTGGGATCCGAGGAGTACACCGGGCTCGACTGGGACGGGCTGGTGCTGGACGAGGCCCAGTTCGTGAAGAACCGGGCCGCGAAGGCGCACCAGGCCGCCAAGGCCATCCGGGCGCCGTTCCGGTTGGCGATCACGGGCACGCCCATGGAGAACTCCCTGTCCGACCTGTGGGCGTTGCTCTCGCTGACGGCTTCGGGCCTGTTCCCCTCGCCGACGGTGTTCCGCTCCGAATACACCAAGCCGATCGAGCAGCCGGACTCCTCCGAGGACGGGCGGCGGTTCGCCGCGAAGCGCATGGCTCGGCTGCGGCGGAGGATCCGGCCGTTCATGCTCCGGCGCACCAAGGACCTCGTGGCCTCGGACCTGCCACCGAAGCAGGAGCAGGTCAGCCACGTGGAGCTCGTGCCGAAGCACCGCCGGCTCTACGACCAGGTGCTCCAGCGCGAGCGGCAGAAGGTCCTGGGGCTGCTGGAGAACATGGAGGAGAACCGCTTCATCATCTTCAAGTCGCTGACCCTGCTGCGCATGCTGGCGCTGGATCCGGCGATCGTGGACGAGAAGTACGCCTCCGTGCCGTCCTCCAAGATGGAGGCGCTCATGGGCCAGCTCGAGGAGATCGTCTCCGAAGGCCACCGAGTGATCATCTTCAGCCAGTTCACCTCCTTCCTGACGCGCGTGGGGGACGCCCTGGCGGACCGTGGCGTCCGCTTCGCCTACCTGGACGGGTCCACGCGGAACCGCGCGAAGGTGATCGAGGGGTTCAAGACCGGGACGGCTCCGGCTTTCCTCATCAGCCTCAAGGCCGGCGGCTTCGGCCTGACCCTGACCGAGGCCGACTATGTGTTCCTGCTGGACCCGTGGTGGAACCCCGCCACGGAGGCTCAGGCTGTGGACCGCGCCCACCGCATCGGTCAGGACCGAACCGTGATGGTCTACCGCATGGTGGCCGAAGGCACGATCGAGGAGAAGGTGCTGGCGTTGCAACAGAAGAAGGCAGCACTGTTCTCCTCGCTGACCGACGGGGACGCCGCCTTCTCCTCCACCATCACCGCCGACGACGTCCGCGAGCTGTTCACCCCCGAAACCGACTGAGGCAGTGGCTCCCTGAGCCGGCTGCTGCGAGCGGCTGGTGGGTTCTCAGTGGCATTCAGTGACGGGGGACGCCTGCCCGCAGTAGCTTGGCTTCCAGTCGACAAGGCGACGTCAGGTCATCCCACATCCAGCGGACGAAGCGAATGCCTTCTTCCTGGATGCGTTCAGATCTCAGCTTCTCATCCAGGATCACTGGATCGACGTCGCGCCCCGAGTAGCTGTTGCTGCCCGCATACTTCCTCTTGCCGTCGAACTCCCCGGCAAGCCGAAGTCCCTTCCACCAGAAATCGAGGATGCCCAGAAGTCGACCATCGACGGCCCGTACCTGGTGTTGCAATACTGGCGGTTCGAAGCCAAGCCGGTCTATGACCACTCGGCTCCACGATTCGCCGGGGGATCCGGACAGGGGCGAGGCGAAGGCCGCGATCTGACGTAGGCGGTGGGCGGCTTTCTGGGTGGTGCACGAGTTGGCTAGGGAGGTTAGGTCTTGAACGCTCCACGGCGTGGCCATCGCTGCGTTCATGGCGGCCGGCATGCTGGCCGAAGTGCTTCTCAGTCCACTCAGCAGCGCGTCCGCCACCACGATGGCGTCTTCCCACGGTAGCCGCGGCAAGGTGTCTGCCAGGCACAGCCGGAGGTCTTCCAGGACCATCGAGGATCCCGGGAAGAGGTGCTGGCGGAACGGGTTTTGCTGTGCCGCGGACAGGTCACTCCACGCCCGTGGCACAGAAATCCTCCGCTCGCCGAAGAGCGGCCAGGCCGCCCCCTTCGGCTTCGCACGTTTGACGGAGCCGGCCATGCTGGTGCTTGATGCCCGCAGGGTCAGGCCTGCGGGGAGGTCGCCTCGAGTGGAAACTGGAGATCCGGGGTTGAGAATCCTGTCGAGGCGGCCATCATGCCAGTCAGGACATCACGATCGGGAGGTCCCGAGCGGTCAGCTGGAGGGTAGATGTGGACCATTGTGAGCATCTTGCCGGCTGTGGAGGATCGGCCTGTGAGAATCAGACGACGCAGGAGGATCGGCCTGTGGAGAATCAGCCGATGCGGCTTTCCCTTTCATCGTGAAGAGTCCCGGTCATTCTGAGTGGGAATGTTCACGATCATCGGGAATCGCGGTGCACAACGTGAGAGGTGCAGACCGTGAGGCACGGAGCGGCCGGCGCCACGGACGCCTTGTCTAGGCGGGCACCTTCCGGGAGGGCTGCGGCAGGACGACCTGGCGGATGCCGACGCCGCGTCGGTACAGCCGCTGCGCCGGGATGGGCACGACCGTGCGCCCCGGGTAGGCGGCCCGCAGCAGCTGGTGAGCGCCGTCGTCGTGCGGGTCCTCGAAGGAGGGAACCACCACGGCGCCGTTGACGGGCAGGACGTTGACGTAGGACCAGGCGAGGGGGCCGCGGTCGTCCTGGCCGGCCAGGGGTGCGGTCAGGGTGGCCACGTTCAGGGGCCGGCCCTGGGCGTCGGTCTCGTTCTGGAGGATGGACAGGGTGCGGGCGGAGACGGCGTGGTCCGGGTGGGCCGGGTTCTCCTGCCAGTGCAACAGCAGCACGGTGGGGGAGGCGAAGGCGATGAGCTGGTCGATGTGCCCGCCCAGGCCGAACCGCCCCTGATTGCGGGTGAGCCCGCCGGGCAGCCAGATGATCTTGCGGATGTCCGTGTAGCGGGTGAACTCGGCCTCGACGTGCTCACGGGTCCAACCGCCGTTGCGCGCCGGGTCCAGCAGGACGGCCTCGGAGGCGACCAGGGTGCCCTCGCCGTCGGTGATGAAGGCACCTCCCTCGTTGACCATGAGGGAGAGCTGGCGCCGGGCGTTGGTGAGGTCGGAGATGGTCCCGCCCACCACGTCGTCCAGGCGGTACTCGAATCCGGGCCGGCGTCCGAAGCCGTTGAAGACCCAGTCGATCATGCCAAGCTGGCGCTGGCCCGTGGCCGGATTCACGTCACCGGTGGTGAAGGTCGGCCCCGTCAGGCCGAGGAAGGGGTTGTCCATGGCCAGCGGCACGATGGGGAACATGGGGTCCACGTAGGTGTGCACGATCTGCCGGTCCGCCGGATCCACCAGCAGGGTCACCGGCTCATAGTCCATGACCGCGTGCGCCACCCGGGTCCAGGCGCGGCGTGCCCCGGACAGCTCCCACGTGGAGGTTCCCATCTGCGCATAGTCGCGGGGGAAGGCCATCCACAGCCGTTCCTGCGGCTCGGTGTCCGCGGGCAGGTGCCACACCGCTGTTGACTGGTCCGTGGACAGGTCCGTCGCGACCCCGCCGAGCGGCAGTGCCTGCGGATCCTGGCGCATGGGTCCCTTTCGTCAGGTGCTTCACGGGGGTCGAGTGCGTCGGTCCTGACATTCGCAGGGCAGCGGACATCTGGCCACCGACTCCCCCATGCTATGCGAGTACGCAACCCCCCGACCCCGTTCCGCGCCGGTCGCGACCTGTTCGTTATCAGCCGGTCTCAGCATCCAGCGGCTGCGCCGCCTCCTCCAAGGCGGCACGGACGGCGACGACGGCCGGAGACCGAGCCGACGAGGATCGGATGGACGTGAAGACGGTGCGCAACGGCCGCCCGGGCAGGGAGATCCGGCGCAGCCGCTGAGGGTGGTCCACCAGGGTCAGGCCGGGCAGCAGTGCCACGGCATTGCCGGACTCGACGAGCTTCACGTGGGACTGCAGGTCCGCCGAGACGAAGCGGACGTCCGGCTCGTGGCCGGCAGACCGGATCAGCTGCTCGGCCCAGTGCCGGGTGGCCGTGCCCCGCGGCTCCATGACCCAGGGCAACGGCCGGTGCTGCAGCAGGGTGGCCAGTTCCTCCCCGGCCGGCAGGGGCTGGCCGTCGATCGTGAGCGCGGCCGGAACGGCCAATTGCAGCTCGTCCTTCACCAACTGGCGGCGGTCCAGACCCGGCCAGTGCGGTGCCGAATGTCCGGGATACTGTTCGGCGACCACCACGTCGAAGTCCCGGGCCCACGTCTCATGCAGCGCGCGCTCCGGCTCGTACTGGACCATCTCCAGCCGCAGAGCGGGATGGCGCTCACGCAGCAGGGACAGGGCCGGCGGGATCAGGACGAGGGCCGCGGACTGGAACACCGCCAGGCGCACGCGCCCACTGATGGCGCCACCGGCCGATCCGGCTGAGATGAGAGCTGTCTCGGCTTCCTCGAGGGCACCGAGGATCGGCTCCACCCGTTCCACGAGGGCCATCGCCGCTTCCGTGAGTTGCACGTTCCGCCCGACTCGGCGCAACAACTCGGTCTTGGTCTCCCGCTCCAGCAGGGACAACTGTTCGGAGACGGAGGAGGGGGCCAGGTTCATGGCCCGGGCTACCGCGGAGATCGTGCCCCGGATGGACAGTTCACGCAGGAGGACGAGGCGGCGGACGTCCAACATGACTCAGGCCTTTCACGAGGGATCGGATCGGGTGCGTGGGGATCGGGTGGGCGGAGGGTGCAAGGGCCGGAGGCCACCGGCACGCCCCAGAAACAGTTCGGATCAACCGAACAATACTCCCCGGAAACGTTCGCTAGTCACGCACAGTGCGAGGGAGAACAATGACAGCATGACGTCCCACCCCGTTGATCGCTCCGCCCAACCCGCAAACCCAGCCATCCCGGATCCCGAGGAATTGCGCGCACTGGCCCCGGCCGCCGTCGAGCAGGTCCGGACCTGGCTCCGGGAGGCCCGGAAGCACCCCTCGAACTTCTCGGCCAAGCAGCTGGCGGGCGTACTGAAGGACCCGGCGGGGCTGGACTTCACGGTCGGCTTCGTGGACCGGGTGGTGCGCCCCGAGGACCACCGGATCGCCGCGGAGGCGCTCGCGGACCTGGCGCCCCAGACGCCCGGCTTCCTGCCGTGGTACATGAAGTCGGCCATGAGCCTGGGCGGCCGGCTGGCCCCCGCCGTGGCCCCGATCGCCGTGCCGGCGGCCCGCAAGGTCCTGCGCGAGCTGGTCTCCCACCTGATCGTGGACGCCACGGACGCCAAGCTCGGCCCGGCCATCGCCAAGCTGAGGACCGAGGGCATCCGCTTGAACATCAACCTGCTCGGCGAGGCCATCCTCGGCCAGCGGGAGGCCGACCGCCGGATGGACGGCATCCGCACCCTGATCGAGCGGGATGACGTGGACTACGTCTCCGTCAAGGTCTCCGCCGCCACCGCCCCGCACAGCGCCTGGGCGTTCAACGAGGCGGTCGAGGAGGTCACCGCGCACCTCCTGCCGCTCTACGAGCTCGCCGCCTCCCAGGGTGCTGCCGATGGACCCACCGGCACCGGCCCCACGTTCATCAACCTGGACATGGAGGAATACCACGACCTGGACATGACCCTGGCCGTGTTCATGCGCCTGATGGACAATCCCGCGCTCCAGGACCTCGAGGCCGGGATCGTGCTGCAGGCCTACCTGCCGGACGCCCTCGATGCCATGATCCGCCTGCAGGAGTTCGCCGCACGCCGTGTGGCCGCCGGCGGTGCCCCGCTCAAGGTCCGCGTGGTCAAGGGCGCCAACCTGCCCATGGAGCAGGTCCAGGCCTCCGTCACCGGCTGGCCCGCCGCCACGGTGCCCTCCAAGCAGGCCGCCGATACCAACTACAAGCGCGTCCTGAACTACGCCCTCACGCCCGAGCACACCCGCAACGTGCGGATCGGCGTGGCCGGGCACAACCTGTTCGACATCGCGCTGGCCTGGCTGCTGGTGCAGGAACGCGGGCTCACCACGCAGTGGGAGCAGGGTGGCCGCAGCCCGGACGTCGAGTTCGAGATGCTGCTGGGCATGGCCACCGGTCAGGCCGAGGCCGTCCGCCAGGACGTCGGCTCGCTGCTGCTCTACACGCCGGTGGTCCACCCGCACGAGTTCGACGTGGCCATCTCCTACCTGATCCGCCGCCTCGAGGAGGGGGCCAGCCAGGAGAACTTCATGTCCGCCGTCTTCGAACTGGACACGGATCCGGCACTCTTCGCCCGTGAGCAGGACCGCTTCGTGGCCTCGCTCGAGGACCTGGACACCGCCATCCCGACGCCGGCCCGCACTCAGAACCGGCAGGCTGCGGCTCTCGACGTGGCGCGCGGCCCGGTGCCGGAGCCCGTGGACGGCTTCGCCAACACCCCGGACACCGACCCGTCGCTCGCGGCAAACCGCGACTGGGGGCAGTCCATCACCGCCAACATCCCGGGATCCACGCTCGGCACCGAAACCGTGGCCGCCGCCACGGTGACCTCACCGGACCAGGTGCAGGCCGCCGTCGGGAAGGCCGTTGCGGCGGGCGATGCCTGGGCGAGCCTGACCGGAGCCGAGCGGGAGCGCGTGCTGGGCGCCGTGGCCGATTCCCTCGAGGCGCACCGAGCGGACCTGCTCGAGGTGGCGGCCGCCGAGACCGGCAAGACGCTGGACCAGGGTGATCCGGAGGTCTCCGAGGCCATCGACTTCGCGCGGTACTACGGCCGGCTGGCCCGCGGGCTCGACGAGGTGCCCGGCGCCCAGTTCCACCCGTCCAAGCTCGTGCTCGTCATCCCCCCGTGGAACTTCCCCGTGGCCATCCCGACGGGCGGCGTGCTCGCCGGGCTGGCCTCTGGGGCTCCTGTGGTGTTCAAGCCGGCCCCGCAGTCGGTCCGGACCGGGGCCGTCGTCTTTGAATCCATTCGTGAGGGCCTTGTGGCTGGACTCACCGCCCTGGACGGCGTCAGTGCCGAGGAGGCCGGGACGCTCGCCTCGGACGTGGTGAGCTTCATCAGCATCGATCCGGAGCAGGAGGCCGAGCTTGGTGAGGGACTCATCGCGCACCCGGACGTGGAGCGGGTCATCCTGACCGGCGGCTACGAGACGGCCAAGCTGTTCCGTTCCTTCCGCCCGGACCTGCCGCTGCTCGCCGAGACCTCCGGTAAGAACGCGGTCATCGTGACCCCGAGTGCCGATCTGGACCTGGCCGCCAAGGACGTGGTGACCTCCGCGTTCGGCCACGCCGGGCAGAAGTGCTCGGCATCCTCCCTGGTGATCCTCGTCGGCTCCGTGGCCACCTCCCCGCGCTTCCACCGCCAGCTGGTGGACGCCGTGAACTCCCTGACCGTGGGCTACCCGGAGGACCCGCGCTCGCAGATGGGCCCCGTGATCGAGGTCCCGGGGGAGAAGCTGCAGCGGGGCCTGACCGAGTTGGGCACCGGAGAGACCTGGGCACTGGAACCGCGTCAACTGGACGGGACCGGGCGGCTCTGGAGCCCCGGCATCCGTGCCGGGGTCCGCCCGGGCTCGGACGCGCACCTCACCGAGTACTTCGGGCCCGTGCTCGGCGTGATGACCGCTGAGACGCTCGAGGACGCCATCGAGCTCGTCAACGCCGTGGACTACGGCCTGACCTCCGGAATCCACTCCCTGGACCCGGACGAGATCGGGACCTGGCTGGAGACGGTGAATGCCGGCAACCTCTACGTCAACCGCGGCATCACCGGCGCGATCGTCCGACGCCAGCCCTTCGGTGGCTGGAAGCGCTCCGCCGTCGGCGCCGGCACCAAGGCGGGTGGCCCGCACTACCTGCATGGACTGGGGTCCTGGACGGACGCCCCGGCAGCCGCTTCTCCGGCCACAGACCTCCTGCCTAGCCACAGCGACAATCAGGCTGACTCGGCAGGATCGGTGTGGGCCGACGCCGCAGGTCTGGATGCCGAGGACCGCGCATGGCTGGCCGGCGCCGCCGGCCTGGACGAGCAGGCGTGGAACGAGGGCTTCGGCCTGGCCACGGACATCTCCGGACTGATGGCGGAGCGCAACGTGCTGCGCCACCGTCCGGTCCCGGTGACCATCCGCTGGGAGTCTGGCCCGCTGGTGCACCTGCTGCGCGTGATCATGGCCGGCCGTCGGACCGGGGCACCGCTCACGGTGAGCGTGGCGGAGGAACTGCCGGCCGGCGTCGGGCAGATCTTGGCCGGGGATCCGCAGGTGGAGGTGCGGATCGAGGACACGGTGGCGTTCCACGCCCGGGCCGCGCAGCTGACCCAGCTGCCGCCGTCGGCGCCCTCCGGCGGCGACCCGCGCATTCGCCTGGTGCTGGACTGGAGCGAGTCCGGTTCAGGGGCCGGGTCGCGTTCCCGAACCGGGGCTGAGGCAGGGGCCGAGGCGTCCCGTGCGGCCGTGCTGGCCCTGCATGAGGCCCTTGACGGTTCGCCGGACGTGGCCGTCTACGCAAATCCCGTGGTCTCGGCCGGCGATGTGGAGCTGCTGCCCTTCGTGCATGAGCAGGCCATCTCGATCACGGCCCACCGCTTCGGCACCCCGGACCATCTGACCGACCACCTGCTCTGACCACTCCGGATGGGAGTGTAGGGGGGAAGGCGGGGCGGGGCTGGATAGAGTCGGGCGCATGACTCTAGAACCTGCGCAGTCCCGATCCGTCGAGGTCCGATCCCTGGTGGTCGAGGCCGCCGTGGAGCTCTTCAGCGAGCGGGGCTTCGAGGCCACCAGCGTGGACGACCTGGCACGCGCCGCCGGGCTGTCCCGCTCCACGTACTTCCGTCAGGTCGGTGGCAAGGAGGACGCAGTCTTCGCGGACCACCCGCCGCTGATCGAGGAGCTCGCCGCGTGGATGGACGAGCAGCAGAGTGACCCCTGGACCACCGTGTGCGCCGCCTCGGAGCGGGTCTTCGCGCACCTGTCCGAGGACCTGGAGTTGGCGCGCCGCCGGTACGCCGTGGTCGGCGGGGTGCAGGCCCTGCGCGACCGCGAGATCGTCACGGAACGCCGCTACGAGCAGCTCTTCTCCGGGCATCTGCGCCGGACCGTGCCCGGCCTGGAGCCCGTGGACGCCATCGGCTTCGCCGCCCTCGTCACGGCCACCCACAACCACTTCCTGCGCCAGGCCGTCCGCAGCGGTGGCGACGAGGGCAATGGTGACAGTGGGGATATGGAGGGCAGCGGGGGCACTGCCGGCAACGGTGACAGGGAAGCGGGCGCCCAGGTCACCGCGCGGTACGCGGAGGCGCTGGACCGTGCGCTGGCCATGGTCCGGCTGCGTTTCGGGGTGGGTTCTCCGGCGGATGCCGAGACGGGGGCCGGTCCGGGACATGCACCGCACCCCGCGGACGACGCCGGCGCGGCAGCGGGTGCGGACCTCGCCGACGGCTCCGGCCGGGTTCCGGACCCCGCCCTCGTGCCCGGCCAGGTGGTGGTCGCCAGCTTTCCCACGACGATGCCCTCGGGCGAGGTGCTGCGCCGAGTCCGCCAGGCGCTGGAGTCGAACGCCTCCAGTTGAAATTGAGTGCCACTGGATCTGACACGCAGTCCCACCTATGCTGAGGGGATGACCGAGATCCCTGCCCGCACCGAGCGTGCGCCCGACGCCGCCGGATCACCGTTCCCCGGCGCCACCGAACCCGCCTATGACGTCACCAGCCCGCTGGACATCGACTACTACGGCGCCTTCCGGGCCATCCCCGCCGCGGACCGCGAGATCTGGGAGCGGACGCGCAAGGCTGCCACCGCCGTCGCTGATCAGATGGCTGAGGGCTGGGACCGTCATGAATACCCGATCGAGGCGGCCACCAGCCTCGGGCGCCACCAGCTGTTCAACGATGGGCTGACCCACCCGGACCTGGAGCAGTTCTCCCCGCTGGCCACCGGCCTGGTCAACATGGAGCTCTCCCGCGTGGATGGCTCCCTGGGCACCGTGCTGGCGGTCCAGGGTGGGCTCGCCTTGCGCACCCTCGTGTACTTCGGCAGTCAGGAGCAGCAGGAGCGGTACGTGAAGCGCATCGCCTCGGGGGAGGTGCTCGGATCCTTTGCTCTGACCGAACCGGACCACGGTTCCGACTCCTCGGGACTGGCCACCCGGGCCACCCGCACCGGGGCCGGCTGGGTGCTGCGGGGCGCCAAGAAGTGGATCGGCAACGGGGCCTCGGGCGGCGTGACCTTCGTCTGGGCGCGCGTGGACTCGGAGGGCGAGGAGGACCACGGAGCGGTCCGCTGCTTCCTCGTCCCGCAGGAGACCCCGGGCTACCGGGCCGAGGTCATCGCCGGCAAGGGTGCGTTGCGTGCCATCGACCAGGCTCTGATCCACCTGGATGACGTGGAACTGCCTGCGGAGGCCCTGCTGCCCGGCGCGCACTCGTTCAAGGACACCTCCAGGGTCCTCTATGCCACCCGCGCCGGCGTGGCGTGGTCCGCGCTCGGCCATGCCACGGCCTGCTTCGAGTCTGCGCTGGCCTACTCGCAACAGCGGGTGCAGTTCGGCAAGAAGCTGGCCCAGCACCAGATGGTCCAGGAGAAGCTGACCCGGTTGCTCTCCCACCTGGTGGCCATGCAGATGTACTGCGTGAACCTGGCCCACCTCGAGTCCGAGGGTCTCCTCCGGCCCACCCAGGCCTCCCTGGCGAAATACCACAACACCCGCACCGCCCGCCTGATCGCCTCCGAGGCCCGGGACATGCTCGGCGGCAATGGCATCCTGCTCGAGAACGGGGTCATCCGCCACCAGGCGGATATCGAGGCGATCCATACCTACGAGGGCACGGAGTCCGTCCAGGCTCTGCTGATCGGCCGCGACCTCACCGGGTTCAGCGCCTTCGCCTAGATCGGGTCAGCGTGCGGGTGGCCCGGCGGGTCGTCGCCCCTGTTTTACTTGTCAGTAACATTGCTGGCACGATGAGGTCATGCACCTGATCTTCCGTACCCTGCTGTTGCTCATCACCTCGCGGCGCCGCTCCAAGCTGGGCATCTGGGACAGTTCCTCGCTGCCGCTGAGGGCCCTGCCGACCGACGTGGACATCGCGGTGCACGTCAATAACGGGATGTACTTCTCCCTCATGGACCTGGGCCGCTTCGATCTGATGGTCCGTGCCGGTGTCTGGGACCTGATGCGGAAGAAGAAGTGGTCGCCGGTGGTGCAGGCCGAACAGATCGCCTTCCGGAAATCGGTGAACCTGTGGCAGCGCTATACCTTGGAGACCCGGATCATCGGCCTGGATGACAAGTCCATCTGGTTCGAGCAGCGCTTCGTGGTGGACGGCGAGGTCTACGTCAGGGCCCATGTCGCCACCCGGCTCCTTGGTCCCGACGGCCCGGTGTCCAACGAGGAGATCCTGACAGCGGTCGCCGAGGAGCTCGGTCAGCCGAAGCCAGCCGAACTCGAGTTGCCTGAATGGCTGCACGAGTGGCGCACCAACGTCGCCCTCCCGGGCTCCCGGAAGCCGGCCCCTCACCTGTGGTGACCTGAACGGGGGAGGCCGCGCGCCGCCGTCGTGCGTTCTGCCTCCCGCGGGTGCAGGATGGGAGGCATGAACAACCGCCTCCTCATCATCGGCGGGCTCACCACGCTCGTCCTCATCCTGGTCATCGCCTACCTGGTCGGGTTCTGGGCATGGATTTTCCTCTGCCTGGTCGCCCTGCTGCTCGTGGGACTCGCCATCTGGGACCTGACCCAGAAGCGGCATGCGATCCTGCGGAACTTCCCGGTGATCGGGCACATGCGGTACCTGCTGGAGTCGATCCGTCCGGAGATTCAGCAGTACTTCATCGAGCGGAACTTCGACGGCAAGCCCTTCGACCGGGATACCCGTTCGATCGTGTACTCGCGGTCCAAGGGTGCGGACGACCACAAGGCCTTCGGGACGGAGCGGGACACGGGGCGGATCGGCTACGAGTTCCTCCTGCACTCCACGGCACCCGTGGCGCCGCCGGAGAAGATCCCCACCGTGCGGATCGGCGGCCCTGACTGCCGCCAGCCCTATGACCTGTCCCTGATGAACATCTCGTCCATGTCCTTCGGCTCGCTGTCCAAGAACGCGGTGGTGGCCATGAACAAGGGGGCCGGCCTGGGCGGATTCATCCACGAGACCGGAGAGGGCGGGCTGACGAAGTACCACCGGGGCAACGGGGCGGACCTGTTCTGGGAGATCGGCTCCGGTTACTTCGGCTGCCGCACCGAGGACGGCCGGTTCAACCCGGTGAGCTTCGCGGAGAAGGCCACCCTGCCGGAGGTCAAGGGCATCACCATCAAGCTCTCCCAGGGGGCCAAACCCGGGCTCGGCGGTGTGCTGCCCGGCCCCAAGGTCACCCCGGAGATCGCCGAGGCGCGCGAGGTGCCGGTCGGCGTCGACTGCATCTCCCCGGCCTCCCATTCGGCCTTCACCACGCCCCGGGAGATGGTCCGGTTCATCGGCCGCCTGCGCGAACTCTCCGACGGCAAGCCGGTCGGCATCAAGTTCTGCGTGGGCTCCCGCACGGACGTGCTGGCCATGTGCAAGGCCATCTGGGAGGAGCGGACCGCCCCGGACTACATCATCGTGGACGGCTCCGAGGGCGGCACCGGTGCCGCCCCGCTGGAGTACTCCGACCACGTGGGCACCCCGCTGACCGAGGGCCTCATGCTGGTGCACAACGCCCTGGTCGGCACGGGGCTGCGGCACATGATCAAGCTGGGCGCGGCCGGCAAGGTCGCCACCGGATCGGACATCGTCAAACGGCTGATCCAGGGGGCCGACTTCACCATGTCCGCCCGCGCCATGATGATGGCCACCGGATGCATCCAGGCCCAGAAGTGCCACACGAACCACTGCCCCGTGGGCGTGGCCACGCAGGACCCGCGGCTCACCCGGGCGCTGGACGTGGAGGACAAGTCCAAGCGCGTGCACAACTACCAGAAGCTCACCGTCCGTGAGGCCGTGCAGATCATGGCGTCGATGGGCCTGAACCATCCGTCCCAGCTGAACACCCGCATGCTGCGCCGCCGGGTGGACCACCTCAACACCCGCTCCTACGCCTCCATCTACCACTGGCTGCGGGAGGACGAACTGCTCAACGAGCCGCCGCGCGGCTGGGCCGCCGACTGGCGGGAGGCGGACGCCGACCACTTCGGCGAGCACGCCCCCGTCGGCTACCTGACCGAGCCCGATCCGCAGTGGCGTGATGAGCTGGAAGTGCAGACCTCCGCGATGTCCCTCGGGGACCTGCGGTCCTCCCTGCGCTCCGGTGAGGCGCAACGCCCCGTCCCCACGCCGGCCGGTTCCGCCGGTGCGACTGGTTCTGCCAGCGCGGGCAGAGACCCGGGCTCGGGTACAGACTCGGCCGGCGATCGCCGTGGCGAGGGGCAGAGTGAGGGCGAGGGCGAACCGCGTTCCGAGGGTCGCCCGCCCGAGCGGAATGCCGAGGAGAAGGACCTCGACGGCGCCCGGCCCCGGCGCTCCGGCTCGGACACCGGATCCACCCCCGTGGTCAGCAACGAGCCCCGGCCGGAGGGCCGGCTGGGGTCCTGACCGGCCTCGCCATCACGGCGCCGGCGCAACCTGCGGACCCAGGGCGATAGCCAGGTCCACGAAACTCCGGCCCGGGGCGGGCAGCCGCCGCCGTTCCGACCAGGCGATGGACGCCCGTTCCAGGTGGGGCTCGGGGTCCAGGGGGACGCAGGCCACCGGCAGCCCCTCATAGGAGACATCGTGCCGGGGCCGCTGGATGAAGATTGAATAGCCCAGCCCGCGGGCCACCAGGGACCGGATGAGCTCGAAGTCCGGGGACTTCATCCGCACGTTCGGGGCCGCGCCGTGGTGGGCGAAGTAGGAGAGGATGTCGTCGGAACTGGGGGAGACGTCCATCAGCAGCAGGGGCTCCGCCGCCAACTCGGCCAGGGGTGCCCGTCCCCGCTCGGCGAAGCGGTGGTCGGCCGGCAAAAGGGCATACATCGTCGTGTCGTAGAGGCGGGCGGATCCCAGTCCGGGCAGGGCATGGAGGTTGTACGCCAGGACCACGTCCAGAATGCCGAGGGAGAGCTGCTCCACCAGCTCAGCCCGGTTCCCGGTCGTCACGGAGACGGTGACGCCGGGATGCCGCGCGGCGAACTCGGACCACAACGCGGGCAGGACCGTCGGTGCCAGAGACCGGAAACAGCCGACGGCGAGGGTGCCGCCGAGCTGCCGGTCGCCGTCGGGCACCTCAAGGTCGAGGGCCTGGTCCAGCACCGAGCGCGCCCGGATGAAGAAGTCCTCCCCGGAGGCCGTGAGCACCACGCCCTCGGCCTTGCTGCGGTGGCACAGCACGGTGCCGGAGATGCGCTCGAGGGTGTCCAGGGCTTCCGTGACGGAGGTCCTGGACACCCTCAGCTGGGCGGCCGCGGCGCTGATACTGCCCGTCCGAGCCACAGCGCAGAAGTGTTCGAGTTGGCGCAGTGTCAGTCGCACCCGTTCCCGTCTTCCTGCCGGACCGGTGCCGGCGGGTTCAGCGGAGGTCGCGGCGGGCGGTCTCCGGCATCTTGATGATGACCACCACGCTAACCAGGCAGAGCACGATCATGTAGCCCACGAATAACCCGTGCATCCCGATGCTGGACAACCAGGTGTTCAGATAGGGAGCCGTGCCGCCGAAGATCGCCCCGGAGGTGGCGTAGCCGACCCCGATCAGGGTGGCCCGCAGCTTGGTCGGGACCAGCTCGGCGAAGACGGCGCCGAGCGGGGCGCAGTTCGCGGCCAGCAGCACGGAGCCGGCGGCCATGGCCAGGAAGAGCATGAACGGGCTCGGGCCGAGCATCCATTCCAGGGGGAAGGCCACGAGCGCGAAGCCGGCCGCGAAGACCATCAGCACCGGTTTGCGTCCGAAGCGGTCGGAGAGCTTGCCCATCACGGGGATGGCCACCAGGAACACGGCCTGGCCGCACAGCCCAGCCACCAGGGAGGCGTTCGGATCCATGCCGAACTCGCGGGAGGCGTAGCCGGGGGCGAAGATGAACCAGGTGTAGAAGGCCACCACGCCGGAGATCGTCAAACCGACGATCTGCAGCAGCGGCTTCCATTCACGGCCCAGTTCGGAGAGGACCTCCCGCAGGGACAGGGAGTCCACCCCCTCGCGCTCGTCGCGCTCCTTTCGCTCGGTGTGCACCTCGGACTCGTTCATGGTCTTGCGGATGTAGAGGGCGTAGACCCCGAGGACGGCTGCGACGGCGAAGGGGATACGCCAGCCGAACTCGGCCATCTGCGCCTCGGAGAGCAGGGCAGTCAGCAGCACGCCGACGCCGGTGGCGAGCATGGTGCCCACCCCCACGCCCAGCCACGGGGTGGACGCCCAGAAGCCGCGCTTGTCCTGCGGGGCGATCTCGGCCAGGTAGGTGAAGGCGCTGCCGGTCTCGCCGCCGTGGGACAATCCCTGGATGAGCCGGGCCACCAGGAGGACGACGCCGGCCCACACGCCGATCGCGTCAAAGGTCGGGGCCACGGCGATCAGCAGGGAGCCGAAGGAAGCCAGCAAGATGGCCAGGGTCAGGCTGAACTTCCGCCCCTTGTCATCCGCCAGCCGGCCGAACAGCCACCCGCCCACCGGGCGCATGAGGAAGCCGACCGCGAAGACGGCCAGCGTGGAGAGCAGGCTGGACACCGGGTCCTCGGCGCGGAAGAACTGGGCGGCGAAGAACGGGGCGAAAATCGCGTAGATGTTCCAGTCGAACCACTCCAGGGCGTTGCCGATGTTCACGGCCACGAGGTCCCGCGGGCGGCCGGCGCGCCGCGCAGCGGTGCCGGCGGCGGCCGAGGTGGTGGTGGCCGGGGCGGAGCCACGGGAGGAGACGGCGGCGGGGTCCGGGGAGGGGCCGCCCGAGGCGCGGGGCTGCGAAGCGGTGATGTGATCCATAACACCTCATGGTGCCCCCGACCGTTGGCGATCTCAACGGAATTCGCTGTGCATCGGATGCACGGAGGATGTGCATGGCGTCCGCGGGGAGCCGGCCCTAGCGTGGTGGTCATGCCCCAGACCTCTGCCGCCGCCTCCGGACGCCTCGACACCACTGCCGGCCCCACCCCGCCCCGACTCGAGTTCCTGGCCACCGTGGCGGTCGACGTGGCCGAACCCGTGGAGGTCGGAAGGACCCATCGGGGCCTGCGCCGCGTCATCCCGATCTCCGGAGGCACCGTCACCGGGCCCGGGCTGAACGGACGCATCCTGCCCGGCGGCGCGGACTTCCAGCTCATCCAGTCGGACACGGCCTCGGACCTGGATGCCCGGTACGTCATCGAGACCGACGACGGCGACCGGCTCTACGTCATGAACGCCGCCTATCGCACCGGCTCGGCCGAGGACATCTCCGCCCTGGCCCGCGGTGAACGGGTGCCCGCCGAACGGATCTACTTCCGCTGCGCGCCCCGCTTCGAGGTGGCCGGCGAGACCTGGTCCTGGCTGGAGTCCACCGTGGTCATCGGCTCCGGCCGCCGCGAACCCGACCGGGTCATCATCGACCTGTGGACGGTCTGCTGACCGGTTTCATCAATCCCAGTGGTGGCCCACCTCGACGAAGTCCTCCCGGCGCCGCCCGTCGGCGTCCAGGTGCCACCCGGCACGTTTGGGGATGTTCGAGATGATGACGGTCTCGCGGATCTCCAGGCGGAGCAGCTTCTCTGAAGCCCGCCGCTCCAGGGCCATGATGTCCGTGGGCGATCGGTGCCACATCATGAACATGAAGTTGGAACGGCCCGTCGTCGAGGCGCACAGCCGCAGGGCGCCGAGCCCCGCTAGTTCGGCGGCTGCCGCATCGTGGTCGGCGGCCGGGAGCCGGGCGAACCACTGGCACATCACGGGGTAGCCCGTGGCCCGGTGGGACACGTCGCAGCGAAAGCTCAGGGTGCCGGAGTCCAGCACCCGCTGGAGCCGGCGTCGAGCCGTGGCCGGGTGCAGACCGGTGGCCTCCGCGACCTGTGCCGCGGTGGCCCGGCCGTCGCGGCCAAGCACGCGCAGGATGGCACCGAAGGACGGCGGTGGGGGGCCCGGGTGCGCCTCGGGTGTCGGCGGCGGGTCGGCGGCCGCGCGGAGCGCGCGCCGCTGCTGGGGACTGAGAGCATCGAGCTCCCAGTTGGCCGCGGTGCGGTGCAGGCGGGTGCAGAACGTGGACTCGTACCCGGACAGATGGGGAATGTCCTCAAGCTGTGGATAGACGATCTCCGTGAGCTGGGTCGGCTCGGGGGAGATGACGGTCAACATGAAGTCCCGGTCCCGGTGGCATTCCTCCACCGAGAAGACCTCCGGAATCCTGCCGATGGCCTCCGCGACCTGTTGCCGGTGGCCCGGTTGGCACCGGACGTCATGGAAGGACAGGGCCATCTGGTCCGGGTGTCCCAGCGGGTGGGCGGTGATCCAGGCGGAGCCGCTTTGTTCGAGCCGGCGCCACCGGGCGGCCAGTGAGGTCGGATGCTGCTCGAGGACCTCGCCCAAGACCGTCCATGGCAAACGCGGCCCGATCTGCAGGGCATGGACCAGTTGGAGATCGCCTTCGTCCAGGAGGCGGGGCGCTTTGTTCATGATGTGCCTCTAACCTCCGATGAGTGTGAATTTCCTGCGATTTCTCGTGAAGTGATGTAGCGCACATCACAATGGTAGCGACGAAGTGCATCAAACAAGTTCCGAGCTCCGAGCCGGAACCGACCTCACGAATTGAAGGATCGCCATGATCTCAGCAGCAAGCGCGGCCGCTGCCCCGGCCGCCGACCCGAACGGCGTGCTGGCCCTGGCCAACATGCCCGTCCTCTGGATCTGTGCCCTGGGCGTCTTCCTCGTCATCGCCGTCCAGTCGGTGATCTACATGATGGCCGCCCGCAAGGCGGCGCCGGCTGCCGGCCTCAGTCAGCAGGAACTAAAGACCACCTTCCGGACCGGGGCCATCGCCGCGATCGGCCCCTCGCTGGCGGTGGTCCTCGTCGCCGTCGCCCTGCTCGCCCTGTTCGGCACCCCGGCCACCCTGGTCCGCATCGGCTTGATCGGGTCGGTGCAGTATGAGACGGCCGCGGCCAGCATCGCCGCCGGGACAGTCGGCGCGGAGCTGGGCGGCCCCTCCTATGACCAGCAGGCGTTCGCCATCATGTTCTTCGCCATGAGCCTGGGCGGGGCCATGTGGATGCTCGCCACCCTGATCCTCACACCCCTGCTGAAGAAGGGCGAACACCGCATGGCCAAGGTCAACCCGGCCCTCATGACCGTGGTCCCGGCGGCCGCCCTGCTCGGTGCCTTCCTCTCCCTCGGCTTCGCCGAGGTGCCCAAGAGCTCGGTGCACCTGATCACCCTGGCCGCCTCGGCTCTCGTGATGGGAGTGTGCCTGCTGCTGGCCCGACTGCCGGGGATGCGGTGGCTGCGCGAGTGGGGATTGGGCATCGCCATCCTGCTCGGCCTCGCCGCCGCCTACCTCGCCCAGTCCGCCGGGCTCGCGCCGGCCGCCTGAGCCGGGCCGTCCCGCCCACCCCCTTGATCCCCTCCATCGCCAGGAGTCCCGATGACCGCACCATCCCCCACCGCCAGTGCCACCTCCGCCACCTCCACAACCTCCGCGTCGCCGGGCAGCATGGCCGAATTCGATGCCACCACCTCGCGGTGGGGCCGGCTGACCATGCTGGCCGGGCTGGTCTTCTCCCTGGCCGGCCCGCTCTACCTGGTCTTCTTCGCCGACCTCGGCGTGACCGCCACCGCCCTCTTCACCGCCTTCGCCGCCGTCGCCGGAACCTTCTTCGTCATCTGGATCATCGAGCCGATCACCTATTTCCCGATCCTGGGCCCGGCCTCGATGTACCAGGCCTTCATGATCGGCAACATCTCGAACAAGCTGCTGCCCTCCGCCCTGATCGCCCAGGCGCGGATCGGTGCCAAGCCCGGTACGCACCGCGGCGGGCTCGCGGCCGTCATGGCGATCTGCGGTGCGGCCTTCGTGCATCTGCTCTCCCTCCTCGTCTTCGTGGGGATCCTCGGCACCTGGCTCATCAGTGTCATCCCGGAGTCCGTCACAGACGTGGTCCGGGTGTACGTCCTGCCCGCCGTGCTGGGCGCGGTCATCATCCAGGCCATCGTCTCCCTGAAGCAGGTCCGCGCCACCGCGGTGGCCGCGGTGGTGGCCGCCTTGGTGCAGTTCGTGCTGGTGCCCCTGGTGCCCGCCCTGGGCATGGCCGCCACGGCGATCTCCGTGATCGTCACCCTCGTGATCGGCTGGTACGTGCGCAAACGCGAGCCCTTCGAGCCGGCGGTTTCCGCGTCCGGAACGGCCGAGCCGGGCGACTCCGCGTCGGCCTGACCGCTCTGCCGGTTCGTCCCCGGCCGACTTCCTCCATACCTCGCCGAACCCTCCCCCTCCTCGCCAAACCCTCCCTCTCCTCGCCAAAACCTCCCGAAAGGCCACGATGCAGTCCCAGACCCACCTCGATCCGTCCGACACCGACCACCCGGAGATCCCGGCCGAGCTGCGCCAGCGCATGCTCGCTTTCTACCGGCATCTGCATGCTCATCCGGAGCTGTCCATGCAGGAGCACGCCACGGCGGCGTTCATCGAGGCGCACCTGGACACGCTGGGCATCGAACACTTCCGCTGCGGTGGCACCGGCGTGGTGGGCGTGCTGCGCAACGGCGCCGGGCCCGTCGTCGGGTTCCGGGCGGACACGGACGGCTTGCCGATCCAGGAGGACTCCACGGTTGACTACCGCAGCACCGCCCGTGGCACCCTGGCCGACGGCACCGAGGTTCCGGTGATGCACGGCTGCGGCCATGACACCCACGTGGCCGCGCTGATGACCGCCACCGAGGTGCTGGCTGCCCGGCGAGAGACCTGGTCCGGAACGGTCGTGCTGATCTTCCAGCCCGGGGAGGAGACGGCGGCCGGCGCACAGGCGATGGTGGAGGACGGCCTCTGGGACCGCGCCCCGCACCCGGAGATCATCTTCGGCCAGCACGTCATGCCGGGTCTGGCCGGGACGGTCGAGGTGGTCGGTGGGCCCGCCATGGCCTATGCGGACTCCTGGAAGGTCACCCTGCGAGGGGAACAGTCCCACGGCTCCCAGCCGGAGAACTCGATCGATCCCATCGTGCTCGGCGCCCACATCGTCACGCGGCTGCAGGGGATCGTCTCCCGGGAGATCTCCGCCCGTGAGTCCGCTGTGGTGACGGTCGGCACCTTCCATGCCGGGCTCAAGGAGAACATCATCCCGGACTCCGCCGAGTTCACCCTCAACGTCCGCACCATGGACGACGAGGTGCGCACCACGGTGCTGGCCGCCCTCCGACGCATCATCTCCGCCGAGGCGCAGGCCTCCGGAGCACCCGAGCCGGTGATCGAGGAGCTCTACCGCTTCCCCCGCAATTTCAACGACCCGGACGCGACGGCGGAGCTCGTCGAGACCTTGCGCGGAGCCCTCGGCGCCGAGAAGGTGAAAGACGGCCAGCCCAAGATGGGTTCGGAGGACTTCGGAATCCTCCCCGGCGCGTTGGGAGTGCCCTCCGTGTTCTGGTTCTTCGGGGGATTCGACGCCCAGGCCGTGGACTCCGGTTCCATGCCGGTCAACCACTCGCCCCGGTTCGTCCCCGTCCCCGAGCCCACCCTGTGGACGGCGGCGACGGCGGCGCTCGCCGCCCTGCGCTCGAAACTCGGTTCCTGATCCTGCCGCCCTACTTTCAGTCGGGTTGGGGTGGGTGCCGGGCGAAAACACCCCCCCACTCGACTCGAAGCGTGTGTGGGTCAGGAACCGAGGTCCAGGTTGAACACCCGGGTGGCGATGCCCTCGAAGAACTCGAACTTCTCCTCCGCCGAGATCGGCAGGTTGTCCTGCAGGGTCACCTCGGCCGGCTCGTACTGGTAGGGGTAGTCCATCGCGTACATCACGCGGTCGGCGCCCATCATCTGCCGCACGAACATCACCTCGTCCTGCCACGGCATGCCGCTCGTGGTGATCCAGACATTGCGGCGGATGTACTCAGAGGGCTTCATCGGCAACGGCTTCACATGCGGGTAGCGACCCGTGGCCACCTGCTTGCCGTACATGTAGTCGATCCGGTTCAGCCAGAACGGGACGGCCTCCCCGAGGTGGCCGACCACCATCGTCAGGTTCGGGAAGCGCTCGAACACCCCGGAGACCACCAGCCGCATCAGATGCAGGCCGGTCTCCACCCCGAAGCCGTACATCGAGCCGTCCAGGCCGCGGTCATGCAGCGGCTTGAACAGGCTGGCCGAGGGGGCGTTGGGGTGCAGGTAGACCGGCACCCCGAGCGCCTCGGCGGCCTCATAGAAGGGCAGGAACTCGTCCGTGTCCGTGTACCGGTCCCGCACGTGGGAGTTCAGGATGGCGCCCTTCAGGCCCAGTCGCGTGACGGCCCGCTCGAGCTCGGCGGCGCCGGCGTCGGGCGCGGTGAAGGGCACGGCGGCCAGGCCGGAGAAGCGGTCGGGCCGGTTCCGGACGATCTCGCCGAGCTGGTCGTTGGCCAGCCGGGCCAGGTCGGTCGCCTGCACCGGGGGGAGCGGGTTGGTGCCCGGGGCGGTCAGGGACAGGATCTGATGGTCGACGCCGGCCGCGTCCATCTCCTGCAGGCGCACCCCCTCGGTGTCCGTCATGCGCTCGCGGATGAATCGCGGACGGTCGCCGTCGTTGAGGACGTAGTAGCCCATGAGGCTCATGAACCCCGGATCGTCCTCCGGGTGGTCGCCGAGGATCCCCCGGAACAGGTCGAACATCTCCGGCGGTGCCCAGGCCTCCTCCGTGGCGATGCGCCGGTAGGGGCGGGGTGCGGGTTGGGCGGTCGTGTCACTGGTCATGTGCTGGATCCTCGGGTCTCTCCGGTGGGGTGGCAGGGGTGGCTTAGTCAGAGGGCGCGGTGACGATGTCCTCGACGTTGATCTCCTCGTCGATCAGCCCGTACCGGACCATGCGCTCGTTGAGGAACTTCAGGGTCTCCAGGTCCACCGAGGCGTCCCAGGCGGGCAGGTGGATCTGGCCGGCGAGGTCGGGCTCGATCGTGGTGACCTCGGGCAGCGCCTCGCGGAAGGCGTCCGGGTCTTCGGCGATGGCCTGTCCGGTGGCACTGATGCCCCGCTGGAACGCCTCCACCGTCTCCGGGTTCTCGGCGGCGTACTCCTCGGAGGTCATGTACGTGCCCACCATCATGTTCGGCCGGGACTCGGCGTAGGGGCTGGCCACCTCCGTGGCGCCCTGGTCCACGGCCATGGTGACGAACGGTTCGATCAGCAGGGCTGCGTCGACCTGCCCGTTGGCCAGGGCCGGGAGCATGTCCGAGAAGCCCATCTCGGCGAACTTGACCTGGGTGCGGTCGGCGCCCGCATCCTCCATCAGCGTCATGATGACCACGTCGTTGATGTTCTCCAACGTGTTGACCGCAATCGTGGCGCCCTCCAGGTCCTCGACCTCCTCGACCCCGCTGGAGGCGGAGGCCATGATGCGGGCGAAATCGTCCTCGGGATCCTCCATGGTGCGGGTGCCGGCGGCCACGATGATGATGGGGAGGCCCTTGCTGGCGGCCAGGATGGCACTGACGGTGTTCGAGCCGGCGAACTGGGTCTCTCCGTTGACCACGGCCGGCACGGCCGCGGCACCGCCGATGCTGACATCGACCGTGACGTCCAGGCCCTCCGCCTCGAAGTAGCCCTCGTTCACCCCGTACTGCAGGAAGGCCGACGGCATGCCGGCGGTGTCCGCCACCCGGACCTCCGTGGCGCCCGCGGGCCCGGCCGTGCCGGTGGCGGTGCCCTCGGCCGGCGACCCGGTTCCGCCACTGGACTCCTGGCCTGAGGTGCCGCCATCACCGCAGGCGGCCAGCAGCAAGGGTGCTGCCAGCAGTGGTGCCAGCCAGCGGCTGCGGCGCCGGGTGCTCGTCCCTGTCCTCGCGGTGGTTCTCATCGGGGCTCCTGACTCGTGTGACTCGTGCTGGTCTGGCAGGCCCAGCTGCTGTGGATGACGTCGGTGTTTCCAGAAGCGTAGGATGCAGGAGCGCCAGGCGGAACGATCAGGTCAAATGTTCTGCTGTACGGAACGATTACCGCCCAGGGACGAGGAGGATGCCATGACGGAGATCAGGTCTGTGGTCCACGCACTGACCGTGGTGGACCGTGTCATGGCGGAGGGAGGTGTCCGCGTGCGGGAGATCGCGGAGGACCTCGGCATCGCCCCGTCCAGCGCACACCGCCTCCTGGGCACGCTGGCCTCGCGGGGCTATGTGGTCCAGGACCCCTACAGCCGCGTCTACCGGCCGGGGGCCGCCCTGCTCTCCCTGGCCGGTGGTGTGGTGGAGAACCGGGAGATCCGGCGTGCGGCCCACCGGCCCATGGAGTCCCTCGCCGCGGCCACGGGGGAGTCGGTCTCCTTGTCCGTGCTGGTCCGTTCCGAGGTCGAGTTCGTCGACGGCATCGAGTCCGCGCATGTCCTCCGGGCCTCTCCTCGCATCGGCGCCCGGATGCCGGCGTACGGCACGGCCGGAGGCCGGGTGATGCTGGCGGATCTGGCCCCGGCCGACGTCGCCGGAATGTTCGGCGGTGGCCTGAAGAAGCTGACGGACCACACCGTGGACACCGTGCCGGACCTGACGGGGATGCTGGCTAGAATCCGACAGGCCGGTTACGCGGTGTCCCGAGGCGAGAGCACGGAGGGGATCTCCGCCGTCGCGGTGCCACTGCGGGAGGTCACCGGGCGCACCGTGGCCGGCCTGGCCGTGGTGGCCCCCACGGAGCGGCTGCCGGACGCCGGGCTGTCGGTCCTCATCGACCAGCTACAGCAGGCCGCTGAGGCGTTTTCCACCGCTCTAGGGAATCGAGGAATGGAGTGAGCCAGTCAAGTCCGGCACCGGAACCTGAGGTGCCGAAAGCCGGCGCGGCGCTGTTGACCGTACTGCTCATCGCCATGGGCGTGGGCCCGCTGCTCAACTACGGGCTCTCGGCGACCTCGGACCTGCTGATCCAGGAACTCGGTGTCTCGGCCGGCCAGTTCGGTCTCCTCGTGACGGTGCTGTTCGTCAGTGCCGCCGTCTCCTCCATGGTGATCGGGCGGCTCGCCGACGTCCTCAGCATCCGCAGCCAACTGGTCTTCAACTACGGCGGAACCGTGCTGGCACTGCTGGTCTCGTCCCTCGGCCCGCAGTACTGGACCTTGATCGTGGCGTGCGTCCTCGTCGGCCCGGCACAGGTGATCGCCAACCCGACCACCAACCGCGTCATCTACTCGGCCGTGCCCGCCGTCAAGCGGGCCGGGTGGATCGGGGTCAAACAGTCCGGGGTCCAGGCCAGCCAGCTGGTGGCCGGGTTGCTCTTCCCCGCCGCGGCCCTCTGGGCCGGTTGGTCGGGTGCCGCGCTGGCCGCCGCCACGGGGGTGCTGGTGCTGCTGTGGTGGTCGCTGCGCCACATCCCACCGGAGGATCCCACGGACTGGTCGGCCGTCCGGGGTGTCCTCGCGGCTCGGTTCCGGCGCCGGCGACCTGGCTCGACGGCATCCCTGCCGGTCCAGGTCTGGCTGTTCACCGCCGTCGCCTTCTTCTCGGGCATGGGCACCCAGGCCACCAACGTGTACCTGCCGCTCTTCGCGGTGCGGGACCACGGCTACAGCCTGCTCATCGGCGGCCTCGCCGCCGGCCTCTCCGGCGTGGTGGGCGTGGCCAGCCGCATCTACTGGGGCCGTGCCCTGGGCGCTGGACGCCGGCCGGGCACGCTGCTGCTGCTGATCTCCTCCGGGGCCCTGCTCGGGATGGCCTGCATGGCCACCTCATCCCTGTGGAACCTGCCCGCCCTGTTCTGGGCCGGGGTCGTCCTGCACGGGTTGACCGTGCTGGGCACCAACGTGGTCGTCAACGCGGGGACCATGCAGGCGGTGGACGCCACCCGGATCGGTGCCGCCAGCGGAACCACGACCATGGGCATGTACGCGGGCTTCGCCGTCGGGCCCGTGGGGATGGGTGCGATCGTGGAGCTGACCGGCGGGTTCGTCCTCGGCTGGGTGCTGGTCGGCGTGGCCTATGCCGTGCTGCTCGGCCTGGCGGTGGCCATGGTCCGCACCACCCGGCGGGGCTGAGTCGGGTGGGGCTGAGTCGGGCGGGGCTGACCGGCCGGCGAGCTGCAGGCCACGGACGGACCTAGCATGAGGGCATGGACACTTCCGACGCCGGCCGGCACCCGGCCGTCCGCTCCGTCACCGGCCCGCTGTGGGCGCGGTCCTTCCTCCTGGTCATCCCAGCCGTCTGGCTGGGGCTGGTCCTCGGGATCTCCCTGATCGAGGCGCCCTTGAAGTTCACGGCGCCGGGCATCACCATTCCGCTCGGGCTGGGCATCGGCCGCCGGGTATTCATGGCCATGAACATCGTGGAGGTGGTCCTCGCGGTCCTGTTGCTCGTGGCCATGTGGCGGACGGTGGGCCGCCCGGGCCGGCAGCGGCTGTGGATCCTCGGCGGTGCCGCGGCCGGGGTGCTGGCTGTCAAGATGCTGGTGATCAAGCCCTTCCTCAACATCCGCACCGACGCGGTTCTGGCCGGTGACCTCGCCGCCGGCTCCACCACGCACTACTTCTATATCGCGGCCGAGGTGGGTCTGCTGGCGGCTCTCGTGGCGCTGCTGATCACCGCGGCACGCTCCGTGCTGTAGCGCCGCCGGCGCTGCGGCGGCCATGGGCGAACCAGTAGACCACCATGGCCAGCACGAGGAAGCCGGACAGCATCAGGTACATCCCGGAGAACCCGGTGGCCGGCAGCAGGGCGCCCAGCAGCACCGGGCCCACGCCGGTGCCGATGTCCAGCATGAGGAAGTACGTGGAGGTGGCCACGCCGATCTGGAAGGGTGGCACGACGGTGGCGGCCACCGACTGCAGCGACGTCAACAGGGCTCCGAAGCCGAGGGCGCATAGGGCGGCGGCCACCAGGAACCCGCCGTCGGCCGGCCAGAGCGCCAGCACCGCCAGGCTGGCCACGAAGCACGCCAGCAGGGGAAACACCACCGCGTTGTCACCATGCCGGTCCTGCAGGTTCCCCACCACGAAGCGCGAGAGGACGAGGACCACGGCGTAGACCACGAAGTAGGCACTGGCAATCGTGGAACTGATGCCCTGTTCCTGGGCATAGCCGTTGAGGAAGGCCAGCACCCCGGAATAGGCCAGCCCGCCCATGAGCATTACGAGGGACACGGGCAGGGCCCTCAAGGAGATCACGCCCCGCACGGTGAACCGCGGGGGTCCGGCGACCTGCTGATGATGCTGTGCCCGCGGCAGCCGCACCACCAGGCCGGCCACGAGGCCGCAGACGGAGAAGGCCGTGCACACGTAGAACAGCGAGTCGAAGCCGAACCGATCCGTGAGTTGGAAGGCCAGCAACGGCCCCAGGGCGGTCCCCACCGTGGTGGACGTGCCGAACCAGCCGGTTCCCTCGCTGCGGCGCGTGGGCGGGATCATGCCCTGGACCGCGGTGGCGAGCACTGTGTTGGCCGCGCCGAACGCCAGCCCGTGGACCAGGCGGACGACGATCAACAGGCCGAGACCATCGGCCAGCAGGTACAGGGCGGAGGCGATGAGGAAGAGCATCAGACTCGTGACGAGAACCCTCTTGCGCCCGATGATCTCCATGGCCTGGCCGGTGACCAGGCGGGACACCACGGCGCCCAGAACGAAGGCACTGACCGCCAGACCGGACAACATGTCCGTCGCCTGGAACTCATTCACGGCGTAGAGGGCCATCGCCGTCACCAGCAGGTAGAACACCATGGCCAGGAACAGGTTGGTCACGGCGGCCAGGATGAAATTCCGGCTCCACAGCAGCCGCGGAGGCTGCGGGACGCTGGAGGCGGAGGACACGGAAAAGACCGGCTTTCTGAGGTGGGAGAGGGGCCCCGGCGAGGGCAGGGCCGTCATCATTCTAGTCCGGGGCCATGCGCCCGGACCGGGCCCGAGCGAGGACTACTCTGGAGATCATGGCAAACCGCGGAAACCTGACCTGGCTCTGGGTCATGATCGCCGCAGCCGTCCTCACCCAGACCGCCCTGAACCTGCTGCGGCCCGTCACGAGCTACAAGCTGTTGGCCTTGGGCGCCGGGGAGACCACCGTCGGCCTGGCCACCGCCGCGTATGCCATCCTCCCGTTGGTGTTCGCGATGTCCCTGGGACGGCTCAGCAGCCGGCTGCCCACCCTGCGCGGCATGATCGCTGTGGGGGCACTGGTCCTGGGACTGGGCGGCGTCGGACTCGCCTTCGGCTCCACCGTCGCCGTGCTGATGGTGTCCTCGGCGGTGCTCGGCATGGGCCATCTGCTGTTCACCATCGCCGGCCAGACCGTGATCGGCCGGCGATCCGCCCCGGAGAACATGGACGCCGCCTTCGGGTGGTTCACCGCCGCCTTCTCCGTGGGACAGATGTCCGGACCGCTGATCTCCGGGCTGATCCTGGGCAACGCCACGCTCAGCGAGGCCACCCACAGTGCGGAGTTCGCCGGCCGCATCGATGGGGCCCTGTGGCTCGGCGCGGCCTGCTCCCTGCTCGCCGTGCCCGTGATGTACCTCATGCGGGCTGACGGCGGCCGCCGCTCCCGGCACCCGCCTGCCGAACCCGTGCAGGAGCCGGGGGATCAGACGCCCGCTCTGGGTGACGAGAACGCCGGGCCCGCCGGACCGGCGTCGGACACCGAGAATCCAGGGGGCGCTGAATCCGGAAGCACGGCGGGGCCGGGGAAGCCGACGATGCTGGCCATCTGGCGGGTCCCGGGGATCCCCTCGCACATGATGGCGTCCTTGGCCCTGCTGGCGATGCTGGACATCCTCACGGCGTTCATGCCGCTGGTCGGCGAAGCGGCCGGGGTCTCACCGTTCTGGGTGGGCCTGCTGCTGGCCGTCCGCGGCGGAGCCTCGTTCGTGTCCAGGATCGTGCTTCCGTGGTTGTCCGGACGGTGGCGGCGGCACCACCTCGTGCTCGTGTCCCTCTTCGCGTCCGCCGTGGCCCTGGGCTTCGTGCCCCCGGCCCTGGAGGGGTGGCACGCCGTCTGGCTGGCCGTGGTGCTCATGGCGGTCGGCGGTTTCGCCCTGGGCATCGGGCAGCCGCTGACCATGTCCTTGGTGTCCCAGGCCGTGCCCACGACGTGGCGCGGACCAGCACTGGCGTTCCGGCTGGTCGGCAACCGGGTGGGTCAAGTGGCGATGCCGGTGGTGGCCGGACTGGCCGCGGCACCCCTCGGGCCTGCCGGTGGCATCTGGTGCGCCTGTCTGATCCTGGCCGCTTCCGGCACGGAGAGACTGGTCTCCGGCCGGAAGCGCTAGCAGGACCTGAACGGGAACAGCGGCTGACTGGGCCTAGGCTGTGACGCCTGAGCCTTCCTCGTCCTCGTCCTCGTCGTCCCGACCGGCCCACTCGGAGTCCTCGTCCGGCTCGGCAGCGCCGCCTGAGTCATCGGAACTGCCCTCCTGGTAGTCCGGGACGCCGTTGTAGTCCTCGTCCCCGTCCAGCAGGAAGGTGTCCCGGCGCAGCGGGTCGATCGCATCCAGTGAATCCGGGTCATCGGAGGACCCGTGGTCCGTGGTCCCGTCGCGGCCGTCAGCCGGCTGCTCCAGGTCGTTCTCGGGCTCTTCGATGAATTGCTGTTCCAGATCGTCTTCGTAGCGGGCCAACTCGAACCTCCTGAATCTCGGGCGGCCCTCCGGCGGACAATCCGTCCAAACGGCCGCATCGTCCGGTCAGTCTAGTGCCGACGGCCGCCGCGGGGCACGGCCGCCAGGGCGAGGGCGATGAGGGCGATCATCATGAAGCCCACCCCCGCGAACAGCCACAGGGTGGACCCGGTGTGCGCGGTCCGGTCGGCGGCGGCCACGGGCTCCGCGCTGCCAGTGTCCTCGGCGGCGTTACCGCTGGGGAAGTTCCCGCCGCCGGGACGCGACGTCATGCCAGCAGAGATGCCGGCGACGAGCTTCTCGGCATCCGCCACGGCCCGGACCGGGCAGGCGATGGCGGTGTCCCGGATGATGTTGCTGAGCTTCTGTGCGCTCGACGCCTCGGCCGTCGGTTCGGAGGGTGATCCGGTGCCGTCTGGTGTCTGACTCTCGGAACCGCCGCCGTCCGCGCCGTCGCCACCCGAGCCGCTGCCGCCTGCATCTGCGGAGGCTGAGCCGCCCGGGGCGGCGCCGTTGCCGCCGTTCCCGTTGCCGCCGTTCCCACTGCCGGGGGGCCCGGTGGGCGCACCGCTGCTCGGGCTCAAGCCGCCTGGTGTGGTCGGATTGTGGCTCGGGGCTGGCGCGGGGGCCGACGTCGGTGTTCGGGTCGGCGTGCCCGACCCGCTGGTCGGCTCGGGGCTGGGGTCCGGGGCGGAACTCGTGGGATTCGGTGTGGGGGCCGGGCTCGTCGGGGTGGGGGTGACTGTGGGTGGGGGAGTCGGGGTGGGCGTGGGGCTCGGTCCGGGTTGCACCACGATCGAGATCTCGCATTCGGACGTACCTCCCCGTCCATCGTCCGCGGTGACGGTGACGCCGTCACCACCACGGGCATCGGTGGGCGCCGTGTACGTCACCACGTGTCCCTCTACGGTGGCCTCACCGCCGAGCCAGGATCTCCCCGCGCTCAGGGTGATGGTGTCCCCGTCCGGGTCTAGGACCACGATGCGGACGGATTCGGTGTCGCCGGCCTCGGTGACGAGACCGGGGCAGTCGATCTGGGGAGGCTGATTGGCGCCGGAGGGGGGTGAGGGCGACGGGGAGGGGGACGGCGGTGGGGGTGCGGGGGCCGCGGACTGCGTGGGGCCCAGGGAGTCGCTGGGGGAGGGCACCGGGGTGGCCTGAGCGGTTCCGACCAGTCCGGTGAGGAGGGCGAGGGTGCCGGCGGTGGTGGCCACGGTACGTCCGAGGAGGCGGAGAGCTCGACTCGGGGAGGCGTGGCCAGGAGAGCGTCCTGCCGTGGTGGTCATGCTCCGCCCCCCGTTGGTTGGCACTTGACCCCGTGTTGCCCGCCCTGTCCAGCAGAACGGGCAACACCGGCTAACTGTGATCATACCGTGATCTACAGGGATGTCCACATCACGGAAGCGTCACAGTTTGGGGAGTCGTGCCCGGCCAGGTCAGACGGCGCGACCCTCGGGGACGGACACGAGCGAGGGATCATCGGTGACGACATGGCCGATGGCCGCGTCAATGGCACCCAGGGTCGCCTGGTCCAGGGTGAGGTCCAGGGCCTTGACGTTCTCGGCGATCTGCTCGGGGCGGGACGCTCCCACCAGGGCGCCGGCCACGTTGGGATTGGACAGGACCCAGGCGATCGCGAGCTGGCCCATGGTGGCACCGAGCCCGTCCGCGATCGGACGCAGCTTCTGGACGGCGGTGAGGACCTCATCCGTCATCTTGCTGGCCATCGAGCGCGCTCCGCCCTTCTCGTCCGCTCCGCGGGATCCCTCCGGGGCCTGTTGGCCGGGCAGGTACTTGCCGGTGAGGATGCCCCCGGCCATGGGGGACCAGACGATCTGGGACAGTCCAAGGTCCTCGCAGGTCGGGACGACCTCGGCTTCGATGACGCGCCACAGCATGGAGTACTGGGGCTGGCTGGAGATGAGCTGGAACCCGAGCTGGGCGGCCATGGCATGGGCCTCGCGGATCTTGTCCGCCGGCCATTCGGAAACGCCGATGTAGAGGGCCTTGCCGGCGCGGACGATGTCCGCGAACGCCTGCATGGTCTCCTCCAACGGGGTCTCCACGTCGAAGCGGTGGGCCTGGTAGAGGTCCACGTAGTCCATTTCCAGGCGCTGCAGGGATCCGTTGATGGACTCCATGATGTGCTTGCGGGAGAGGCCGGTGTCATTGTGGCCCTTGGGGCCGGTGGGCCAGTAGACCTTGGTGAATACCTCGAGGGACTCCCGGCGTTCGTTCTTCAGGGCCTCACCCAGGACGCTTTCCGCCTTGGTGTTCGCGTAGGTATCCGCCGTGTCGAAACTGGTGATGCCCTGCGCCAGGGCCTCCTTCACACAGGCATGGGCCGTCTCATTCTCGACTTGGGAGCCGTGGGTGAGCCAGTTGCCGTAGATGATCTCTGAGATCTTGAGCCCGCTGTGGCCCAGGTAACGAAATTTCATGGTTGTACCCTAGACCGGATTCCGCCGAGGTGGGGCGCTGACATGGCGCGTTGGTCACAGCAGAACGGCCACCGTCCCCGAGGGGAGGGTGGCCGTTCTGGAGCCTGAAGGGTTCAGGCGAGCTCGATCAGAGCGGGCGGACTGCCGCAGCCTGCATGCCCTTGGGGCCCTGCTGGGACTCGAACTCGACCTTCTGGTCTTCCTGCAGTTCGCGGAAGCCATTGCCCTCAATGGCGGAGAAGTGAACGAAGATGTCAGCGGACTGATCATCCGGGGAGATGAAGCCGTAGCCCTTCTCTGCGTTGAACCACTTGACGGTACCGGTAGCCATGATGGGCCCTTTCCTGAGGTTGTAAACCCGTCGGTCTTCCAACGGGGGCGAAGCGGCGTGTGCGAAACCGCTTCCTACAACGCTCCGAACGGCCCGAGGGCCAACCGGTCCGCAGTGGTGACGGACTTACTGCTACTACTACTTCTGAGACACATAATACGGGAGATGCCGCGGAACTGAAGCCCCCATTTTTCCCGGTGCGCATTCTTTTCCCGGTGTTCATCTGAGTCCGTCATCGGCCCAGGAGCTCACTCGGGATCGAGGCCGGGATCGAAGCCGGGATCACGAAGGACAGAGTCGTGCTCTGGGACGGCACGGCTGCGGAGCCGGTCCAGCTGGCGCCGGTCGCGCTTGGTGGGTCGGCCGGCGCCGCGGTCCCGGCGAGGCACGGCCAGCAGTTCCCGTGGCACGGGTTCCGGGGAGTGATCGAGGTAGTGCCGGACCGCCTCGGGGGCGCCGACCCGCTTGGCCACCAGGCCGGTGACTTCGAGGATCCGCTCTCTGCCCGGAAGGCGCAACCGGATGGTGTCGCCCGGCTTGACCGGTTGGGCGGCCTTGGCGGGCTGCCCGTTGAGGCGGACGTGACCGGCCCGGCACGCCGTGGTGGCGGCTGACCGGGTCTTGTACATGCGCACGCCCCAGAGCCAGGCATCCAAGCGGACCGGGCCGGCCGGCGTCGTGCTCGAGCCCGAACCCGAACGCCGCGCGGACGGAGTGACGGAAGGCATGCCGGACATCCTACCTCCGGGCCGCACGCCGGCACCGAGGTCGCTTTGCGGGCAGAAAACAGTACTCTTCTCTGCCCGCAAAGCGAGGGGTCGGGTTACTGGTTGCCCTCGGCGGTGCGCAGGTTGCGGAAGGCCGAGCGGTGGAACACGATCGGCTCGTGCTCTGCGGAGTGATCGTGCACGCCGTGCACCTCGAGCAGGACGATGGTGTGGTCACCGGCCGGCAGCTCGGAGTAGACGGTGGTGTCCAGCCACAGGGCGGCGCCGTCCAGGAAGATCGCGCCCTCATCCGTGGACCGGATGTCCAGGCCGGCGAAGCGGTCCCCCTCCTTGGAGGCCAGCTGACGGCAGACGTCGGTGTGGTCCTCGCCGAGGATGGAGATCCCGATCCGCTCGGCCTGCTTCAGCCGGGGCCAGGTGCGGGAGGTGTTCTGCACGGCGAAGGAGACCAGCGCCGGCTCCAGGGAGACCCCGACGGTGAAGGACGAGGCCACGAGGCCCTCCTTCGCACCGTTGGCGACGCCGGCGAGCGCCGCCACGCCGGAGGGGAAGTGGGAGAAGGCCGAGCGAAGGGTCTGTACGGACAGGTCTCGATCGAGGTCACTGTCGAGGTCGGTCTGCTGCAGGTCGTGGGTAGCCAGGGCGGTCATGGTGGGTCCTCCGTCCGAAGGCGCATCTGCACGGCGGCACGCCACGGGAGGCTCCCGATCGGCACCAGCAGAAACGCGGTACTTGCCCGCCGGGGCATCCGGTAGGCCGAATCCTCACCTGGAGCACCCCACTACTGCGTGAAGAGGGTTGCCGTCCCGCAAGCCAGGGCTGTAACAGCGGGAACTCGTGATTCTGGATCCAGACTAACGACGGACGTCCGGAACGGTCAAAGGGTTTCTCGAACTATGAACCCCCGTGACCAACGCGCCCCCGCCACCGCCGCCTCCCACCCCCGGGGTGCGGCGGTCGCGGAGGAGCAGGCAGCAGGTCAGCGGAAGCGCAGGGAGACGGCCTCGCCGTGGGCCGGCAATCCTTCTGCCGTGGACAGTGCGGCGATCTTGGTGTCCAGTTCCTTCAACCCCGTCTCCGTGTAGCGGATGAGCTGCTGCAGGCGCAGGAAGCTCACCGTGTTCAGCCCGGAGGAGTAGCGGGCGGAGCCGCCGGTGGGCAGCACATGGTTGGAGCCGGAGGAGTAGTCGCCCAGCGGAACGGGCGCGTGTGGGCCCACGAACACGGCACCGGCATTGGTCACCCGGCGGGCCGTCTGCAGGGGGTTCACGGTGTGGACCTCGAGGTGCTCGGCGGCGTAGGCGTCGGCCACGGCCAGCGCCTCGTCCAGGGTCCCCACGAGCAGGATCCCGGACTGCGGGCCGCCCAGAGCCTGGCGGATCTGCTCCTCGTGGAAGCTCCCCGGCACCTGCCGCTCGATCTCCGCCGCCACGTCCCGGGCCAGCTCGGGTGAGGTGGTGATGAGCACCGAGCCGGCCATGGGATCGTGCTCGGCCTGGCTGATGAGGTCGGCAGCCACCCACCGGGCATCGGCGGTGCCGTCGGCCAGCACGGCGATCTCGGTCGGCCCGGCCTCCGCGTCGATGCCGATGGTGCCGAGCAGGGCGCGCTTGGCGGCGGCCACGAAGATGTTGCCCGGCCCCGTGACCATGTCCACGGGGGCACACACGCGAGTGCCGTCGTCGTCCGCCACGCCATAGGCGAACATGGCCACCGCCTGGGCGCCGCCCGCGGCGTAGACCTCATCCACGCCGAGCAGCGAGCACGCCGCGAGGATGACCGGGTGCGGGAGGCCGCCGAAATCCTTCTGCGGCGGGGAGGCGACCGCGAGCGAGGCGACCCCGGCGGCCTGGGCCGGGACCACGTTCATCACCACGGAGGAGGGGTAGACGGCGCGGCCGCCCGGAACGTAGAGGCCCACGCGGTTCACCGGGACCCAGCGGTTCTCGACGATGGCACCTTCCCCGAGGTCCACCTCGGACCCGGAGGGAATCTGGGCGGCGTGCACCTTGCGGGCTCGGTCGATGGACTCCTCGAGGGCGGAGCGGACCTCGGGGTCCAGGGACTCGAGCGCCTCGGCGAGCTTCTCGGCCGGCACGGCCAACGACGGCGGCCGGACCCCGTCGAACTGCTCGCCGAGATCCAGCACGGCTCGGGTCCCCTCGGTGCGGACCCGGTCCAGGATCGGCAGCACCTTCGGCACGGCGGCGGCCACATCGACCTCGGCGCGGGGGAGCACCGTGGCGGGATCGTAGGTGCGGCCGCGCAGGTCCGTGGTGGCAAGCATGGGGTGGCTCCTGTGATTCCGAGGGTTCGGCTGGTTTCGGTGGTCCAGCGTCCATTCTCCCCCCGTTCAGGAACGTCTGAGCACCAGATGACAGACTGGGGCCATGCCCAGTTTGTCCTCCTTCACCGATCTGTTCACTGATCCACTCTCCAGTCCGTCCACCTCGATCCTCGCCTCCGGCGCGGGACCGGAGTCCGCATCGACGCCCGACCCGAGCGGATCCCCGGAGAACATGCAGGACAGCGTGCGCGAGGGTGCCGAAGGGGCCGTCGACTCGCTCGGACCGTTCTGGGGGATGCTCTCCACGGTGGCGATCTCCGTGGCGTTCGCGCTGGCCGTGCTGGTGGTCGCCTGGCTCCTGGTCAACGCCCTGCTGCGCCGCAAGCCCCAGCTGCGCAACCAGGTCGCCCGGTGCCGGGTCCCGGTGGCGCTCGCCGCGGTGCTGCTGGCGGTGCGGATCGCCCTCGGACTGACCGCCGCCACGTACGCCTGGTTCAACGGCGTGAACTTCCTGCTGATGGCCGGCATCATCGGCTCCCTCGCCTGGCTGGCGCTGCGGGTGGTGCGGATCGTCGAGGAGCGATTGCTCGGCAAGTATGCCTCGGAGGGCGTGGACGACCGCCGCGACCGCAAAATCCGCACCCAGACCGTGCTGCTGCGGCGCGTGATCCAGGCCGCCGTCATCGTCATCGCCGTGTCCATCGTCCTGTTGACCATCCCGCAGGTCCGCGCCGTGGGCGCCGGTCTGCTGGCCTCGGCCGGCGTGATCTCCGTGGTGGCCGGCCTCGCCGTGCAGTCCACCCTGACCAACGTGTTCGCCGGCATCCAGCTGGCGTTCACCGATGCGATCCGGGTGGGAGACGTGGTGACCGCGGACGGGGTCTACGGCACCATCGAGGACATCACCCTGTCCTACGTGGTGGTCAAGATCTGGGACGGGCGCCGGGTGATCTACCCCTCCAGCCACTTCACCACCACCCCGTTCGAGAACTGGACCCGCACCGGGTCCGCCCTGTCCGGGACCGTGGAGATCGACGTGGACTGGCGGGTTCCGGTGGACGCCACCCGAGAACGCCTCAAGGCTTTGCTGGCCTCCACCGAGCTCTGGGACGGCAAGGACAGCACCATCCAGGTGAGTGAGGCGCTGGGCGGCACCGTGAAGCTCTGGGTGGCGGTCTCCGCCCGCAACGCCGGCGACCTGTGGGACCTGCGCTGCCTCGTGCGGGAGGACCTCGTCAACTTCCTGCGCAGCGAGCATCCCGAGGCGATCTACGCGCAGCGCTTCGCCGAGACGCCCGTCCACGCGCCGTCCCTGGCGCCCGTCGGCGCCGAGCCCGGTACGGGCGAGTTCCGTGCCGTCGAGCCAGGCGCCGGGGTGCCGGCGGGACATCAGGACGACGGCGGCGCGTCCGGCGGGGTGCCCGGTGGCGCGAGCGGTGGCGTGACCGGTGGCGCGAGAGGATCCCAGCCGCGGACCCCCACCAGCCCCCTGCCGCAGGTCCATCCCGTCACGGGCCAGCAACCGACCACCGGCGCCACCGCGGCCGTCACGGGCTCCACGCCCCTGACCCGGTCCAGTGACGACTCCACGGTGTTCACCGGCTCCATCACCGCGGTGGAACGCAATCGCGAGTTCGCCGGCCCGGGTGAGGCGGCCTTCGCCGAACGCAAGGAGAAGGCCGCCGAAGCCGCTGACCCGGAGGGCGCGGAGTCCGAGCCCCGTGATGGTGCCGCGCCGGATGAGCCCGTGGACGGGGAGCTGCGGCGACGTCCCGGTCCCGACGCCACAGGACCTGACCACGGCGACCGCTGACTCCGGTGGCCGCACCGGCTCAACCCTGCCGGTCAGCTCTGAACAGCCGGTCAGCTCTGAACAGTAGGTGCGGTGGTGGGTTACCGGCGCGGACCCGTGTCGGTCCTGGCCGAATTGGTGCCGTCCGGAGCATCGGTGATGTCCGGGGCTTCCGCGAGGAACCGCGGCTCCGGGGCGGCGGTGATGTCCTTGGACGGCGCATCGCGGACCACGCCGGAGGTCTGGGCGGGATTCTCCTTGACGCAGAGCACGGGCTGGTCGAGCTCCTTGAGCAGCCCGTCCGAGACGGAACCCATGACGAAGCGGCCGAAGGTGCCGCGGCGCTTGAGGCCGATCACCACGACGGAGGGCTGTACCTCGTCCGCCACGTCCTTGAGCTCATCCACCGTCGAGCGGCCGCGGGCGTACTGGCGGAACTCGGCGGGCAAGCCGGTGGAGTCCAGGAGCGTCTGTAGTTCCCGCTGCTGGTCCTCGGTGACCATGGAATCGTGCTGGTGCTCTCCGCCGGGCCCCGCGTTGACCACCAGCAGGGCCTCACGGGTCAACCGGGCGATGCGGATGGCCTCCTCGAGTGCGGCCTTGGATTCCTTGCTGTCCGTGTAACCGACGAGAATGGTCATGGTCGGTACTCCTCTCGTCGTCAGGGGCTAGGTGGCTTTGGGCTCGATCCGGCTGAACCGCTCCACCACGGCGTCCGGGCTGAACCGGGCGGCCGTCATGAGGGAGCGATACCGGCGGGAGGGGATGCACACGCTCCGGCCCTCGGCTGCGGCGGTCAGGCCCTCGCGGACCACGTCCTCGGCATCCATCCACGCCCACCGCGGCTTCTTGGAGGTGTCGATGCCGGCCCGGGTGTGGAACTCGGTCCGCACCGGTCCCGGGCACAGAGCCGTGATGGTGACACCGTCAGGCTTGTACCGGGTGTTGGCCCATCGGCTGAAGCTGATGGACCAGGCCTTCGCGGCGCCATAGCTGCCCTCGGGGAGGAAACCGGCCACGGAGGAGACGTTGATGATCCGGCCGCCGCCGCGGGCCAGGAAGGCCTGGATGGCGGTGTGGGAGAGCAGCATCGGTGCCTCGACCAGCAGCTTGAGCATGGCCAGTTCGTCCTCCGCCTCACTGGCGTGGAACTCGGTGGCCAGGCCGGAGCCGGCATTGTTCACGAGCATGGTGATCGGCTGCTCGCGTTGACGCAGCCGTGCCGCGACCACCTCGACGCCTTCGGAGGTGGACAGATCCGTGGTGAGGGTCTCCACGCTGATGCCGTACTGGGCCTCGAGGCCCTGGGCCTTGGCCACCAGCTGGTGGGGGTTACGGGACGTGATCACGAGGTGGTGGCCCTGCCCGGCGAGCTGACGGGCGAATTCGGCGCCCAGCCCCGCGGTGGCGCCGGTGATCAGGATCGTCTGGCCGGTGCCTCGGGGTGAGGCCTCGACCGGGACGAACTCGTCCTGCTGGAGTGTGCGTTCATCGAGTTGTTCTGCCACGTGGTCCGCCTTGCTTCAGGACTGTCGTCCGACTGCCGAAAAGTACTCGGGAGGTGGGGGTGGAGGTGGTGGGCCCTCCACGTCCCATGATATTCGCGAGCACCCCCCGAATGACGGCAGAGGGGCGGCGCGGGAGATCACAGTCTGGACACTCTCGGCAACGGCCGATGTCAGACCTCGTTCTCCAGGTAAGCCAGCTGGGCGGACAGGGACTTGACGGCGGCGGGTCGCACGCGTTCGTCGATGTCCGGGTACACGGTGTGGGAGAGCAGCCGGGCGAGCTCGTCGATCGAGGCGGCGTTCCGCTGCCACTCCTCCAGGTCTGCCAGCGCCTGGCGTGCCTGGTCCAGGCGCTGCCGGCGGTGGTTGCGGTAGATCGCCCCGACCTGCGCCATGGACGGCAGGACGGGACCGTGAGCCGGCAGCACCGTGGCGTCCCCGAGGGCGATGAGGATCTCCAGTGAGTGCAGGTAGTCCGCGAGCGTGCCGTCCGGGTGGTCGATCACCGTCGTTCCCCGCCCCAGCACCGTGTCCCCGGTCAGCACCGAGCCGGCCGCGCCGTCGTCGGGCAGGGCGAAGGAGTAGGAATCCGAGGTGTGTCCGGGTGTGTGCCAGGCCGTGATCACGACGCCGGCCGCGGGGATCCGCTCGCCCGGCACCAGGGGTGCCCCGCCGCGCGACCAGTCGGGGGAGCCGCCGCGGACCGGGGCCCCGGTCTGCGTGGCGAAGAGGTCCACGGCGCCGGTGTGGTCTCCATGGTGATGGGTCACGAGGATCAACTCGATCCGGCGGCCCCCGGCGGCCTCGAGCACGGCCTCCAGGTGCTGCTCGGCACCCTCCACTGGACCCGGGTCCACCACGACCACGGTCTCGGCCTCCGGGTCCCCGATCAGATAGGTGTTGGTGCCCTCCAGCGTCATGCCCGAGGGGTTGTCCGCCAGCACGGATGTGGTCAGGTGCGAGTCCGCCTGCGGTGCGGGCGAAGGGACCGGCGGCTGTGCGGGCTGTGGCTCTGGGGCGGGTGCGGTGGAGGCCATAGGCTCAGTGTATGGACCAGAACGAGAACCGACAGGGCAGTTACGTGATGTCCGGGCAGGAATTCACCCGGGACACCCATTACATCCAGGACCGGATCGTCGCTGACCCGGCCGCCGCGCTGGCTGCGCCGCGGATCGCCGGGGACAAGGTCGGCAGGGCGCGGGGCGGCCTGACCGAAGACGCTGAGGCCTGGCCGGTGGAACCCGGCCGCTACCGCCTGGTGGCTGCCCGAGCCTGTCCCTGGGCCAACCGCACCATCATCGTGCGCCGGCTGCTGGGGCTGGAGGACGTCCTCTCCCTCGGCACCCCGGGCCCCACCCATGATGAGCGGTCCTGGACCTTCGACCTGGATCCCGGCGGCAAGGACCCTGTCCTGGGAACCGAACGCCTCCAGGAGAACTACTTCCAGCGCTTCCCCGGCTACCCGCGTGGCATCACCGTCCCAGCGATCGTGGACATCCCCACCGGTGCGGTGGTGACCAACGACTACCCGCAGATGACCCTCGACTTCTCCACCCAGTGGAAGAAGTACCACCGTGAGGGCGCGCCGGACCTGCTTCCGAAGGAGCAGCTGCCCGAGATGCGGGAGGTGGTCACCCGCATCTTCACCGAGGTCAACAACGGCGTGTACCGCTGCGGCTTCGCCGGCTCCCAGGAGGCCTACGACTCCGCCTATGACCGTCTCTGGACCGCCCTGGACTGGCTTGAGGAGCGCCTGACGGACCGGCGGTACCTCATGGGGGGCACCATCACCGAGGCCGACGTGCGGCTCTTCACCACGCTCGCCCGCTTCGATCCCGTCTACCACGGTCACTTCAAGTGCAACCGCAACAAGCTGGATGAGATGCCCGCGCTGTGGGGGTATGCCCGGGACCTGTTCCAGACGCCCGGCTTCGGGGACACGATCGACTTCACTCAGATCAAGAGCCACTACTACGAGGTGCATCGGGACATCAACCCGACCGGGATCGTGCCGCAGGGCCCGGACCTGAGCGGCTGGCTCACCGAGCACGGGCGCGAGGAGCTCGGCGGCTCGCCGTTCGGAGCGGGGACCGCGCCGGGCCCGGTGCGCGATTCCGAACGGGTGGCCGCCGGCCACAATCCCCTCTACCCATCCTGACCTGCCCTGACCTGACCTGGCCCGAAACCCCTGCCCCAAAGGAGACCAAGCATGCGCGCTGTCGTGTTCGAGAACTACCAGACCTTCCCCGTCCTCAAGGACGTCGAGAAGCCGGTGCCCGGCCCCGGCGAGGTCCTGCTCAAGGTGGCCGGAGCGGGTGCCTGCCATTCCGACGTCGCAATCTTCCAGGACTTCACCGAGGGGGCCCCGGGCGCCATTCCCCCGGCCTTCACCCTCGGTCACGAGAACTCCGGCTGGATTGAAGAGCTCGGCCCTGGCGTGGAAGGCCTGAACAAGGGGGATGCCTACCTCGTCTACGGGCCTATCGGGTGCCAGCACTGCCGAGCCTGCTCGCGCGGCCAGGACACCTACTGTGAGAACGCGGCCACGATGCCGTACCTGGGCGTCGGCCTGGGGCGCGACGGAGGCATGGCCGAGTATGTGCGTGTGCCGGCCCGCAACCTGGTCCCCCTGGGGGACGCCGATCCAGTAGCGGCGGCATCCCTCTCCGACGCGGCGGTGACCCCTTACCACGCGATCAAGCTGGCTCTGCCGCACCTCAACGGTGGGGGCAAGTACGCCCTGGTCATCGGCCTGGGGGGCCTCGGCCTGCTCGGTGTGCAAATCCTCAAGGCTCTCACGGGCGCCACCATCATCGCCACGGACATGAAGCCGGAGGCCATGGCCGAGGCGGAGAAGCTGGGGGCCGTCACCGTGTCGGGCGGCGAGGACCAGGTCGAGCGCATCCGCGAGATCACCGGAGGGAAGGGCGTGGACGCCGCGTTTGATTTCGTGGGCGTCGGGCCGACCGTGAGGACCGCGATGGGCTCCACGGCACGTCAGGGCCGCTGCACGATCGTCGGGATCGCCGGAGGCTCCTATGACTGGTCCTTCTTCACGGCACCCTACGAGGTGGAGCTGACCAGCACCTACTGGGGCACCATCGAGGAGCTCTACGAGGTGGTCGACCTGTTCAAAGCCGGGCAGGTGAAGCCGATGTACACGACCTACCCCATGGACAGGGCCCTCGACGCCTACCGGGCCCTGGTGGACGGGAAGGTCTCCGGCCGCGCCGTCGTCGTGCCGCATACCTGAGGACGACTCCCGCGTTCACTGCGCCGAACGGTGAATCCAGAGCCGCCCCACAAACTTGGATTGTTGAACAATCGGTGCCTGTGGGGCATGCTGGGGTGACCATGACGAGAGACGGAGGTCACCACCGTGAACGCACAGGGCAGCACAGCACAGATCGACCTGAACAGTGACGTCGGTGAGTCCTTCGGCTCCTACACGATGGGCGACGACGCCGCGATCTTCCGCTCGGTGTCCTCCGCGAATGTCGCCTGCGGTTTCCATGGCGGCGACCCGTCAGTGATCGCGCAGACCTGCCGGGATGCCGCGGCGGCGGGGATCACGGTCGGCGCGCACGTGGCCTACCGGGATCTGGCCGGTTTCGGCCGCCGGTTCCTGGACTGCTCGCCCACTGAACTGGCCGACGACGTCCTGTACCAGATCGGCGCCCTGGAGGCGATGGCCCATGCGGCCGGGACCGCCGTCCGGTACGTCAAACCACACGGCGCCCTGTACAACACGATCGTCCACCACACCGTGCATGCCCGTGCCGTGGTGGACGCCGTCAAGGCCTACGATCCCGAGCTGCCGCTCCTGCTGCTGCCTGGCGCCGTGGCCGCCGAGATCGCCACGGCCGAAGGGATGCGGGTGGTGACGGAGGCCTTCGCCGACCGCGCCTACACCCCCGAGGGCACCCTGGTCTCCCGCCGTGAGCCCGGTGCCGTCCTCCTCGACGAGGCCCTGGTCGCCGAGCGCATGGTCCGTCTCGCCACCGAGAACACCCTGACCGCGGTGGACGGCACCGAGATCCGCGTGGAGGCGGCCAGTATCTGCGTCCACAGTGACACCCCCGGGGCGGTGGCGATGGCAGCCGCCGTCCGGGCCGGCCTCGAGGAGGCCGGAGTGCGGATCGGTTCCTTCGCGTGAGCGGAGCCATTCCAGGCACCCACCGCCCCGGGCCGGGAACCAGCTCGCGCGGTATCCGCTGGGCCGGCACTCGGGCCTTCCTCGTCGAGTGCGGGTCCCTGTCCGACGTCGTGGCGTTGCACGCCCGTCTCTCCTCCGAGCCGTTGCCAGGGCAGGTACAGGCCCTGGCCGCCGCTGAGACCCTGGCGCTGTCCTTCACCCATCGCGAGGCGGCCCTGTCCGCCGCGGAGGTCCTGCGCGGGTGGGGGCCGGTGGAGGGCGACCTGCAGGCGGGCGGACTGGTGGAGATCGAGGTCGTCTACGACGGCGAGGACCTGGAGGAGGTCGGTGAACTGACCGGTCTGGGCCGGGAGGGGCTCATCCGCTGGCACACCGGGACCGAATGGATCGGGGCCTTCGGCGGCTTCGCCCCCGGCTTCACCTACCTGGTGCCGGCGGACCACCCGACGGTCGGCCCAGTGGCCGGATCGGCGGATGGTCGGCCCGAGGATCGGGTACCGGATGGCCGGGCCTTGGACATCCCCCGCCGCGCCAGCCCCCGCACCACGGTCCCGGCCGGATCGGTCGCCCTGGCCGGACGCTTCTCCGCCGTCTACCCCCGGCCCTCCCCGGGCGGCTGGCAGCTGATCGGGCGCACCACCGCGGCCCTGTGGGACCTGGACCGTTCCGAGCCCGCGTTGGTGGCCCCGGGGGACCGTGTCCGCTACCGTGCCGTCCGCGAGCAGGCGCGCCTCGGCGCGGGAGGAGGCACTGGCCTCGGCACCGCTGCACCCGGCCCCGGCACGACGCCGGCCGGCACCACGGTACCCGCCACCGGTCCCGCGGTGGTCGTCGAGCACCCCGGACTGCAGTCGCTCCTCCAGGACCTGGGCCGGCCGGGCCAGGGCGATCTCGGCGTCTCCGCCGCTGGTGCCGCGGACGTGGACTCGGCCCGGCAGGCCAACCGGATCGTGGGCAACGCCCCGGGGGTGGCCGTGATCGAGACGCTGCTCGGCGGACTGCGGCTGCGCGCACGCGGACACCAGGTCCTGGCGTTGGCCGGTGCCGAGGCCCCAGTGATCATCACGGCCGTCGCCGGAGGACTGCCTGCCGACCGGATCGTGGTCCGTCGGACACCCTTCGCCCTCTACGACGGGGAGACCCTCGAGATCGGCGAGCCCACGGCCGGGCTGCGCACCTACGTGGCCGTGCGCGGAGGCCTGGAGGCCGACGTCGTGCTCGGCAGCCGATCGACGGACACCATGTCCGGGCTCGGGCCCGCACCACTGGTCGCCGGCACCGAGGTTCCGGTGGGCGCGGGCCCGCGCTACGCCGCCGTCGGGAGCGATGAACGGCCGTTGCGGCCGATGCCGCGGGCCGGGGCGACGACGGAGCTGCGCGTGGTTCCCGGACCCCGCGATGACTGGTTCGGGGCGGCCGGGCTGGACCGGCTGACCGGCCAGGACTGGCTCGTGACCGACCAGTCCAACCGCATCGGCGTGCGGCTCGCAGTGGCCTCGGGCGGGACGTCGCATACCGGCAAGCCCCTTGAGCGGATCAGGGACGGTGAATTGGCCAGCGAGGGTGCCGTGACCGGGGCGCTGCAGGTGCCGCCGTCCGGGCTGCCCGTGCTGTTCCTGGCGGATCATCCCGTCACCGGCGGCTATCCCGTGATCGGGGTCGTGGTTTCGGAGGACCTGACCCTGGCCGCCCAGCTGCCCCCCGGGGCACACGTCCGCTTCGTGCTGACCCAGTCCGAGACCATCCCGTCCGAGACCGTCTCCTCGGAGACCGTCCCCGAGAGGACCGATCCATGAGCCCACACCGAACCCTGACCAAGGTCCTGATCGCCAACCGCGGTGAGATCGCCGTGCGCGTGGCCCGCGCCTGCACGGATGCCGGCCTCACCTCCGTGGCCGTGTACTCGGATCCGGATGCGGACGCGATGCACGTGCACCTCGCCGACAAGGCCTATGCGCTGGAGGGCACCTCCGCCGCGGAGACCTACCTGGACATCGGCAGGCTGCTCGAGATCGCCCGGCGCTCCGGGGCCGACGCCGTGCACCCGGGCTACGGCTTCCTGTCCGAGAACGCGGACTTCGCCGAGGCCGTGATGGAGGCCGGGTTGACCTGGGTCGGTCCCTCCCCGGCGGCGATCCGTGCCCTCGGGGACAAGGTCTCCGCCCGGAGGATCGCCGTCAACGCCGGGGCGCCCCTGGTCCCGGGAACCGATGGACCAGCGGAGGACGCCGCCCAGGTGCGGGCCTTCGCCGAGAAGCACGGCCTGCCCGTGGCCATCAAGGCCGCCTTCGGCGGTGGCGGCCGCGGTATGAAGATCGTGCACCGGATGGAGGAGGTGGAGTCCGCCTTCGACTCCGCCGTGCGGGAGGCCGTGGCGGCCTTTGGCCGTGGCGAGTGCTTCGTGGAGCGGTTCCTGGAGAAACCGCGGCACGTGGAGGCACAGGTGCTGGCGGACACCCACGGCACCGTGGTGGTGGTCGGCACCCGGGACTGCTCCCTGCAACGCCGGAATCAGAAGCTCGTGGAGGAGGCCCCCGCGCCGTTCCTCAGCCCGGAGCAGCGCGAGCGCATCCACGCCTCCGCCAAGGCGATCTGCCGCGAGGCCGGCTACACCGGTGCCGGAACGGTCGAGTACCTGGTGGCCCCGGACGGGCTGATCTCCTTCCTCGAGGTCAACACCCGCCTCCAGGTGGAGCACCCCGTCACCGAGGAGACCACCGGCGTGGACCTGGTCCGTGAGCAGTTCCGGATCGCTGCGGGGCAGCGGCTCACCTTGACCGAGGACCCCACCCCGCGCGGGCATGCCCTCGAGTTTCGGCTCAACGCGGAGGACCCGGCCCTGGGCTTCCTGCCCTCCCCGGGGACGGTCGAGGCCTTCGAGGCGCCCACCGGTGCAGGAGTCCGCGTGGACACCGGTGTGCGCTCGGGATCCACCGTTCCGGCCGAGTACGACTCGCTGCTCGCCAAGCTCATCGTCTGGGGAGAGGACCGTCAGCAGGCGATCCGGCGGGCACGGATGGCCCTGGGCGAACTGGCCATCCGCGGCCTGCCGACCGTGGTCCCGTTCCATCAGGCCGTCCTGGACCACCCGGACTTCACCTCGCAGGACGCGCTCGGCGTCCACACGACCTGGATCGAGTCGGCCTTCGCCGCCGACCTGGAGGCCTCGCCCTACCTGGCCTCGGCCGCGCCGGGAGCCGAACGCACGGAGCTGACCGTGACCGTGGACGGCAAAGCCGTCAGCCTCGGCCTGCCCGCCGAACTGGTTCGTGCGCTGCGCAGTGGCGGCAGCGGGTGCGGCGGTGGCGACGCTGGCGGTGGTGTCGGCCGTGGCGCGGCCCGGACCGACGGTGGACCGGGACTCGTCCCGGAAGGGGATCGGGCCGGCGTCGTCCCTGCCCCGATGAACGGCACCGTGGTGACGTGGCTCGTGGAGGACGGGGCCGAGGTGACCGCCGGGCAGGACCTGGTGGTGCTGGAGGCGATGAAGATGGAGACCGCCGTGCCAGCGCCGGCGGCCGGTGTCTTCACCCGCGCCGGACTCGGCCCGGGCGACCCGGTGAAGCGCGGGCAGGAACTGGGTCGCCTTGACTGAACCCTCAGCACGAACGCCGGCACCGGCACACACGGCGCGTGCCGCGCACGCGCACACGGGAGCGTGGGCGGCGCAGGTCCTGCGCACCAGGATCTCCCGCGGTGAGTTGTTGCCCGGGGCCAAGCTGGCGGAGCAGGGGCTCGCCGCCGAGCTGTGCGTCTCCCGGAACACCCTGCGCGAGGCCTTCGGGACGCTGGCAGACGAGCTGATCGTCGAACGGCTGCCCAACCGGGGGGTCTTCGTCGCCAAGCCGGATGCGGAGGACATCCGGGAGATCTACCGAATCCGCCGCATGATCGAGCCGGCCGCACTGCTCTGGGGGGAGCTGACCGCACCGGCGCTGGCCGAGCTGGACGAGATCGTCCGGCGCGCGCTCGCCGCCCTCGCGGCCGGTGACGTCCCCGGCATGGCGGACGCGAACCAGCAACTGCACGGGGTGATCGTGGCGATGGCCGGATCGCCGACCCTGTCCACGGTCATGGACCGGACGCTGGCCCGGATGCGGCTGGTGTTCTACCGGATGTCCGATGCCCCCGATTTCCATTCGGGGTACGCCGAGCACAACCGTGACCTGGTCCGGATGCTGCGGGAAGGCCGCCGTGAGGAGGCCGCCGCCGCCCTGCGGGCGTACCTGGACACCGCCGAGGCGGAACTGCTGGGCCACTTGGACCGCTGGGGACTCTGACCCGGCGGACAGACCCGGCCCGGCTGCGGGGTTCAGGGCACCAGGTAGTCGGAATCCCGCGCGTCGGTGATGAGCATGTGTCCGGGTGCGTGGCCGATCGCCAGTGGGGGTCGCGACTCCATGACGGCCGCCTGCGGGGTCACGCCGCACGCCCAGAAGACCGGGATATGCCCGGCCGGGATCTCCACCGGGTCGCCGAAGTCCGGGCGGGACAGGTCCGTGATCCCGAGTTCGTGCGGCGCCCCCACGTGCACGGGCGCCCCGTGGACCGCGGGGTAGCGGGAGGTGATCCGGACGGCGTCGGCCACCTGGGACGCCGGGACCGGCCGCATCGAGACGACCAGTGGCCCGGACAGGGTCCCGGCCGGGGCACATCGGGTCGAGGTGCGGTACATCGGCACGTTCACCCCCTGCTGCTGGTGGGCCACGGGCACGCCGCCGGCCACCAGAGCTGCCTCGAAGGTGAAGGAACAGCCGACGATGAACGTCACGAGGTCCTCCCGCCACCAGTCGGTGATCTCGGTCGGCTCCGCCACCGGCATTCCGTCCTCGTAGACCACGTACCGCGGGACGTCCGTGCGGATGTCGCCGCCGGCCAGTAGGCCGGAGGTGACCTGGCCGGCGTCGAGCACGCCCAGCAGGGGCATGGGCTGGGGGTTGCGCTGGGCGAACAGCAGCAGGTCGAAGGCGTGGGGCGCCGGGACGATGATCAGGTTGGCCTGGGCATACCCTGCGGAGATGCCCGACGTCGGCCGCACCAGCCCGGCGCGGAAGCGCGCCCGGGCCTCGGCAGGGGAGAGGGTGGACAGGTTCTCGGTCATGCGGTTCAGGCTCCGGTCAGCAGGTCGATGGCGGGGCCGAAGGAATAGACAGCCAGGAACACGGTCACCAGCCAGGCCATCACCCCGATGACGATGAGCCACACGGGGTACAGGTAACCGCCCAGCAGGTCCCGGCGGCGCAGGGCGACCCACAGCAGCACGGCGAAGCCGATGGGCAGGATCAGGCCGTTGAACGCCCCTGCGAAGACCAGCAGGGTCTGGGGCGCCTGACCCAGGAAGGCGTAGATCACGGCGCAGACGGCGATGAAGGCCACGGTGAGCATGTTGCGGCGGCGGGGGTTGCCGTCCGTCCTGGTGATGAAGGAGACGGAGGTGTAAGAGGCGCCGATCACCGAGGTGACCGAGGCGGCCCACAGGACCACGCCGAACATCCGTAGCCCGATCTCGCCGGCGGCATGCTGGAACGCCTCGGCCGCCTGGTTGTCACTGGTCAGGGCCACGCCGCTGGCCACCACGCCGAGGATCGCCAGGAACAGCAACACTCGCATGACACCGGTGACGATGATGCCGAGGATGGAGGTGCGGGTGATCTCCTTCACAGCCCCTGGGCCGCGGATGCCCGAATCGATCATGCGGTGGGCACCGGCGTAGGTGATGTAGCCGCCCACCGTGCCGCCCACCAGGGTGGTGATGACCAGGATGTCCACGGTCTCCGGCATGACCGTGTTCTTCAGGGCCTCTCCGACGGGCGGCGCGGCCACGACGGCCACATAGAGCATGAGCAGGATCATGACGGCGCCGAGCATCACGACGATCCGGTCCAGGGCCATGCCGGCCCGCTTGGACAGGAAGATCAGGATGGCGACAGCCGCGGAGACCACGCCGCCGATCTTCGGATCCACGCCGAGCATGGCATTGGCCCCGAGGCCGGTCCCGGCGATGTTGCCGATGTTGAAGACCAGGCCGCCGGCGAAGACCAGGGCCGCGAGCACCCAGCCGATGCCCGGTAGGACCTTGTTGCCGAGTTCCTGGGCGCGCAGCCCGGAGATGCCGATGATGCGCCAGACGTTCAGCTGTACGGCGATGTCCACAAGGATCGAGATCAGGATGGCGAAGGCGAAGGCAGCGCCGAGCTGGACGGTGAACGTGGTGGTCTGGGTGATGAAGCCCGGACCGATGGCGCTGGTCGCCATGAGGAACATGGCACCGAACAGGGCCGTGCGCTGGGCGTTTCTCGGACGCCGTTTCCGGGCGGCCGGGGCGTTCGCGGGTGCGGGGTCCTGCGTGGGTTCCTCCATGGTGTCCTTCCAGGGGCGCGTGATGCGGGTCACCGATTGAATCTGTGGGAACACTACAGGTTGTTCAACAATCATGGCAATACATTGTTCAACAATCAGAGCGCGTGACCCGGGGAGGGGGAGCATCCTCCAGCCGGAGGACACGGCGGAGGGCCGGTTGAAACGGACCGCTCCGCGGGCGCAGACTGGCCGCATGGCCAAGAAGAATGCATCCAAGGAATCCGACGCCCCGCAGATCAAGGACGAGGAGATGTACGAATCCCTCCGCGAGGACGGGGCCAGCAAGGAGAAGGCGGCCCGGATCTCGAATGCCGCCGCCCGAGACAGCCGGTCCGAGGTGGGTGAGCGCGGCGGCGAATCCGGTTCCTATGACGACTGGACCGTCGAGGAACTGAAGGACCGTGCCAAGGAGCTGGACCTCTCCGGCTACTCCGATCTCCGCAAGGAAGAACTGATCGACAAGCTGCGCAACCACTAGTCACCGCCGGTGAGCAGCCGCAGCAGCGCCCGGTCCGGCTGACGGTCCAGGTCCATCACCCGTCCCCGCTCGAACAGGTCCACCACCCGGGGGTCCACGTAGGACTCCCGGGCCACGGTGGGCGTGTTGTGGAGCAGGTCGGCCGCCGCCTGCACGGCGATCTTCACCGCATCCGGCCCGCTCACTCCGGCGCGGTGTGAACGGGCCAGGGATCGGGCCGCCGCCACGGTCCCCTGCCACGTGCGGAAGTCCTTCGCGGTGAACTCCAACCCCGCCAGGTCCGTGAGGTAGTCATTCACATCCGCTGCCGTCACGCCCTTCCATTCCCGGCGCCGGCCGGCCCTGACGGGGTACGCCACCGCCGGTGCGGTGCGCGGGGCCGCCGGGATGCCGTCGAAGAAGTCCGCCAGATCGGGGTCCTTGACCGTCACGTCCCACTCGCTGCCGGACTTGCCGCGGAACACCAGGTGCACGTGTGGGACGTGGACGTCCACATGCCGGCGCTGCAGGGTGGTTGCCCCGAAGGCCTCCAGCTGTCCCGTGTGCTCGGAGCCGCCGACTCGCAGGGCTGCCCGGTCCATCAGCCGCACGGCGGCCGCCAGCGTCCGACGCCGGCCCGTCGCGTCCCCGTTCGCCGTCCCGCTCGCGGTGGTCCCGGCTGCGCCGGTGGATCCGTCCGTGCCGTTCGCGCCGGCCGCACCGGCCGCACCGGCAGGGCGAAGGTCCCGGCTCACCTGGCGGCGGAGCGCGGGCAGGGCCTCCGCGAAGGACAGGGCCCGCTCGTACTTCTCCGCATCGCGCCGGGCACGCCACTGGGGATGGTAGAGGTACTGGGTCCGGCCGGCGTCGTCCACCCCGGTGGCCTGGATGTGTGCCTGCGGATCCGCGGCGATCCAGACGTCCGTCCACGCGGGCGGGACGGCCAGGCCGCGGAGGCGTTCGAGGGTGGCGGCGTTGCTGATCCGGTGCCCGTTGGCGCCGCGGTAACTGAAGCCCGTGCCCGACCGGCGCCGGCTGTAACCACCGGTGCCCGGCGTCGACTTCCGCAGCCGGGCCATCTCAGGCGCTCTTGCGGCGGCGGGAGCCGGACTTCTCTCCGGACGTCGCGCTGGATTTCGCCGGCTTCTTTCCGGACGAGCCGGACTTCTTCGCACCGGTCTTCCGCCCACCGGACGCCTTCGAACTGGACGCCTTCGAGCTGGACGCCTTTGAACTGGACGTCTTTGCACCGGTCTTCCGACCACCGGACGCCTTCGAGTCGGGCTTCTCCGTTCCCGACGGCGTGGTCCCGGATGTGGATCGGGACTTCTTCGCCGCCGTCCTGCGGCCACCCCGCTTCTTGTCCAGGGAGGCCTTCAGGGCCTGCATCAGGTCGATGACCTCGGCGTCCTCGCCGGCATCCCCGTGGCCCGACTCGTCCGGACGCTCGCCGAAGGTGGCCTCGGTGTCCAGGGCCTCACCCTGCTCGAGCTTCGCATCGATGAGCTGGCGCAGCTCGACCTGGTAGGAGTCCACGAAGTCCTCCGGCGTGAAGTCGGAGGCGAACTGGTCCACCAGCGCCGCCGCCAGCTTCTTCTCCTTGGTGCCGATGGTGGAGCGGGACCGAACGGCGGGAAAGTCCACCTCGCGGACCTCATCAGCCCAGTGCATGGACTGCAGCACCAAGATCCGGTCCTGGACCCGCAGCACCCCCAAGCGGGTCTTCTGCCGCAGGGAGAACGTCACCACGGCGGTGCGGTCGGTGTCCTCCAGGGCCTGCCGCAGCAACAGGTAGGACTTGGGGGACTTGCCCTGGGGCTCCAGGAAGTAACTCTTGCCGAGCGTGAGGGGATCGATCTGGTCCGAGGGGACGAACTGCACCACCTCGATCTCGTCGTTCTGGGCCTCCGGCAGGGACTCGAAGTCCTCGTCCGTCAGCACGACCGTCTGCTCGCCGTCCTCATAGGCCTTGTCGATGTGCTCGTAGTCGATCTTCTTCCCGCACACCTCGCATCGGCGCTGGTAGCGAATCCGCCCGCCATCGGCATCGTGGACCTGGTGCAGGGCGACGTCATGTCTTTTCGTCGCCGAATACGCCTTGACAGGCACGTTCACCAGTCCGAAGGTAATAGATCCAGACCATACGGCTCGCATGGACGCCAGCCTAGGCCTCGATCGACCGTTGCGGGAGGGTTCACATGGCACGATCCGCGCGGCAGACCTACACCGTCGGTGAACACCAGCTCTCCGTCTCCAGCCTCGACAAGGTGCTCTACCCGGCCACCGGCACCACCAAGGCCGAGGTCATGCAGTACTTCCTCGCGGTGGCGGACGTGCTCATCCCGCAGGTGGCCCAGCGCCCGGTCACCCGCAAGCGGTGGGTGGACGGCGTGGGGACGGCGGAGAAGCCCGGACAGGTGTTCTTCCGCAAGGACCTGGAGGACTCGGCGCCATCCTGGATCCCGACCGGCAGCATTGCGCACTCGGACCACACCAACACCTATCCGCTGGCCAATGAGCCGGCCGTCCTGGCCTGGTTCGCCCAGGTCGCCGCACTGGAGTTGCACACTCCCCAGTGGCGCTTCGGGCGGAACGGACAGCCGCGCAACCCGGACCGCCTGGTGCTGGACCTGGATCCGGGGGAGGGGGTGGGCCTGGCCGACTGCGCCGAGGTGGCGCGCTGGTGCCGGGACATCCTCGCGGACATGGGCATGGAGTCCTTTCCCGTGACCTCAGGGTCCAAGGGCATCCACCTCTACGCTGCGCTGGACGGCCAGCACAACGCGGACGCCATCAGCGCTGTGGCCCATGAGCTGGCCAAGGCGCTGGAGGCCGATCACCCGGACGAGGTCATCTCGAGCATGCGCAAGGCCAGCCGCGCCGGCAAGGTGTTCGTGGACTGGAGCCAGAACAACGGGTCCAAGACCACCGTGGCGCCCTACTCGCTGCGTGGGCGGGACCGTCCCTGGGTGGCCGCGCCGCGCACCTGGGCGGAATTGGAGGACCCGGACCTGCAGCACCTGGAGCTCGGGGAGGTGCTGGAGCGGGTGGCGGACGGCCAGGACCCGCTGGCGCCCCTCGGCTGGGTGCCGGACGGCCCGGACAGTTCCGAGGGCTCGGGCGGGGACGACGCCGACCGGTCGCCGGGCGCCCGCGGCCGCAGCACTGGTGCGGGCACCGGCACCGGCACTGCGACCGACCGCCTCGCGAAGTACCGTTCCATGCGGGATGCGGCCAAGACAGCCGAGCCGGTGCCGGAGCAGGCACCGGTGGAACGGCAGTTCGGCGGGGGCGAGGGGCCGACCTTCGTCATCCAGGAACACCACGCCCGGCGCCTGCACTGGGACTTCCGGCTCGAGCACTCCGGGGTGCTGGTGTCCTGGGCGGTGCCCAAGGGGCCGCCCCTGGACACCGAGACCAACCGGCTGGCCGTCCAGACCGAGGATCACCCCCTGGAGTACGGCACCTTCGAGGGAACCATCGCGAAGGGTGAGTATGGCGCCGGAGAGGTCACCATCTGGGACGCCGGGACCATCGAGATCGAGAAGTGGCGGGAGGGCAAGGAGGTCATCGCCGTGCTGTCCGGGCGGTCGGACGGCGGTCTCGGCGGGGTGCCGCGGCGGTACGCCCTGATCAACGCCCCCGGCATGGGCGGGCAGGACAACTGGCTGCTCCACCTCATGCAGGACCAGCCGGAGGCTAACACCACGCCTCCCGCCTCGGAGTCCACCGGTGAACCTGCGGCGAAACCAGCCAGGGAACCCACCAAGAAGCGTGCCGACAAGCCCACCGGAAAACCTGCGGCGAAGGCAGCGGAGAGCTCGGCCTTCACGGTGGCAGACCTGCCCGCACCGATGCTGGCCACCTCCGGTCAGCCCTCCGACCTCACGGCGGACGAAGACTGGTCCTACGAGATGAAGTGGGACGGCTACCGCCTCCTGGCGGGGGTGTCGTCCGGGCAGGTCATCCTGGCCAGCCGCAACGGCAAGGACCTGACGGCCGACTACCCCGCCGTGCAGGAACTCACCGACCTGCTCACCGGGCCGGCGGAGGAATGTGGCGGGGCGGTGCTCGACGGGGAGCTGGTGGCCCTAGACGATCAGGGCCGGCCGGACTTCGGACTGCTCCAGGAAGTCAGCGGCCGCACCAGCCGGGGATTGCGGCGTGGGCGCCGCACCGGAAGGTCCGGCCGGACCGGTCAGACCGACGGGTCCACCGCCGATGCGGAGGTGATCGAGTTGCGGTATCTGGTGTTCGACATCCTCCAGCTGGGGCCACCGGGCGCCTCGGGGCGGCAGGTCCGTTCTCTCGTGCGCACCCCCTATGGTGAGCGTCGAGAGGTCCTGGAGGCCGGCGTCGGGAACGGGGATGTGGTGTCCGTGCCGCCGGGATACCGCGGGACGCTCGCCCGGGCCCAGCAGGCCAGTCGCGATCTCGGGCTTGAGGGCGTGGTCGCCAAGAGGAGGGACTCGCTGTATCTGCCGGGGCGGCGCGGCTCCGCGTGGATCAAGCTGAAGCTGCATCAGCACCAGGAGGTCGTGGTCATCGGGGCTCGGGAGGGCAAGGGAGGCCGGTCGGGCGGGATCGGTTCCCTGCTGGTGGCCGTGCCGGACGAAGCGGGTGAGCTGCGGTACGCCGGGCGGGTGGGGACCGGATTCTCGGCCGCCCAGCTGGCGGAGACCGAATCCCGGTTGCGGCGCCTGCACCGCAAGACCCCGCCCGTGCCGGATGTGCCGGCTGAGGACCGCTCCGACGCCTGGTGGGTCACCCCGTCCCTGGTGGGCGAGGTGTCCCTGGCCGGCCGGACCCGTTCCGGCCGGGTCCGCCAGGCCTCGTGGCGGGGCTGGCGTGAGGACAAGTCCCCTGACGAAGTGCGCTGGGAGATCCCGTGAGCCGCGCGGCGCACGGCCCCGAGCCGGCCGGTGAGAGGGAGTCCCCGGCGCCGGCCGGTGAGAACGGCTCCCCGGAGACGGCCTTCCGGCATGAGACGCCGGGGGAGAAGCTGGACCGCAACTGGAGCGACCTGCTCCAGGAACTGCGGGTGATGCAGACCGGGACGCAGATCGTCACGGCGTTCCTGATGACGCTGCCCTTCCAGGCCCGGTTCGCGGAGGTGGCCGGCCACCTCCAGGGGTGGTACATGGCGCTGCTGGTGACGGCGGTGCTGTTGACCGTGCTCATGCTGCTGCCCGTGGTGATCCACCGGCGGTTCTTCGGCCGGCTCGTCAAGAACCGCACCGTGGCGCTCGGGGATCGCGTGGTGCGGATCTGCCTGGCGGGGATGGGGCTGCTGCTGGCCGGCTGCGTGGCGTTCATCGCCCACGTCCTGGTGGCCACGGACGTGGCCTGGTGGATCACGGGAGCCACCGCCCTCGTGATCGCGGTCCTGATGGGGGTGCTTCCGCCGTTGCTGCGCCCCGGGCCGCCGGCCGGTAGTCGGCCCCGCACCGGGGCGCCCGGCGCGGAGCCTCCCCCGCTCAGCCGGTGACGTACCGGTCGGTGACCGCCAGCGCCTGGTCCAGGATGTCCAGTCCGTGGCGCACCACCTCGTCCGGGGCGTTCAGGGGCGGGGCCACGTGGATTCGGTTCATGTTCTGGAACGGCAGCAGCCCCAGCTTCTTGCACTCGGCCACGAGCTCGTTCATCTCGGGGGAGGAACCGCCATAGGCGGCCATGGGCTCCTTGGTCTCCCGATTCTTCACCAGTTCCACGGCCCAGAAGGCGCCGAGTCCGCGGACGTCTCCCACGGAGGGGTGCGCCTCGAAGATCTCCCGCAGGCGCGGTCCGATGATCTCCTCACCCAGCCGGGCGGCGTTGGCGACCATGCCCTCGTCCTGCATCGCGTTCAACGTGGCCACGGCCGCGGCGCAGGCCAGTGGGTGGCCGGAGTAGGTCAGTCCGCCGGGGTAGGGGGTCTCGGCGAAGGTCTCGTAGATCGCGTCCGAGAGGGCGACCCCGCCGAGTGGCACGTAACCGGAGTTCACGCCCTTGGCGAAGGTCAGCAGGTCCGGCTCCACGCCCCAGTGGTTGACCGCGAACCACTCGCCCGTGCGGCCGAAGCCCACCATGACCTCGTCCGCGATGAACAGGATGCCGTACTGGCGCGTCAGTTCCCGCACCCCCTCCAGATACCCCGCCGGAGGCACATAGATTCCCGCCGTGCCGGGGACGGACTCCAGGATCACCGCCGCGATCGACTGCGGTCCCTCCAGCAGGATGGTCTGCTCCAGGTGCGCCAGCGCGCGCTCGGACTCCTCCTGCTCGGTGGCCGCGTTGAAGTAGCTGCGGTACGGATAGGAGGGCATGAAATGGGCGACGCCGGCCGTCGCCGTATCGACGGGATTCCGCCGGGGGTCGGCGGTCAGGGCGAAGGCCAGGTCCGTGCCCCCGTGGTACGCCCGGTAGGCGGACAGCACCTTGGGCCGGCCCGTGTGGACCCGGGCCATCCGCACGGCGTGCTCCACGGCGTCCGCCCCGGCGTTCGTGAAGAACACGTGGTTCAGGTCTCCGGGTGCCAGGTCCGCCACGAGCCGGGCCGCCTCGGACCGGGCGGCGTTGACGTGGGCAGGATTGATGGTGGCGATGTCCGCGGCCTGCTCCTGGATGGCGGCCACGACCTTCGGGTGCGAGTGGCCGATGTTCGTGTTGATCAGCTGGCAGGAGAAGTCGATGAGCCGGTGGCCCTGCCCGTCCCAGACATACGGCCCCTCGGCCTTGACGACCGTCATCGGCGTGATGGTCCGCTGGGCGCTCCACGAGTGGAACACGTGCTCGCGATCGAGGTCGTAGGCCTTGCGGCCGGCGGCCAGCAGGTCCTCACTGATGGTCGGGTCAGGGGACACGGGCTGGATGGTCATCGACTCTCCTTGGTACAGGCCGGCGGGCAACGAGAGAGGTCCACAGTGATGTGTCCGGGAACACTCCCGTCCACCAGCATGCCTGATGTGCCGCCGCGGCGGGCCCGTGCGGGCGAATGAGAACCAGGGCGAACCAGCGCGAACCAGGGCGAACCAGGGCGAACCAGGATGGTCACGTGGCGTGATGCGTGCCGGGCCCGGCCGGCGGAATGGCACCATGGCACCATGGACCCCGTGAGAGATTCTGTTCAGGCGGCCCCGGGCGCGGACTCCGCCGCGGAGACCGGGCTCGACGGCGTCCGCTGGCTGTCCGCCACGGAGCGCCGGGCCTGGTTGACCCTCGTGGCCACCCACATGCAGCTCATGCCCACCCTGGAGGCAGACCTTCAGATGGAGGGCACCGTCAGCTTCTTCGAATACCAGGTGTTGGCCATGCTCTCGGAGAGTGCCGAGGCGTTGCCGATGAGCGAGCTGGCCGCCCGCACGAACTCCTCCCTGTCACGGCTGTCCCATGTGGCCCGCAAGCTCGAGGGTCGTGGCCTCATGCGGCGTAGCCCCTCGAGCGAGGATGCCCGCGTGACGATGGCCGTCATCACGGAGGGGGGGACGGCTGAGATCGTCCGTCTGGCCCCCCGTCACGTGGCCAGCGTGCGCGCACGGCTGTTGGACAGTCTGGATGACCGGGACCTGGCCGACCTGGGCCGGATCGGATCCAAGATCATCGCGCATCTGGACCCGGATCATTGGGTCTTCCGGGATCCGGCCTTGGCGAACGACCAGCCCCGGCCCGCCTGACCGGCCGCGGCGCGACGGTCTGGTCTCGATCCGGCTGACCAGCCCTGGCCCGCCTGACCAGCGCAGGTCCTCCGGTTTGAACGATGCGGGACTGTGCCCTAAGATGGAACGGCGTTAAGCCGCGTTGAGTTGTGGTGTGCCCGTGTCCCGCAGGGGTCGCCAGAACATCGGAAAACAACGTGCTTCCCGTAACCGGATCTCCGGCCAGCCTTCACCGGCGCCGGCTGGGGACTCACCGTCTTCCCCCGCGATATAGGGCACTTCGGTTGGATCTCACCCAGCCTGGTTACCCCTTCGGAAAGTCGCAGTAAGAGCGCGGTGTCACAACTGGTGGCGGGACTCGTGGAGCGCCCGGTTCGTCCGGAGGCTTCACAACGGGTTCCGCCCGTTCTTTTACTACTACTTGCAACGAGGAGTGATCATGGCAGCAAACTGCCAGGTAACCGGGGCTGGGCCAGGTTTCGGCCACAGCATTTCCCACTCGCACCGTCGCACCAAGCGCCGGTTCGACCCGAACATCCAGAAGAAGACCTACTGGGTTCCGTCCCTGCGCCGCAACGTGACGCTGACCCTGTCCGCCAAGGGCATCAAGACCATTGACGTGCGCGGTATCGACGCCGTCATCGCCGACCTGCTCGCCAAGGGAGTGAAGCTCTGACATGGCCAAGGACAAGGACGTACGTCCCATCATCAAGCTGAAGTCCACTGCCGGCACCGGGTACACCTACGTGACCCGGAAGAACCGCCGCAACACCCCGGATCGCATCGTGCTCAAGAAGTACGATCCGGTTGCACGCCAGCACGTCGAATTTCGAGAGGAGCGCTGAGGCATGGCTAAGAAGTCCATGATTGCCAAGAATGAGCAGCGTAAGGTCATCGTTGCCCGCTATGCCGAGAAGCGCCTGGAGCTGAAGAAGACCCTGGTCGACCCGAACGCTTCTGACGAAGCGCGCGAGGCCGCCCGCGTGGGCCTGCAGAAGCTGCCCCGCAACGCCTCCCCGGTGCGTGTCCGCAACCGCGACGCCATCGACGGCCGCCCGCGCGGTACGTTCCAGAAGTTCGGCATCTCCCGTGTCCGCTTCCGCGACATGGCCCACCGTGGCGAGCTGCCGGGCATCACCAAGTCGTCCTGGTGACGTCTACCCGGTGACAACCCGCCGGCCTCTGGCCCGGTGACGGTGCCTTCTGGCGCCAAGCACACCATCCGAAGGGGTGGCAGACCGTTGGGTCTGCCACCCCTTCGGCCATTCTCCGTCCCGGGTGCCGTCATCCCTCCAGAAGGTCTTCCGGGGCGCACCTCCTGACCGGCCGGAACCACCCGGCCGGCAGGCCTGGCCCACCGTGGCCTGGCCCCCTGGGACGAAGGGCTCTCTCCTCTGCGGAGAGGGCCCTTCGCCGAAGGGCTCTCTCCTCCGCGGAGAGGGCCCTTCGCCGCTGTGGGACCCCCTGAAGGCGGAAATTTGCGGAAATTCGCCCAGAATCCGCGTGTTTACAGGCTTCCACGGCGTGTTTCGGCGCTTTCGGGTGGTAGCTTTCGAAGCACGCGCCCGGATCTGACCGGTTCGGGCCAAGGGAAACCACCATCGAAGTCCAGGAGGACACATGGCTATGAACCGCAGTGAACTTGTCGCCGCCGCCGCCGAGAAGACCGGCAACTCCCAGGCCGCCGTGAACGGCGTGCTGGATGCCGTCTTCGAGATCTTCTCCGCCCAGGTCTCCAAGGGCGAGAAGGTCACCATCCCCGGCTGGCTCGCCGTCGAGCGCACCGATCGCGCTGCCCGCACCGGCCGCAACCCGCAGACCGGCGAGACCATCCAGATCCCGGCCGGCCACTCGGTCAAGATCTCCGCTGGCTCCAAGCTGAAGGCTGCTGCCACCGGCAAGTGATCCAGAACGGCCGCGGCCGTGGCCCTCACGGGTCCGGCCACCGGCCCTCGACGAAGGCGCTCCACTGGGTGGGGCGCCTTCGTCGGTTAACGCCTCGGTGCCGCGGGACCGACCTGACGCCCGGGCTGCGCAGGCCGTCCGGACAGCCGTCCTGAACCTTCACCGGAGGCCCCGGACCCTCGTCCGCCCCGGGCTCGCGGTTTTCTACAGCCGGTAGAATCCCCGTAGCATAGAGGACGGTCCAAACGCTCGACGCCCGGGAGGTGCACGGTGGCCACACGTCCTGCGCGGTACCCTGCGCCCCGCGCCGCCCCCGCGCGCGGCCCCGCCCGGTTGCTGCGCGGCTGGGCGGCCGCCGTCGTCGCCACCCTCTGGGCCGCCGGATCGCACACCGTTGCGTCCCTTTCCACGCGTTCGGTCGACCTGACCGCGCCCGGCCCCGTCCCGGACCACCTGCACGACGCCGGCCCGGCACCGATCGTCTGGATCCTCACCCTCGCGCTGGCCGGCCCCCTCTGCACCGCCCTGGCCGGTCGCCGGCTGTCCTGGTGGCGACTGGCCGCCGCGGTGAGCGCCAGCCAACTGCTCTTCCACTGGCTCTACTCCATCGCCGCTGTGCCCGCCGAGGCCGGCGCCCTCAGCAGACTGAGGACAGCCGCAGGTCATGCAGGCCATGCAGGTCATCCGGGGTCCGCAGGCCGTGCCCACCCTGCCGGCGATCTCGGCTCCGGCTCCCTGGCCGGTGTGCCCGGCCCCACGGTCGCCGACGACGCCCTGACCACGCTCTCCGCGGCGATGATGCTCGCCCACGTGCTGGCCGCCGTCGGAACCGTCTTGGTCCTGCGCCGCGGCGAACTGCTCGCGGCGCGGGTGGCGGACCTCGCCGTCGGGCTCGTCCTCCGGTCGCCGGGCGCTCGGCTGGCCCGGTGGGTCCCCGCTGTCCCCGTCCGCCGGGTGGCCGTCCGCGCCGTCCGGGTGGCGCGCCGGCCGGATGAGGTGCTGCTGGCATCCCAACGTCTGCGTGGTCCGCCGGAGTTCGCCCTGGCCGCCTGATCCACGGATCCGCCGGCCAGGACAACCCCACCCTCCCTCCGGCACCCCTGCCCGGAGCCGTTCTCGGCCCGGGCTGTGAAGGACACCATGAACACGCACAGAACCACCACCCCTGCACGATCCCCGCGTACCGGCCGCGGCATCGGCGCCGGCACGGCCGCCGTCTCGGCCGCCGTGCTGCTCGCCGTGGCCACGGCCACCCCGGCGGCGGCCCACGACCAACTGCTGTCCGCGACCCCGGCGGCCGGCACCGCGGTCCTCGAAGCCCCGGCGGAGATCGGCCTGGAATTCTCCGGGGACCTGACCACCGGCCAGGGCATCCAGAACCTCGTGACGGTCACGGACGAGGACGGTCACCAGTGGCAGGACGGCGCAGCCCAGGTCGCCGGCGCGAACCTCACCGCCGCTGTGTGCGAGGGCCTGCCCAATGGCGAATACACGGTGGACTACCGCATCGTGTATTCGGACGGCCACTCCGAGGAGAAGGACTACGAGTTCACCCTCGAGGACCCTGCCGCACCCGAATCGGCCGCCCCGGAGGACTGCGGTGTGCCGAACCCGGACGCGTCGGTCTCCTCGGACGCCACCCCGGGTGAGGCCGGCACCGATGGTGCGGGTGCCGCGGCAGACGACGGCGGCACCACCGCCACTGATGCCAAGGATCCCGCGACCACGGCGACCACGGCGGCCACCGCCGGACCCGGCACCGCGGCCACCGACCCGGCGTCGGGCGAGGCCACGGCCGAGGACAGCCAGGCACCCGCCGGCCCCGTCGCCGGCTGGGTCTGGCCCGCGGCCATCGGCGGCGTCCTCGTCGTCGTGGTCGCCATGCTGATGGTGTTCCGCAAGGCCAGGGCCATCGACGCCGGCTCCTCGAGCCGTGGGGACGGCGCCGGAAACGCCGACGGAACCAACGGCGGCGACGGTACCGACGGAGGGTCGAGCGGTACGGGAACCAGCGACCGCTGATCTGTCACGGCACGGCTGGACGGCACCGCATCAGCCGGCCCGAGACACCTCCGCCCCGGGCCGCCACCGGCAGGAACCACCTGCGAGAGAATGGATACTGTGAAATCTTCCCCAACCGCTGAGCGGGACACCGCCGCACCGGTGTGGCTGTGGCCCGTGGCCGGCGTCGTCGGCGCGGTCAGCCTGGTGCTGGCCGCCGCCTGGACGGGAATCCTGGCCGTGGACCAGCTCTCCGACCCCGGGGTCCTGACCCGTTGGGGACTGCCGGTGGCCGAGATGGTGAACAACCTGGCCATGCCCACCGCCGTCGGCGCGCTGATCTTCGCCTGCGCGATCATGCCGCCCTCCCGGGGCCGGCGCGCTCACCGTGGAGAGGACGGCGAACATCCGGCCTTCACCCGATTGATGCAGGTGGCCACGGCGGCCTCCGTGGTCTGGACGCTGTCCGCCCTCGCCGTACTCGTGCTGTCCTACTCGGACCTCGCCGGCATGCCCCTGGACCCCAGCGTCTCCTTCACCTCCGGCCTCGTCGGATACCTGCAGGACATCTCCGTGGGCCAGGCCTGGACCGTGGTCACGGTCCTCGCCGCCGTCATTACCTCGCTGACGCTGGCTGTCCGCTCCACGGTCGGTCTGGCGTGGACCGCCCTGCTCGGCCTGGTCGGCATCGTGCCCTTGGCCCTCATCGGCCACTCGGCCTCCGGGGATGACCACAACGGCGCCGTCAACTCCATCGGCCTGCACCTGCTCGGGGTGGTCGTCTGGATCGGCGGGTTGATCGTCCTGGCCCTGATCTCCCCGCGGTTGCACGGGCCGGACGGCGCCAGCGGCAAGCCCTCCGCCCATCGACAGGGGCCAGAACCGCTGATCTACACCGTGGTCAGCCGCTACTCGCTCCTGGCCGGACTGGGACTGGTCACCGTGGTCCTGTCCGGAGTGGTCAACGCCGCCATCCGGATGAACACGCTGGAACAGCTCGCCAGTCCGTACGGCGTGCTGGTGCTGGCCAAGCTCGTGGGCTCCGTGCTGCTCGGCCTGATCGGGCTGATGCACCGGCTGTGGGTCATCCCGCGGCTGGCCACCGGCACCAGCGCCCCGCCGCCGGCCGCCAAGCGCCTGCTCTGGCAACTGATCGCGGTGGAGGCGGCGATCATGGCGGCGATCATGGGGCTGGCCACCGTGCTCTCCCGCACCTCACCGCCCGTCCCCGAGGAGATCGCCCCGGATGCCTCCCCGGCCCGCATCCTCACCGGCTACGACCTGCCCCCGGAGCTAACCTTCGAGACCTGGTTCACGCAGTGGCGCTTCGACTGGCTGTGGGTCGCCATCATCGCGTTCCTGGTGCTCTGGTACGTGCGCGCCACCATCCGGCTCCACCGCCGCGGGGACCGGTGGCCCGTGCTGCGCACGATCTCCTTCGTGGTCGGCCTGACCATCCTGTTCTGGGTGACCTCGGGCTCCCCGGCGATCTACGGCCAGGTCCTGTTCAGCGCCCACATGGTGGCCCACATGACGCTGACCATGATCTCGCCGATGTTCCTGGTGCTCGGCGCCCCCGTCACCCTGGCGCTGCGTTCCCTGCCCAGCCGCACGGACGGCTCTCGCGGCCCCCGTGAGTGGATCCTGTGGCTCGTGCACTCACCCTTCGCGCGGTTCATCACCAACCCGGTGGTGGCCGCCGTGAACTTCGCCGGCTCGATCCTGGTCTTCTACTACACGCCGTTCTTCGGCTTCTCGCTCCAGGAGCACCTCGGACACGAGTTCATGAACGTGCACTTCCTGCTGACCGGCTACCTCTTCGCCTCGGTGATGATCGGGATCGACCCGCTGCCGCGCAAGGCGCTCTACCCGATGCGGCTGGTCATCCTGCTGGCCACCATGGCCTTCCACGCGTTCATCGGGGTGGCCATGACCTCCTCCGAATCCCTGCTGCAGGCCTCCTGGTTCGGCTCCACCGGCCGCGACTGGGGCCTCTCCGCCATCGCCGACCAGCAGATCGGCGGCGCCGTGATGTGGGGGATTGGCGAGGTGCCCACGGTGCTCATGGCGGTGGCGGTGGCCGTGATGTGGTCCCGCACGGACGCCAAGGAGACCAAGCGGCTGGACCGCAAGGCTGACCTCAACGACGAGGCAGAGCTCAAGGCCTGGAACCGCATGTATGAAGACCTTGCCGAGAACGAGGAGCCCCGCCGATGACCACGCGTTCCCCCCGCCGCACCCCGGCCGTCCTGACCATCTCCGGACCTGCCCGGATGATCCGGCCGGGTGCCCGGATGGCCGCCCTGAGCCTGGCCGGGATGCTCGTCCTCGCCGGCTGCTCGGGCGGTGCCGGTGACCAGGAGGGCGCCGACGCCGACGTCCCCGCCAACCCGCACGGGATCACCGCGGAGAATCCGTCCGGTACCGCCGCGCCGAGCGCTGGTGCCGACGCCCAGAGCGGAGACGGCGGGGAAGGCGAGACGACCACGGACGGTGGGTCGCCGGCGTCGGGCCCGGCCTCCGCCGACCCCGACGCAACCGAGGCCGCCGACGCGCGGGCGGACCAGGCCGCGGTGGGCGCCGCCGCAGAGCGGGCCGCCAGTTTCGGCTTCACCAACCAGGTCTCCGCCACGGACACCGAGATCGCTGCCACCCGTGAGGACGCCCGGCTGCGGCAGACGAACTCTTCCGGCACCACGGTGGAGCCGGCCCGCTGCAAATCCCCGCTGACGGCGGTGGACTGGTCGCCCATCCTCATGCCGGAGGCGGATGCCTCCCGGCTGGACTTCGGCTCCGAGACGTTCGCTGGGACGGGCACCGTGGAGGTCGCCTCCCTCGAAGACGCCGGAGTGGTGGAGGAGCACCTGGCCAACGTGGAGCGGCTCGTGGCGGACTGTCCCGAGCTGACGATGACCGTCACGGACTCCAACCTCCAGCAGTCCACGTTCGACTTCACCGCCCGGACCTCCGCAGCGGAGGGAGCGGACTCCGGCCTGGTGTGGACCCGCACCCCGGCCGGCGGGGATACCGCGACCACGGCGCAGGTGCTGATCGGACAGACGGCCGAGCACGTGGTCATGGTCTCCTTCATCGGCGACTCGGAGGTGGCCGGCGAGGAGTTCACCGCCATCGCCGAGCAGATCCTGGCTGCCGCCGAAGGGGCGCTCTGAGCCTCGCCGTGGCCCGACCCTGGGCCGCCCCTGATCCACCCCAGGACTTCCCCTGGCCCCACCGTGGACCACAAGGGTTCACGCGCGGCCCGGGATGCTGTCAGGATGGCCGCACGGAACCCCTGACCGGCAGAACTGACTCGAAGGAGCCCGCCGTGAGCACCACCCAGCCCCAGCCTGATGACAGCTTCCGGGACACGGAGACCAACGAACTCGACGAACGGGGCACCCAGCAGCCCCAGCGCGGGGTCTCGGGTGCCGCCAACCAGCCGGGAAAGCCGGCCGAGGGGGGCGGGGACACGTCCTCCGAGGACCAGGCCGAGTCCGCCAACCGGGACCCGGCGGAGGAGAACGTCACCGGCCTGGACCGCGGTGGCAGCGTGCCGCCGGGGGAGACGCCGCCCGCTGACGGCCAGATGAGCCGCGATCAGGGGCACGAGGAATAGGCCCGATTCAGCCGTGGGCGTTGTATGACTTCATGCGTTGGCCACCGAGGTGAGGCCGGGGCGAGAATGGAGCCCATGAGCACCTCTGCCGACCAGCCGGTCACCACAGCAGCCCCCGTTGATGCCGCTCCCGCCGTGGTCACTCCCCGGGCCTCGTCCCGAGTGCGTGCCTCCGAGCTGGTCGGCCGGAGTTGGCTGAACACGGGCGGCACGGCCCTGGACCTGGAGTCGCTGCGCGGCAAAATTGTGATCCTGGACTTCTGGTCCTTCTGTTGTGTCAACTGCCTGCACGTGCTGGATGAGCTGCGGCCCCTGGAGGCGGAGTTCCATGACGTGCTCGTGACCGTGGGCGTGCACTCGCCCAAGTTCGACCACGAGGCGGACCCGGACGCGCTCGCCGCCGCCGTGGAACGCTATGACGTCCAGCACCCCGTGCTGGACGATCCGACCCTCACCACGTGGCAGGCCTACTCGGCCCGCGCGTGGCCCACCCTGGTGGTGGTGGACCCCGAGGGCTACATCGCCGCACACCTCTCCGGTGAGGGCCACGTGGCCGGGCTGACCTCCCTCGTCAACGAGCTGGTGGCGGAGCACGAGGCCAAGGGCACCCTGCACCGCGGCAACGGCCCTTACGTCCCGCCGGAACCGGTGTCCCGTGATCTGAAGTTCCCCGGCAAGGCCATCGCCCTGGGCGCCCGCGGCTCGCAACCCGGCACGTTCCTGGTGGCGGACACCGGCCACCACCGGCTCGTCGAACTCGGCGAAGACCTGACCACCGTGCTGCGGACCATCGGCGGGGGCAGCAAGGGCATCACGGACGGCGGGCCGCAGACAGCCCTCTTCAACGAGCCGCAGGGCCTGACCCTGCTGCCGGAGGACGTGGCCGCCGCGGTGGGCTACGACGTGGTGGTGGCGGACACCGTCAATCACCGGCTGCGCGGCGTGCACCTGGCGGACGGGACCGTGACCACCCTGGCCGGCAACGGCGTGCAGCGCCTGATCGATCCGGAGCGGGCCCGCGGCTCCGCGGACGCCGGATCCGGCGAGGGCGAAGCGTCGGTGTCTCTTGAGCCGTTCGGCACCGATCCGCTGCAGACCTCCCTCTCCAGCCCGTGGGACGTGCTCTGGTCCACCGCCGAGGACACCCTCATCGTGGCCATGGCCGGCACCCACCAGATCTTCAGCTTCGACCCCCGTACCGCGGAACTCGCCGTCTACGCCGGCACCGGCCTGGAAGGCCTCGAGGACGGCGCTCCGGACGTGGCCTGGTTCGCCCAGACCTCCGGACTGGCCGAGTCGGCGGACGGCACCCTGTGGCTGGCGGACTCCGAGTCCTCCGCCCTGCGGTCCATCACCCCGGGCGGTGCGCCGGCCACCGGCTCGGAGGCGCGGGGACGCCAGGTGGACTCCGCCGTCGGGACCGGACTGTTCGATTTCGGCTTCCGCGACGGGGCCGCCGAGCAGGCGCGCTTCCAGCACCCGCTGGGCGTGGCCGCCCTGCCGGACGGCTCCGTGCTGGTGGCGGACACCTACAACGGGGCCATCCGCCGGTATGCCCCGGCCGGGGTGGCCGCTGACGGCCGCGCCACGGAGGCCGAGGTGTCCACCCTGGCCCGCGGGCTGAAGGAGCCCTCGGACATCCTGGTCGAACCCGACGCCGAGGGGAACCCCGCCTCGATCGTGGTGGTGGAGACCAACGCCCACCAGCTGGTGCGGCTGTCCGTTCCGGAGGAATACCTGCAGGTGGACGAGGGCGCCCTGCAGACCCAGCGTCCCCGGACCGCCATCGCCGCCGGGGAGGTGGAGCTGGCGGTGGCCTTCAAGGCCCCCACCGGGCAGAAGCTGGACGACCGCTGGGGCGACCCCACGCAGCTGAAGATCTCCTCCTCCCCGGAGAACCTGCTCCTGGGCGGCGACGGAACCTCGACCGGACTGCACCGCACCCTGCGGATCAACCCCGAGGTGGCGGAGGGCGTCCTGCACATCACCGCGCGCGCCGCCTCCTGTGACGGCGAGAAGGGACAGCCGATCCCGGACCATGCCGCCTGCCACCTCTACCAGCAGGACTGGGGCATCCCGGTGACCGTGCACCCCGGAACCGGCGGCGCCGAGACGGAGTCCGACTCGGCGACAGCGGCTGCGGCCGGGACCGCTGCAGGCGGTCCGGCGCCGGAGACCCGCCTGGACCTGGACCTGCGCGGGATACACTGACAAGCGCCAGCACCGCACCCGACACCCGAAGGCGGCCGATGTCCCATGACCACCCTGGTTGTAGCCTCCTCACAGCACGGATCCACCCGAGAGATCGCCGAACGGATCGCCCAGGTCCTGCGCGTGAACAAGGGCGTGACCACCGTGGTGGAGCACCCGAAGGACGCCCCGAAGTGGCTCGCGACGGTCGAGGCCGTCGTGGTGGCCCTGCCGATCTACCGTAATGCGCTGGACAAGACCGGCAAGGCGTTCCTGGACACCCATCGGGCCGAGCTGGCGGACAAGTCCCTGTTCATCCTCGCCTCCGGCGCCGCGCCCTCGATCAACCCGCGGCTGCAGGCCACCATCGAGTCCTACGGACCCCGCGACACCGCCTACCTGCGCGGCGCCCTGACGGAGGAGAAGCTCGGCTTCCTGGACAAGCTGAGCATCAAGCTGGTCAAGGGCCAGTACGGCGACTTCCGCAACTGGGAGGCCATCGAGGCCTGGGGCAAGTCGCTGTCCGACCGCGGCGCCCACTAAACCCACGCAGGCCTCAGCCGGACGTCGCAGGTCTTCGCAGGCCTTGGCCGGTCTTCGCGCCGGGATTCCTTGACGCACCCCTCACCCGGGGTTCACGGTTGCAGTACGTGAACGCTGTTGAGGGATGCGGAACATGCACACACTCTCGAAGTCCCCCCGGGTCGTGATCATCGGCGCCGGGATCGTCGGCGCGAACCTGGCCGACGAGCTCACCGCGTGTGGCTGGACGGACATCACCGTCCTGGACCGGGGACCGATCCCGCTCACCGGCGGCTCCACGTCCCATGCCCCCGGGCTCGTCTTCCAGACCAACCCCTCCCGTGCCATGACCCGGCTCGCCGCCTACACGCGGACCAAGCTCGCCTCGCTGATGGACCCCGGCACCGGCGAGCCCGCGTTCAATCCGGTCGGTGGCCTCGAGGTGGCCACCACCGCCGAACGCCTCGCCGAGCTGCACCGCCGCGCCAACTTCGCCGTGGCGTGGGGACTGGAGGCCACGGTGCTGGACCCGGGGCCGGCGGCCGCCCTGCATCCGCTGCTGCACGCCGGGCGGATCCTCGGCGCCCTCCACGTGCCCACGGACGGGCTGGCCTCCTCCGTCCTTGCCGTCGAGGCGCTGCGGGCCCGCGCCGAGGCCCGTGGGGCCCGGTTCCTCGAACGCGTCACGGTCACGGGCCTGGAGAGCGACGCCGGCCGGGTCACCGGGGTACGCACCTCCGGTGCCGGGGGTGGAGACGGTGCTGGAGGCGGTGCTCGAGACGGCGAGGTGCTCGCCGCCGACGTGGTGGTGAGCGCCGCAGGGTTCTGGGGGCCGCAGATCGGGGAACTGGCCGGAGTCCGGGTGCCCCTGGTGCCGTTGGCCCACCAGTACGTGACCACCTCCGAGGTCCCCGCGCTGCGGCGGTGGCGGGACCGGACCGGAGAGGCCTCCGGCCGGGCGGGCGAGGGTGCCGCCGTCGGGACCGGGAACACCGCACGCCTGCCGATCCTGCGGCACCAGGGGGAAGACCTGTACTTCCGGCAGATCGGGACGCGGCTGGGGATCGGCTCCTACGCCCACCGGCCGATGCCCGCCCGGATCCAGGACCTGCCGCAGTACGACGCCGTGACCGGGGCGATGCCCTCGAAGCTGCCGTTCACCCCGGCGGACTTCGAGGGGCCGTGGGCCGCCAGCCGGGAGCTGTTGCCGGACCTGCGGGAGACGGAGGTGCGGGAGGGGTTCAACGGCATCTTCTCCTTCACCCCGGATGGCGGTTCCCTGGTGGGGGAGTCGTCCGAGCTGCGCGGGTTCTTCCTGGCCGAGGCGGTCTGGGTGACGCATTCGGCCGGGGTGGCGCGGGCCGTGGCGGAGCTGATCGTGAACGGCGGCTCGGAGACGGACCTCCGGGAGCTGGACATCGCGCGCTTCGAGGAGGTGCAGCTGGCCGGCGACTACGTGCTCGAGACCTCCCAGCAGGCCTTCGTGGAGGTCTACGACATCAAGCATCCGCTCGAGCCGCGGCTCTCCCCGCGCCGGTTGCGGCTCTCCCCGTTCTACGACCGGCAGGTGGAGCTCGGCGCGTCCTTCCTGGAGTCCGGCGGCTGGGAGCGTCCGCACTGGTTCGAGGCCAACCGGGCCCTGCTGGAGAAGCTGCCCGCCGAGTGGGTGCCGCCGGAGCGGGCGGGATGGACCGGGCGCTACGACTCCCCGGTCTCCGCCGCCGAGGCCTATGCCACCCGGACGAACGTGGCCCTGTTCGACCTCACGTCCCTGCGCCGGCTCGAGGTCTCCGGACCCGGCGCCGTGGGCCTGTTGGAGCAGCTGACCACAGGACGGGTGGACCGTGCCGTCGGCTCCGTGGGCTATGCCCTGATGCTGACCGAGGCCGGCGGGATCCGCAGCGACGTCACGGTGGCCCGCGTGGGGCAGGACGTGTTCCAGGTCGGGGCCAACGGCGGGATCGATGCCGCGTACCTGGCGCGGGCCGCCGCGGACTGGAACGCCGCGGCCGGGACTGGTTCCGAGCGGGGTGAGGTCCGGGTGGAGGACCTCACCGACCGCACCTGCTGCATCGGTGTGTGGGGCCCGCGGGCCCGGGACCTGGTCCAGCTGCTCACGGAGACGGACCTGTCCGACGACGGCCTGCGCTACTTCCGCGCGGCCGTCACCTCGGTCGCGGGGATCGAAGTGCGGATACTGCGGGTCTCCTATGTGGGCGAGCTCGGCTGGGAGATCTACGCCGACACCGCCGAGGGCCTGGAACTCTGGGACGCGCTGTGGTCGGCGGGGCGCGCTATGGGGGTTGTGGCCGCCGGGCGCGCGGCGTTCAACAGCCTGCGGATCGAGAAGGGGTACCGGGCGTGGGGGACGGACATGGACACCGAGCACGACCCGTGGTCCGCCGGGCTGGGCTTCGCGGTGCGGAAGGACCGGAGCGGGTATGTGGGTGAGGAGGCGGTGGATCGGCTGCGCGGCGGTGCGCAGGCCGAGGCGTCCCCAGGTGGGCCGGGCGCTGTGGCGAACGGCCGTCGTCGTGCTCTGCGGTGCCTGACGGTGGACGATGCCACCACGGTGGTGATGGGCTCGGACCCCGTGTTCGTGGGGGAGGAGGCGGTGGGCCACACGACGAGTGCCGCCTACGGGTATACCGTGCACCGGCCGATCGCCTATGCCTGGCTACCGGCCTCGGTGGGCGTGGGTGACGCCGTTGCCATCCGCTCCTTCGACCGGATGGTCCCGGCCACCGTGACGGCGGAGCCGCTGGTGGATCCGGACGGGAAGCGGCTGCGGGGCTAGCCACTCGTCCGGCAAGACCGAGGGCCGCCCCCACCTGGCCGTCGAGGCGTACCACCAAACCAGGGACGATTCACGGGACCGCATGCAACGACTCAGCGACGTCAGGAGAGGAACTTGGTGTCGCCACGGACGACCTGACAGGCACGGGCCGGCCACCTTCAGACCTCGGGCAGGCTCACGTCAGCGGCGACGTGACTGACCGTAGTCTGCCTCCGGGCGATCACGACGGCGATGGCCCCTTGGACCGATGGGTCACCCGCATGGTGGACGGCGAACACAAGTCGACGGACATTCTTAGCCGCCAGCCGGGCGCACGCCCGGCGGCCTGGTGGGCCACGCCGCGCATCAGCACCGTCATGGAGAGCACCGTTTGAAACCGGTTCTCTCTCACCCTCATGGGGTGACGACCGCACCACCTGGACGCATTAGCTTGGAGACTTGGTGATCGACCGGGCTCAAAAAACGTGATTGACCAGCCTTGCTCGCCAGGAGACCTCGCTGAGGGCTCCGCCGTCAAACGGAGGGCCAGCGGAAGGAGAGGGAATGCTCAGACTCTGCCGCGCAACCCGCTCATCCGGCCCTTTCGGCGCCTCCGTTTACCGGGGGACGGCCTCAGGGCGGACGATGGCCGAATCCGCCCGGGGCGGCCGGGCATGAGCGAGCCCGCCGCGTCGCCTCTCAGTATCGATCCGGTCGCCGTGATGCGTCCCAGACCGTACATCTCCGCGCTCGTGCTGGCAGCGGTCCTGGGCGTTCCCGTCTCGATCATGGCGTACGGGTTTCTCGCAGTGGTCGCAATACTCCAGCGGTCTGTCTTCGTCGGGCTGCCGCATCACCTCCTCGGGGGTGCTGCCCCGGCGTGGTGGCCGGTTCCGTGGTTGGTGCTCTGCGGGCTGTTGACGGCGTTGACCATCCGGTATCTTCCGGGAACCGGAGGCCACTCGCCCGCCTTCGGATTCACCACGGGCAGTGGCCCGCCCAGCTGCCGGGAGCTCGTGGGCATCGTTCTCGCGGCGCTGACCACGCTCAGCCTCGGGGCGGTGCTCGGACCAGAGGGGCCGCTGATCGCGATCGGTGGCGGACTCGGGGCACTGGCGGTGCACCTGGTGAGGAAGGACGCCCCGCCGATGGCCCTGACAATCATGGCCTCGGCCGGCAGCTTCGCAGCGATCAGCACGCTGCTCGGTTCCCCCGTGCTCGGCGCCTTCCTCATCATGGAGGCTGCCGGGATCGGGGGGATGAGGCTGAGCCTGATGGCCCTGCCCGGACTGCTCGCGTCCGGCATCGGGGCGCTGGTCTTCGTGGGCTTGGACGGCTGGACCGGGTGGGGCAGCTTCTCGCTAGCACTGCCCGTGGTGCCGCCTGCGGTGGCCCCGACGGTGGCGATGTTGGGTTGGGCGGTGATCATGGGCGCGGTCGGCGCGCTGTTGGGATGGTTGATCCGTTGGATCGCGCTGTCGCTTCGTCCGGTCGTGCACCTGAACCGGGTGCTGGTGACGTCTGCGCTCGGCTTGCTGATCGGTCTCACGGCCATGGCGTACCAGCTGATCTCCGGGCGCAGCTTCACGCAGGTCTTGTTCTCGGGGCAAGATGCACTTCCGGAGTTGGTCGAACACGCCGCGGACTACTCCCTTGCCGTGCTGGTCCTGCTGATCGCCTGCAAGACCTTGGTCTACGCGCTCTCGCTGAGCGCGTTTCGCGGTGGGCCGGTCTTTCCCTCGATGTTCATCGGTGCGGCGCTCGGAATTGCTGCCAGTGGACTGCCCGGAATGGATCTCGCGGCAGGGATCGGCATGGGCATGGGCGCCATGTGCGCAGCCATGCTGCGACTGCCGTTGACGTCGACGCTGCTGGCCACGTTGCTGCTGGGAGTGGACGGAGTTGCCGTGACGCCCCAAGTGGTGGTGGCCGTGGCGGTGGCCTTCGTGATCACCACGGTGCTCCCGGCCCCGGGCCCGAGGGCGTCCGTGGCCCCCGACGGTGCCGGCAGCGTCCACCATCGGACTCCCTTGACGGTCCAGCACGCAACAGAGGTCTCGAGCACGGGCCGTTCAACCGGACGTGACCGGAGGATCGCCTGGTTGTTCATCATCGGCTCGGGCCTGTTCGCAGTGGGGGCGGTGCCGTGGTACGCCGGGGCCGTGGGATCGCGTTGGGGTGCAGCCACGTTCTTCGTCGGTTCGCTGTTCTTCACCTGCGCAGCGTTCCTGCAGTACCGGGAAGCCGTTGACGCACTCCCAGTCGCCGGTGCCACGCGGCGCCACGCGTTCTGGGTCTGGGCGCCGCGGGATCCCGACTGGCTCGCCGGCGCGGTTCAACTCGCCGGCACGCTGTGGTTCAACTGGAGCACGGCCAACGCGATGGCAGTGAATCTCACCGCGGAACTGACCGAGCAACGGGTGTGGCGGCCCGACGCCCTGGGGTCAGCCGCCTTCCTCGTTGCCAGTGGTGTGGCGCTGCGGGCTGCCGGTCGCGCCATCGCCGGCCGGCCCAGGCCCCGGGTGTGGAAGATCGCGGCGATCAACATGGCCGGCTCCGTGGCGTTCGGCATCTCGGCCGTCGCGGCCTTCATCATCCCGGCGACCGGCGATGTCTGGAACGCCCAGCTGTCCAATCTCGGCACACTCGTGGGAGCCCTATGCTTCCTCACCGGCGCGATGCTGATGCTGAGTCCGGGATCCATCGGCGTCTCTGTTCCCGTGGACCGGAGAATTCTTCCATAACCCCTTGTCAACAGTCTCTGAAGGAGAAGTGATGTCAGAAAATTACCAGCCGACCGATGCCGACGCGGCGCTGTTCGGCAACCGATTCGTCACCGAGGAGGTCCCGACCCGGGAGTTCCCGTACACCGGCATGCCCGCCCAAGACGCCTTCCGGCTGGTGTCGGAGGACCTGGCGTTGGAGGGTGATCCGGCCCGGAACCTGGCAACCTTCGTGACGACCTGGATGGAGCCGGAGGCCCAGCGGATCATCGCGGCGAACCTGCACCGCAATTTCATCGACCACGCCGAATATCCCCGCACGGCCGAGATCGAGCAGCGCTGCATCCGGATGCTCGCCGACCTCTTCCACGCGCCCGGCGAGACGACGGGAGCCCGAACCCAGGGATCGTCGGAGGCGATCATGCTCGGCGGGCTTTCCCTGAAGTGGAACTGGCGCAAGCGCCGCGAGGCCGCCGGCGCCCCGACGTCAAGCCCCAACCTGGTGTTCGGCGGCGATGTGCACGTCGTGTGGGAGAAGTTCTGCCGCTATTTCGACGTCGAGCCGCGGATCGTGCCACTGCGGCCGGGGAAGTACACGATCGGCCCCGACGATGTGCATCCCCATGTCGATGAGAACACCATCGGCGTCGCCGCAGTGCTGGGTACCACGTTCACCGGCCACAAGGACGACATCATCGGCATCAACGACCTGCTGGTCCGGATCAAGCGTGAGCGCGGCCTGGATGTGCCGCTGCACGTGGACGCGGCCAGTGGGGGATTCGTTTGGCCCTTCCTCTACCCGGACTCCGAGTGGGACTTCCGGCTCGAACAGGTCCGCTCGATCAATGTCTCCGGTCACAAGTTCGGGCTGGTCTATCCCGGCATCGGCTGGCTGATCTTCCGGGAGGCTGCCGACCTGGCCAAGGACCTCGTCTTCGAGGAGAACTACCTCGGCAAGACCGACTCGACCTTCACCCTGAACTTCTCCACGGGCTCGGCGATGGTTCTGGCCCAGTACTACAACTTCGTCCGCTATGGACGTGCCGGCTACACCTACATCATGCGGAATATGCAGGCCAACGCCCGCGTCCTCGCCGGGAAGTTGGACGCCATGGGCGGATTCGAGCTCATCGGCGTCGACGCGGAGCAACTTCCCCTGGTCGCGTTCCGGCTCGCCGAGGACACCGGGTACGACGAGTTCGACATCGCCTGGCAGCTCGCGGCCGAGCGCGGCTGGATGGTGCCGGCATACACCCTGCCGCCGAATGCCCAGGACGTGACGATCATGCGAGCCCTGGTCAAGGAGACGTTGAGCCGCGAGCACGTCGACACGCTCGCCCGAGACATCGAGGAGGCATGCTCCACACTTGCGAAGAAGGGTGGCGCACACGCATCCGAGCGGAACAGGATCGTCACCGGACCCGGCCACTGACCCTCCCCGACATCCGGCCGCACGGCCTCCACCATGGGGGAGTCGTCCGCACCGGCGGATTCGCAGGTACCGCGAACACGACGGCCTCGAATTTTCATCATCCCGGTTCTCGGCCTCGGATCCGGTCGAGAGAAGCTGCAGGACTTTCGCTTGTCGATCACAACGCCAACCCTGGAATCAAACGGGGGAGTAGCCCACCTGCTGGCTGACGGCGAGGCCGGCGTCCTTGAGCTGGGTCAGGATCCCGGCATCCTCGGGGTCGAAGCGGAACTCCGGGCCTGAGACGCTGATGGCGGCGATCACCACACCGCGGTGATCGCGGACCGGGACGGCGAGGGAGACCAGCCCGATCTCGTACTCCTCCCATGTGGTGGCGAAGCCGGCGTGGGCCACCGCGAGCAACTCCTCCTCCAGTCGGGCCCGGCTGGTCAGGGTCCGGGAGGTGAACCGCGGCAGACGGCTGCCGGTCAGCAGGGCGCCCCGTTCCTCGGCAGTCAGGGCGGCCAGCAGCACCTTGCCAGAGCTCGTGGCGTGCAGGGGTGTCAGGCTGCCCACCCAGTCCTGGGTGCCCAGGGTGGAGGGCCCCCGGGCCTGGTCCACGTTGACAGCGTAACCGGACCGGAGCACGGCCAGGTTCACCGTCTCCCGGGCGCTCGCGGCCAGCTCCCGCAGGAACGGACCGGCCTCCTGGACCAGGTTCAGCCGCCCCGGGATCGCGGCGGCCAGACGCAGGATGCCGAACCCCAGCTGATACTTGCCCCGGCCCTGGTCCTGCTGCACGAGCTCGCGGGCCACCAGGGCCGCCAGCAGTCGGGAGACGGTGGACTTGTGGATCCCCATCTCCGCGGCGATGTCGCTGACCCCGGCCTGGCCCTCGCGCGCCAGGATCTGCAGCACCGTGGCAGCCCGGTCCACGGACTGCACGCCACCGGCGCCACCGTTCTCGGCCGGTTCCATTTCAGACGGCGGCATCCAGCCCCCGTTGGCGCAGGATCTCCCGCTGGTTCGGGTTGACCGAGGGGCGGAACGGCACCTCTACCACCTCGGCCGCCACGGGCCGGCCGGTCTCCTCCGCGTACTGCTCGGGCAGGTGCACCCACAGTTCGGTGCCCACCGCGGTGAGCCCCACCGGTACGTAGCCCATCGCGATGTTGTGGCCGAGCTCCGGCGAGAACCAGGGGGAGGTGACGTAACCGACCGGCTCGCCCGGGCCGGCGTCGTGCCCGGTGTTCTCCCCAGCCTTCTGCGCGGCAGACGAGACGCTGATGAGCCAGAAGTCCGGGGCGTAGTCGTCGATGGGCCTGCCGCCGAGCCGCATCCCGACCAGCTGGTGGGTGTACGGCGGGGTGCCGGCCTCGATCCGCGCGCGGGCTGCCTCCAGGGCGGCCTTGCCGATGTAGTCGGCGGTCTTCTGCCGGGGCACCTGGTAGCCGAGGTTGGCCTGGAAGGGCAGGGTCTCCTGGTCCAGGTCCTGGCCCCAGGAGAGGATGCCCGCGGCGATCCGCCGGTGGTGGGCGGGGGCGACGACGGCCAGCTGGTGGGGCCTGCCGGCCTCCAGGACCGCATTCCACATCGTCTCGGCGTGCAGGGTGGAGTCCTTGAGGTAGATCTCGTAGCCCTTCTCCCCGGAGAACCCGGTCTGGGAGACGATCACGGGGCAGCCGGCCACCTCGCCGGCCAGCAGCCCGTAGGACGGCAACTCGGCCACGGCCGGGCCGAAGAGGTCCGTCATCAGCGCCAGGGACTTCGGGCCCTGGACCTGCACGGGGGAGACATCGATCTCGCGGATGTCCACGTTGAACCGGCGGCCCACGTTGACCCCCTGCAGCCAGAACAGCAGGTCGGAGTCGGAGAGGCTGAACCAGAACTCGTCCTCGGCCACGCGCAGCAGCACCGGGTCGTTGAGCACGCCGCCGGCCTCGTTGCACAGGATCACGTAGCGGGCGTGCATCGCGGGGATCTTGGTGGCGTCGCGCGTGATGACGAAGTCCACGAAGGCCTCCGCCTCGGGGCCGAGCACGCGGATCTGGCGCTCCACGGCCACGTTCCACAGGGTTACGTGGTTCACGAGGGAGTCGTACTCGACCATCATGCCGCCGTCCTCCGGCGGCACGTAGCCACGGGGGTGGTACATGCGGTTGTAGACGGAGGCCCGCCAGCAGCCGGCCTCCATGGACAGCTGCCAATAGGGGGACTTGCGCACGCGGGTGTCGATCAGCATCTGGACCGGCGTGGGGCCGGACTGCCGGAGGTTGATCGGGACAGTGCGGTCCTGTTGGTCGATCGAGGGGACGTTCGGGTGAGTGTTCTGCATGGGGGTCATCCTCTGGGCGCTGTGGGCGGCGGGGAGGCTGCCGCGGCGACGGCCGGACCGCCTCGCCAGACGTTGCGCATCATGAACACCGTTCCGTCATGCGCATCTGGTGCGACCACCGTAGCGGCGTCAAAAGTCCCGGGGAAGAGATGCGGTCCCGTCGTTGACCGTCGTCTTGCCCGACGGCGTCAGGGCACGTTCGGCGTGTAGCGCACCACGTCCGGGGTGACGGTGAGGTCCGCCTCCAGCGTGAACGGTTCGCGATGCTCGACCGTGCGCTGTTCGCCGGTCATCAAGTCGATTTCGCTCAGGGACAGGATGGCCTCCGCCTCCAGCGGAGCCACGGCCGTGGGATCGTCGCCCTCGGCGGGCAGCTCGTGCACGCCGGCCTGGGGGTCGCCGGCCAGGGACCACGCGATCGACTCCGGCGGAATCCGGTTCACCGTGTCGTAGCCCATGGGGCAGCCGGCGGGGTTGAGGACCTTCTGCTCCGTGCACCCGGCGAGGAAACGGTCCAACTGCTCGTTGACCTCGGCCGAGACGGCATCCGTGTACTCCAGCGGCAGGTTCAGCGTGAGGGATTCCGCCGACGGGGCGGCGGTGTCCGCCTCGGTGCCGGTGGCATTGTCTGAGCCGTTTGAGCCGTCTGAGCCCGCGGCCGCGGTGTGGTCCACGATCAGCCGGGCCGGCTCGGCCTGCAGGTAGGTGCTCTCGAAGCCGGCCTCCACCACCATCGGAGGCAATACCGCGAAGGAACGCCCGGGTGTCTCCCCCTGCTCGGTCACCAGGGGAGCCTCAACGCCGTTCACGGTCGCCGTCAGCGGTCCGGACGCGGCTTCGGTCGGCACCTGCGTCGGCGCCACCTGGACCGACTGCACGGGCACCTCCGCCAGTCGCCACCGATCGAAGAAGAGCCAATCGCGGCCCGTCTTCTCCACTGTGAAGGTGGTGCTGTGCTCCTCGCCGTCCACGGTGTAACCGACCAGGACCTCCGCCGAACGACCCTCTGGCGTGTCCTCACCGGGAGAGACAGTGAGCTCTCCGAGGGCCGCCATGCCGGAGATCAGCGGCTCACCCTGCAACAGATCTGTGGCCGTGCCGGGCGCGAGCTCGGGAGTATCACCGGAGGCCAGGGCCACAGCGGTCCCGCCCTCCCCAGCGGCGAGGGCTGCCAGGTAGTCCTCGACCTGCGCCTCGGGGGAGTAGACGGTGGTGTTCACCGTGGCGATCGCGATGCCGCCGGCCACCAGCGCCACCGCCGCTCCGCCGCCCCACCAGGCCCAGGCCGGGCCCAGGGTCCGGCGACGGCGGTTTCCTGGTGCGCCGGTGTCTCGTCCTCCGGGTCCGTCCATCGCCGGCTGACCGTCGGCCCGGGCGGCGGTGTCGTCTCTGACCTCTGGCATGACTGCCATCCTAGGATGGGCAGCATGCACTCGTCGCAGCGCTACGCGGCCGTGGTGGTATTCCTCGTGGTGGTGGCCTACGCCACCGTGGCAGCGTTGCAGATCCTCGTGTGGAACCCGCTGGCGGCCGTGCCCGGGATGACCCTGGGGCAGATCCGCCACGCCATGGAAGAGGCCAGCGAGTCACTCCACCTCGCGCCGGTGATCATCGTCCTCGGGCTGGGCGTGGTCCTGACGGCGGTACTGGTGACCTGGATGGTGCGAGCCGGCGGGGCGGTGGTCCACGTGGCGCTGCTGGGGTTGGCCCTGCTGGCCTGCGGTGGGCCCGCGTACTTTCTGGCATCCTTCAACGCCGGCATGAGCCTGGGTGACAGCCTGGTCGAGTCCGGCGGGGATGTCGCCCCGTGGGGTGCGGTGCTGCTGCAGATCAGCCTCGCGGCGTTCCTGGCGTTCTGGCTCGTACTGCTGTGGCGGGCCGGGGCGAAGGTCGCGCGTCGCCGCGGCATCAGGGGCTGAGCCGGGCCAACCCGGACCGCGCTCAGGCGAAGATCAGCGCGACGGCGATCATGGCCGGGATCGCCACGATCGTGGTGATGAGGATCGTGTCCTTCGAGGCCACCATGCCGGTCTCATAGCGGGAGGCCGAGACGAACACGTTCTGTGCCGTGGGCAGGGAGCCCAGGACGACCGCGATCAGCAGCTCGTTGCCCTCCATCCCGAATAGCGGTCCGGCCACGACCCAGGCCAGCAGCGGATGGATCAGCAACTTGATGGCGGAGGCCAGTGCCACGTCCGGCCGGCGGCCGGCGGCCTTCTCGAAGGGTTTGGAACCGACCAGGGACATGCCGAACGCCAGCAGCATGGCCGGGATGGACGCGCCGGCGATCAGGCTGACGGATTCGGCGATCGGCTCCGACAGGACCCACCCGGTCGCCGAGAAGACCAGTCCGAGCACCGAGCCGATGATCATCGGATTCACCGCGATGTGGCCGACCTGCCGCCAGAAGGCGACCCACCGGTTGGGCGGGCGCTTCGGACCGGACGAGCGGCCGGCGTCGTGCTCCGGTGCACTGTCCGCCGCCGCCGCGCGGCGGCGCGCCTCGGCCAAGGTGGTGGAGTCCAGCGAGGCCACGTAGATGGGGGTGTAGATGGCGAGCTGGAAGATCAGCACCGGGGCGGCGAGGGCGGCGTCGCCGAGGACATAGGCGGCGATGGGGATGCCCAGGTTGGCAGAGTTGACCATCGAGGCGCTCAGGGCACCGATGACGGTCTCCGAGCCGTCGCGCTTCGGCAGGATGAACCGAGCCAGCAGAAGGTACAGGCCGGCGGCGGCGAAGGCGGAGATGCCGGCGACCAGCAGCTGCGGACCGAGCACGGACTGCACGTCAGCGGCGGAGAGCGTGTCGAAGAGCAGTGCGGGGCTGGCGACGAAGAAGGCGAGACGAGACAGGACCGGCTGACCGTGCTCGCCGAGGACCCTGGAGCGTCCGGTGGCGTAGCCGACCAGGATGATCACCCAGACGACCGTGAATCCGGAGATGACCTCCAACACCGGCATCCCCTTCCCCTGCGGTTCCGCCCCGGAGGCTGGATCCGGCCGGAGGGGGCTCACTCCGGGCAGAAAGAGAGCGGGCGACGGGAATCGAACCCGCGTATCTTGCTTGGGAAGCAAGCGCTCTACCATTGAGCTACGCCCGCAGGACACGGCCTCATCGGCCTGTCACGCGCAGTCCAGCTTACACGGATTCCCCCGCAGGTCACTGCGGGACACGGAGCTCAGGCACTGTCCGCTTCTGGACTGCTTCTGCACCTTGGGCGGCCCTGCGCTACTTTGGGTAGGTGCTTCTCTCAGACCGCGACATCAGGGCCGAACTCAGCGCCGGACGTATCCAGTTGGATCCGCTGGTCCTGGACATGGTCCAGCCTTCCAGCGTGGACGTCCGCCTCGACCGGTTCTTCCGGCTCTTCGACAACCACAAGTACGCGCACATCGACCCGGCCGAGCCGCAGGAGGAACTCACCCGGCTGGTCGAGGTAGATCCCGAGGAGCCGTTCATCCTGCACCCGGGGGAGTTCGTGCTGGGCTCCACCTATGAGCAGGTCACGTTGCCGGACGACATCGCGGCGCGACTGGAGGGAAAGAGCTCGCTGGGCCGGTTGGGCCTGCTGACGCACTCGACCGCCGGCTTCATCGACCCCGGCTTCTCCGGGCACGTGACGCTCGAGCTGTCCAATATGGCGACCCTGCCGATCAAACTGTGGCCCGGCTCGAAGATCGGCCAGCTCTGCTTCTTCCAGCTGTCCTCGCCGGCCGAGCACTCCTACGGATCCGGCCCCTACGTGAACCGCTACCAGGGACAGCGTGGCCCCACGGCATCCCGCTCGCACCAGAACTTCCACCGGACCATCATCGAACGCTGACGGGGGTCGCCTTGCCAGCTCGAAGGATCAGTTGCTGCTGCACGACCGGTTCGGGAAGGCCTGCATCCACCAGGGCCAGCCTCGTCAACGTCCCCGGTGGTGAGTCGGGATGATGAGGTCGGTGAGGTCCAGGAGACGGGCCATGTCCACCCAGGTTCTTGCCGGGCTGGTCAGTGGCAGCCGCCGGAACTGCGCCCGATCCTCTTCTGGCACCGGTGAGCGATGGGCTGTGATGCCCTTGCGCTGGGCGGCTCCAGTCCCACTACACCACGTCAGGTGGATCGTCCTGTCCGAGGCGAACGATGTCCGGTGCCTCGAGACGCGTCCCGGTGCTAGACCGCAACACCGGGGTGTCATCCAGCAACTGATGTGGAGGCCAGGCGGCGGGAATGCCGTCGCGTCGTCGCCGGTCGTTCACGGTCCGGACCCGGCCGCCAAGTAGCATGCCCGCATGAGCACACCCAACGCACCGGCGTCGCCCACGGCCATGGCGGATGCCGGTCCGATCGACCGCCCGCTGAACCGGAAGCACGTCACCGCCTGGGCGTTGTGGGACTGGGGCTCCGCCTCCTTCAATGCCGTGATGGTGACGTTCGTGTTCGCCACCTACCTGGCCTCCGACTCGTTCGGGCCGGATGACCGGGGTACGCAGTGGCTCACCGCGGCCAACGCGATCGGCGGCCTCGTGGTGGCGCTCACCGCTCCCGTGATGGGCCAGCGCTCGGACCGGGGTGGCCGGCGCAAGCTGTGGCTGGGCATCAACACGGGCGTGGTCATCCTGCTCACGGCCCTGTGCTTCTTCGTCCGCCCGGACGAGGCGTACCTGTTGCTCGGCGTGGTCCTGATCGCCGCCGCCAATGTGGCCTTCGAGTTCGCCGGGGTGAATTACAACGCCATGCTGCTGCAGGTGGCCACGCCGAAGACCATCGGCAAGGTCTCCGGCATCGGCTGGGGTGCCGGCTACGTGGGCGGAATCTTCCTGTTGCTCATCCTCTACGTGGGCTTCATCGCGGGGGACACGCACTGGCTCGGGGTGACCAACGACGACGCGATGAACATCCGTGTGGTGGCCCTCTTCTCAGCCCTGTGGTTCATCGTCTTCGCCCTGCCACTCTTCTTCAGCGCCCCTGAACACCGGGGCTCCGGCGAGGAGGAGAAGGTCAGCCTGCTCGAGTCCTACCGCCGTCTCTGGCGGACCATCCTGGGGCTGTGGCGGCATCAGCGCAACACCTTCTGGTTCCTGGCGTCCTCGGCCGTGTTCCGTGACGGCGTCGGCGCGGTCTTCGCCTACGGCGCCATTCTCGGCACCACGGTCTACGGCGTGGACCCGGCCGACATTCTCATCTTCGGCATCGCCGCCAACGTGGTGGCCGCCGCCGGCTCCTTCGCCGGTGGCTGGATCGACGATCGGATCGGGCCGAAGCGGGTCATCATGGGGTCGCTGGTGGGGCTGATCATCACTGCCGGGATCCTCTTCCTCATCAGCGGCACCCTGGAGGCGCAGCTTCTGGGGCTGGAGATCACCCTGACCCCGACCACGGCGTTCTGGATCTTCGGACTGCTCCTGTGCTTCTTCGTGGGACCCGTACAGTCCTCGTCCCGGTCGTTCCTCGGCCGGCTGACCTCGGAGCAACGGGCGGGGGAGATCTACGGCCTCTATGCCACCACCGGCCGTGCGGTGTCCTTCCTGACGCCGGCCCTGATCTCCGTGGGGATCGCCCTGACCGGTGACTCGCGGTACATGGTCCCGGCCATCCTGCTGGTGCTGATCGCCGGCATGGCCCTGCTGGTCAGGGTGCGGGACCCGAAGGTCGAGGACACCCTTTAACCCCTGAATAAACACTGGACAAACTGTTTGCATTCCCTTGACGCCACGAGAATAATCGGCGAGTCGAGTCTTCGCGCGCCCGGTAGGATGTAACCGACCCCCCACCCCGAAGATGGAGGCCGCCCCGTGCTGACTGTGCTCATTGCGCTCTTTGCAATGGCACTCGTGGCCCCCTTGGTCTTCCGGGTCGCGGATCGCAACGGGTTCTATGTCCTCGCCGCCGTCCCGGCCGCGGGTTTCGTCTGGCTCCTGTTCCAGCTGCCGGCCGTCCTCCAGGCGCAGGAGGCCGTCAACTCGGGGGCCTCCCCGCCCGCGGCGGCTCCCGGTGGACTCGTCCAGACCTACGAGTGGATCCCCGACCTCGGCATCAACCTGTCCTTCCGGATGGACGCCCTCGCCGCGTTCATGGGGTTGATCGTCCTCGGCGTCGGCGCCCTCGTGCTCGCGTACTGTGCCCGGTATTTCACGATCAACGAGCCGCGCAATGCGGCCTTCGGCGCCCAGCTGATCGCTTTCGCCGGCGCCATGTTCGGTCTGGTCACCACGGACGACCTGATGGTGCTCTATACCTTCTGGGAACTGACCTCCGTCCTCTCGTTCCTGTTGATCGGCTACTCCGCCCACCGCATCTTCGCCCGCCGGTCCGCCATCCAGGCCCTGATCGTCACCACCTTCGGTGGTCTGGCGATGCTGGTCGGACTGGTGATGCTCGGCCAGGCCGCCGGCACCTACCGCCTCTCCGAGATCGTGGCCCGCGGTCAGGAGCTGATGGCCGGTCCCTACGGCGGCGCGTTCATGGAGTGGGCCATCGTGCTCGTCCTCGTGGGGGCCCTCTCCAAGTCCGCGCAGGCACCCTTCCACTTCTGGCTCCCGGCAGCCATGGCCGCCCCGACCCCGGTCTCCGCCTACCTCCACGCCGCCGCCATGGTCAAGGCCGGCGTCTATCTCGTCGCCCGGCTCGCCCCGGCGTTCGCGGAGTCCGGCTGGTGGCAGGCGCTGGTGCTGGGCGTGGGCCTCTGGACCATGCTCGTCGGCGGCTGGCGGGCTCTGCGCCAGACGGACATCAAACTGGTCCTGGCCTACGGCACCGTGTCCCAGCTCGGTTTCCTCATGGTCGCCAACGGGCTCGGCAATCAGGACGCCGCCATGGCCGGCCTGGCCATGCTGGTGGCCCACGCCCTCTTCAAGGCTCCCCTGTTCATGGTCGTCGGCATCATCGACCACGAGGCAGGCACCCGTGATCTGGCCAAGCTCTCCGGGGTCGGCCGGAATCACCCCTGGCTGACCGCCACCGCTGTCATCTGCGCCGCCTCCATGGCCGGCATCCCGCCGCTCTTCGGCTTCGTCGCCAAGGAGTCCGTCCTCGAAGCACTGCTGCACTGGGCCGAGGCCGGTTCCGGCGGCGGGCTCTGGGCCAGCGTCTGGGCCTGGGCCCCGCTCGTCGGTGTCACCCTCGGCTCCGTCCTGACGGTGGCCTATTCGGCCCGCTTCGTCTGGGGTGCGTTCGCCACCAAGAAGCTCCGCACGGACGGCGAATTGAAGACCGTCGCGGACACGCGTTTCCACGGCCCCGTCACGGCCGGCGCCCTCGGCCCGTCCGCACTGCTGGCCCTTGCCTGCGTGGTCGGCGCCTTCATCCCCACCGTCATGGACGCCCTGCCCGTGGCCTTCGGCGGATCGATGGCGGCGCTCGAGCCCGGTGTCGAGCCCGCCTACCTGGCCCTGTGGCACGGCTTCACGCCGATCCTGGCCATCTCCGTGGGCATCGTCCTGCTCGGTCTAGCCCTGTACGCCATCAGGGACGCAGTGGCCCGCTTCCAGGAGGCCGTGCCCTCCTGGGTGGACGCCCAGCGCCTCTACCGCTCCACGCTCCGGGGGCTGGATGACGTGGCCGTCTGGGTCACCGGCCGCACCCAGCGCGGTTCCCTGAGCTTCTACCTGTTCATCATCCTGGCGGTCGCCTTCATCGCACCCCTGCTGGCGCTGCTGTTCCCCCACGAGCACGACGGCGGCGCGGGCATGGCCGCGTCCATCTTCAGTTCCGCGAACTGGACGTGGGGCGATTCCGTCGCCCAGATCCTCGTCGGGGCGGCCATCATCACCGGCGCCATCGCCGCGATCCGGGCCCGCAAGCGCTTCATGGCGGTGCTGCTCGTCTCCGTGTGCGGCTACGGGCTGGCGGCCATCTTCGCCCTGCAGGGTGCCCCGGACCTGGCTCTGACGCAGCTGCTGGTGGAGTCCATCGTCCTGGTGGCCATGGTGCTCGGCCTGCGCGTGCTGCCGGCCGGCTGGTACACCCGGGACCGCACCAACATCCGCTGGGCCCATGCGGTGCTCGGCATCCTGTTCGGACTGGTGATGATCTGGGTGGCCATCACCGTCATGGCCTCCCGGACCGCCGACCCGATCTCCCTGGAGATGCCGCGGCTGGCCTACGAGGACGGTGGCGGCGCCAACATCGTCAACGTGCTGCTGGTGGACATCCGTGCCTGGGACACGTTCGGCGAGCTCACCGTTCTCGCCGCGGCCGCCACCGGGGTGGCCTCGCTGATCTTCATCCAGCACCGGGACCGCCGCACCGGCGACCTGGACAAGGTGGCCTCCGGGTCGGTGGGCCGTTACAGTCCCAAGGGTCCCGCCGAGTCCCGGCAGCTGGCCGCTCTGCGCAAGTTCGCCATCGTGGATGAGGACCAGTGGCTCGTGGCGGGCCGCACCGTGGCCCCGGAGCGCCGGTCCATCATCTTCGAGGTGGTCACCCGGCTCGTGTTCCACGTGATTATCCTGCTGTCCATCTACCTGTTGCTGGCCGGCCACAACACGCCGGGCGGCGGCTTCGCCGGAGGGCTGATCGCCGGCCTCGCCCTGACCATCCGCTATCTGGCCGGTGGCCGCTACGAGCTCGAGCAGGCCATGCCGATCCCCGCCGGCGTGCTGCTGGGCTCGGGACTCGCCCTGGCCGCCGTCACCGGCATGGTCCCGCTGTTCTTCGGCGGCCAGGTGTTCCAGTCGGCCATCATCGAGTTCACCCTCCCGGTGCTCGGGCACGTCAAGTTCGTCACGGCCACCATCTTCGACATCGGCGTCTACCTCGTGGTGGTCGGCCTCGTCATCGATGTCCTGCGCTCCCTCGGCTCGGAGGTGGACCGCCGCCACGAGGTCGAGAGCACGGCGCTCGTGGAGGCCGAGAAGCGCCGCCGTGATGCCCGCGCCGGCCTTGCAGCAGCCACCTCGAGCACGGCCACCTCCAGCACCGCCACGACCTCCGCCACCGGCTCACCGGCGGGCACGACGACCACGTCCACCACCGGGTCCACCGGTGCCGCGGGAACCACGGGAACCGGGACGGTGACGCCATGAGCGTGAACATTGTGCTGCTGCTGGTCATGGGTGTGATGTATGCCGTCAGCATCTACCTGTTGCTGGAGCGGACCCTGACCCGCGTGCTGCTGGGCATGATCCTGATCACCAACGCCACGAACCTGCTGATCCTCACCATGGCCGGTGCCCCCGGCCAGGCCCCGCTCGTGGAGGACGGCGTGGATCCCAGCGCCTACACGGATCCGCTGCCTCAGGCCATGACCCTGACCTCGATCGTGATCTCCTTCGCCATCACGGCCTTCATGCTCGGCATGATCTACCGGTCCTGGAAGCTGGGCCGGCGGGACGAGGTCCTGGTGGACACCGAGGACGTCAAGGTCGCCGAGCAGTCCTCCTTCGACGCGGAGGAGGATGCGGAGCTGCTGGAGGAGCCGTCGGAGTTCATCGAGGAGAACGAGGACCCGAACGCGGACTACGAGCACGCCACGGCCATCAACCCCTCCACCGGTGCCCTGGCGGTCCGCCACCGTGCAGACGGCACGGTGAAGGTGAAGACGGACGCCAACCGGCACCTGCCGGGCGGCGGCCGCCGCTCACGGCACGAACCGGAGGAGGGCGAACACCCCGTCGGCTCGCTCGGACATGACGACCATCTTCCGGATGAGGACGAACGCTCCGGCAGCCCCCGGTCCCGACCACGGGGCCGCGACCCGAAGGACGGTGAGTGATGGACCTGGACATCGTCTCCCTCGCACCCCTCGCGGTCCTGCTGCCGATCCTCGGCGCAGCCCTGGCCTTCGTGCTGGTCCGCCGCCCCAAGGCGCAGATCGCCACCACCGTCACCACCATCACCCTGACCCTGCTCCTCGAGTGCCTGCTGCTGGCCGCCACGTGGGACACGGGGGCGGTGGCCGTCTTCCTCGGCGGCTGGGAGGCCCCGTGGGGCATCACGATGGTGGTGGACCGGTTCTCCGCCCTGATGCTGGTGGTGTCCTCGGCGATCGTGCTCGCGGTGCTGATCTACGCCTCCGCGCAGGGCATCACGGACCAGGACCAGGGCGGGCCGGTCTCGATCTTCCACCCCACGTTCCTGATCCTCGTGGCGGGCGTGTCCAACGCCTTCCTCGCCGGTGACCTCTTCAACCTCTACGTCGGGTTCGAGATCCTGTTGACGGCCTCATATGTGCTGCTGACCCTGGGAGGCACCGGTCCGCGCGTCCGAGCCGGCGTGACCTACGTGGTGGTCTCGGTGATCTCCTCGGTGCTCTTCCTGATCGCCATCGCCATGATCTACGGCGCCACCGGCACCATCAACATGGCCGACCTGGCCGTGAAGCTGGCAGAGCTGGACCCGGACGTCCAAATGGTGCTGCATGTGATGCTGCTCGTGGGCTTCGGCATCAAGGCCGCCGTGTTCCCGCTGTCCTTCTGGCTGCCCGACTCCTACCCGACCGCCCCTGCGCCCGTGACCGCCGTATTCGCGGGCCTGCTCACCAAGGTCGGCGTCTACGCGATCATCCGCACCGAGACGCTGCTGTTCCCGGGAGACCGGGTGAACTCACTGCTGCTCTGGGTGGCGCTGCTGACGATGATCGTCGGCATCCTCGGCGCCCTCGCCCAGAACGACATCAAGCGTGTCCTGTCCTTCACGCTCGTCTCCCACATCGGCTTCATGATCTTCGGTGTGGCCATGGCCAGCGTGCTCGGGCTGGGGGCCACGGTGTTCTACGTGGTGCACCACATCACCGTGCAGACCGGCCTGTTCCTCGTCACCGGCCTGATCGAGCAGCGGGCCGGATCCGCCAACATCGACCGTCTCGGCGGGATGGCGAAGATCTCACCGCTGATCGCGATCCTGTTCTTCATCCCGGCCATGAACCTGGGCGGCATCCCGCCGTTCTCCGGCTTCCTCGCCAAGGTCGGACTGATCCAGGCCGGCGTGGGCGCGGATCACGGCATGGCGTGGGCGCTCGTGGCCGCCTCCGTGGTGACCTCCCTGTTGACCCTGCTGGTGATGGTCCGCGTGTGGACCCGCTCGTTCTGGCGCCGGGTGGAGGACGTGGAGCACCCGCCGGCCAAACTCGTCCTGGCACTGGAGGAGACCGAGGCCCGGCGCGCCGGCCGGAGCGCCAGGGCTGTCGCGGTCGAGACCCAGACCACAACCCCAACGCACGCCGGTACCAAGGTCCTGACCCAGACCAAGACCCCGACCAAGATCGCCAAGGGACCGGCCCGCGGCATGGTCTATCCGACGATCGCGCTCGTGGCCTTCGGCCTGGCCTTCACCGTGTTCGCCGGACCGCTCTACGCGTTCTCCGACCGGGCCGCCACGGACATGCTCCTGCGCACGCCCTATATCGAGGCGGTCCTCGGCCCGGAGGCCGCCGCCCAGGCGGAGCGGGACCTGGGTGGACTGGAGGAACGGGGCATCCATGTCCCGGACCAGGACAACGGTGGGCCAGGCGTGCTGGATTCCATCCCCGGGGATTCCGAGGGGCATGATGTCGGCGACAGCACGGAAGGGGGGCAGCCATGAGCACCGGTTCGGACGACCAGGACGGCGGCCGCTCCTTCTGGAGCCAATGGCCGATCCTCCTGGGGCTGACCCTCACGTGGGGCGCCCTCTGGCAGGACTTCTCGCCGGGGGTGCTGCTGGCCGGCGTCGTGTTCTCGATGCTGACGTTGAGCTTCTACCGGCTGCCGCGGGTGAACTTCTCGGACCGATTCAATCTCTGGTATGCCCTGGTCTTCACGTTACGGTTCCTGTGGCACGTGGTGACTGCCTCCATCTCGGTGGCCTGGGACGCGATCACGCAGGGGCCCAAGATCGTCAACTCCGTGGTGGCGGTCCCGCTGCGCAGCCACGATGACTTGATCGTCACGCTCACCGGCCATGCGCTGGCCCTGGTGCCCGGCTCCCTCGTCATCGACGTGGACCGGCCCAGCTCCACCCTGTACCTGCACTGCCTGAACGTGGACAACGCGGAGGCGGTCGAGGCCTTCCGGGCCCAGGCCCTGAGCACCGAGGCCGCGATCGTCCGGGCGATCGGCACCAAGGCGGACCTGGCCCTGGTGCGGGAGGACGAGGCGCGTCGCGCCGACGCCACGGCGGGGAGGAGGCTCGGATGACGATGCTGGAAGGGGCGGGGATCATCTGCCTGGTGCTGTTGGGCGTGGGCGCCCTGGCGGCGATCTACCGGATCGTCCGCGGGCCCTCGATCCTGGATCGGGCCATCGCCACGGATGTGCTGCTGATCGTCATCTCGTCCGCGCTGTGCGTGGAGATGGCCGTGAACCACCACACGGACAACATCGTGTTCGTGGTGGTGGCCTCCGTGATCGGATTCGTGGGATCGGTGACGCTGTCCCGGTTCGTGGCCGAGGCCAGGAAGGAGCCCAGTGAACGTGCCTGACCTGGACTGGATCCAGATCTCCGACGGCATCGCCGCCGTGCTGTTGGTCCTCGGTGCCCTGATGTCCACCGTGGCCGGGATCGGCCTGTTCCGGTTCCCGGACCAGCTCTCCCGCATGCACGCCGGCACGAAGCCCCAGGTGCTCGGGCTGCTGCTGATGCTGATGGCCCTGGCCTTCGCCTGGCGGGCGTGGGTGTGGGTGCCGATACTGGTGCTGGCGTGGGTGCTGCAGATGCTCACCGCGCCGGTCTCCGCCCACCTCGTGGGCCGGGCGGGCTACCGCACCAAGCACCTCAAGCCGGAATTCCACTACGTGGACGAACTCGCGGACGTGGTCGCCCGTCAGGACGACGCGGGCAAGCCAGCCGCCACGGCCCACGACCAGCGGACCGTCCCGAAGGACGACCCGACCGACCAGCAGGGCCGCGACTGAACCCGCCCCGCTGGGCCGGCTGAGTCCGGGCATCTCTCGCTTGGCGCGACCGTCGCCGCCGGTGAGCTGAACCGGTCCGAGTCCGGCCGGCGTCGGACCTCAGACCTCGGCGGTTCCGGCCTTGCTCTTCGAGCGGGACTGGATGGCCTTCACGGCGGAGTTCGCGCCGCGCTTGGATGAGACGCGGATGATGGCGGAGATGCCCGCGGAGATGGTGGCGAAGGTGATGGCGCTCCACATGTTGGCCTCGGTGTCGTCCAGGTCCTTCGGAGCGTCATGGCCGGTGATCTTCCTCCAGGCGAACTCCACGACCTTGGTGCCGATGATGCCACCGCCGATGGTGATTCCGGTGGCGATGAGCTTTTCCACGAGGGTGTTCACGGGTTCCTCCAGGACGTTGACGGTGGTCATTGCGCGTTCAGAGTCAGCCTAACGGTTCACCGGCCCAGACGCGCCCCGGGTGGACTATGATGGACGGACACTGTGAACGACAGGGGAGCACCTTCGGGTGCTGAGAGTGCGCTCAGCGCAGACCCTCGAACCTGCTCCGGCTAGCACCGGCGAAGGAAGTCGAGTTCTCTGATGGAACGTCAGGAACCGTCCGGCAGCATCCGCGTGCGGGTGTCCGTGGCGTACCGTTCCGTCCCCCTCCTTGCATCCTTGAGGAGGAACACCACATGGTCTCTATGAAGACCGGCAACACCCCGCACCACTCCGGCTCCACCCCCGGGCCCGACGCCGGCCACGCGCCGTCCGCAGGCACCGGAACCGGAACCGGAACTACCGGCGCCGGGCAGGCGTCCCGCAGCGCCCCGAACCGGCGCTCCTGGCGGGTGGTGGACATCGTCGTGGCCGCCGTCATCGCGGTGGCCTCCGGCGTCATCTTCTGGGCGTGGAACCTGGCCTATGCCGGACTGAGCCCCGCCTTCGCGGCCTTCCCGCCGTCCTCCGCCCTGGTGGCCGGGATGTGGCTCTTCCCGGCCGTGCTCGGCGGGCTCATCATCCGCAGGCCCGGTGCCGCGCTGTTCACCGAACTGGTCGCAGCGACCGTCTCCGCGTTGCTCGGCTCCCAGTTCGGCCTGACCGTGCTGGCCTCCGGCGTGATCCAGGGCCTCGGCGCCGAACTGATCCTGCTGGCCTTCCTCTACCGCCGCTTCACGCTGCCGGTAGCCCTGCTCGCCGGCCTGCTCACCGGCCTCTTCGGCGGCATCAATGACGCGTTCATCTTCAACTGGTTCCCCGAGTACACGCTGGACTGGAAGCTGATCTACGTGGGACTGGTGGGCGTGTCCGGGGTGGTGATCGCCGGCCTGCTGTCCTGGCTGGCCACGCGCGGGCTCGCGGCCACGGGCGCCCTGTCCGCCCTGGCCTCCCGCCGTGCCCACCAGGAGCCGGTGGCCTGAGCGGTGCCGGGAGCACGCATCACCGCGGCGGGCTGGGGCTGGCGCCACGCCGGCCGGCCGGTTCCCGCCGTCGCGGGGCTGGACCTGGAGGTGCCGGCCGGGCAGAAGGTCCTGCTGGCCGGGCCCTCCGGCGCCGGCAAATCCACCCTGCTCTACGCCCTCGCCGGGGTGCTGGACCCCGCGGACGAGTCCGAGGAGACCGGGTCCCTGCAGGTGGACGGCGCCGTGTCCCGCCAGCTGCGCGGCCACGCCGGGCTGGTGCAGCAGGACCCCGAGACGCAGGTGATCCTGTCCCGCGTCGGCGATGATGCCGCGTTCGGCGCCGAGAACCTGCAGGTGCCCAGGGAGCAGATCTGGGGCCGCGTCCGGGACGCCCTGGACGCCGTGGGACTGGGCGAAGACCAGGGCATCTGCTTGACCCGGGACACCTCGCGACTCTCCGGCGGGCAGAAACAGCGCCTCGCCCTGGCCGGGATCCTGGCGATGCGCCCGCCGTTGATCCTCTTGGACGAGCCGACCGCCAACCTGGATCCGACCGGGGTGCTGGAGGTCCGCGACGCCGTGCTCGCCGTGGTCGAGCGGAGCGGGGCGACGCTGCTCGTCGTCGAGCACCGGTTGGCGATCTGGGCCGACCATGTAGACCGCATGCTCGTCCTGGAGCCCGGCGGCGGGATCAGCCACGACGGCTCCCCGGGCGAACTCCTGGCCCCGGGCCGCGTCCGGGACGAGCTGGCCGCGGCGGGCGTCTGGGTGCCCGGCCGCGTTCCGGCACCGATGACCCCCACCTCCACGTCCGCACACAGCCCGACGGCGGCCCCCTCCGGGACACTGTTGACCGCCCGTGGCCTGGCCGTCTCCCGGGAACCCGTGACACCTGGATGGCGCCGGCGCTTCGGCCCGACCCCGACGCCGGTCCAGGCGGACCTGGACCTGGAGCTGGGGGCCGGCGAGGCCGTCGTCGTGACCGGGGCCAACGGCAGCGGGAAGTCCACGCTGCTGCTGACCCTGGCCGGCCTGATCCCCTCCCACGCGGGCACGCTGACGGCGGGCGCCGCGCTCAAGGGGGAGCGGGCCGGCCACCTGCCGGACGACCCGTACCGGTGGAAGGCCGCTGACCTGGTCAGCCGGATCGGCACCGTCTTCCAGGAGCCCGAGCACCAGTTCGTCGCCACCACCGTGCGGGACGAGTTGCTGTTCGGGCCCCGCCATGCCCGCGACCCCGAGAGCGGGCAACGGCTGTTCACCGATGAGGAGGCCGCCCAGCGGGCGGACGGTCTGCTGACGGCGCTGAACCTGGAATCGCTGGCCGAGGTCAACCCGTTCACGCTCTCCGGCGGGGAGAAGCGGCGGCTGTCCGTGGCCACGGTGTTGGCGGCCGGGCCCGAGATGGTGTTCCTCGACGAGCCGACCTTCGGCCAGGACGCCAACACGTGGGCCGTGCTCACGGGCTTGCTGCGCGGACTGGTGGCCGAGGGCCGCTCGGTGCTGGCCGTGACCCACGACGCCGACTTCGCGGCGGCGCTCGATGCCCGGACGATCGAGCTGGCCGCGGTGGCCGCGGTGCCGGTGAATCCGGTGAATCCGGTGAACTCAGGGGAGTCAGGGGCGCGATCATGACCCTGCCGATCTCGCCGCGCGCCGGAACCACCTCCGCCCGGTCTGCGAGTGCCGCACGGACTGCTCCGTCCCGCCCGGAGGCCGGCTCGGTCTTCGAGCGTGCCAACCCCCTGGCCAAGCTCGCGGCGCTGCTGCCGGTGACGGCGGTGCTGGTGGCGACGATGGACTGGGTGTCCTCCGGGATCGTGCTGGTGGCCGCCGTGGCCCTCTTGCCGTTGTCCGGGATCCGGGTCGGAGAATTCTTCCGCCGGGCCTGGGTGCTGGTGGCGGCCGCGCTGGTGTCCGCATGGGGGACCGCGCTGGTCGGGGAGGACTCCGGGGCCCTGTTGTTCGAGGCGGGGCCGGTGAGCATCTCCGAGGGCTCGGTCCTGGCCGGGCTGGCCACCGGGTTGCGCATCCTCGCGGTGGCGCTGCCGGGCGTGATGGTCTTCATCACCACGGACCCCACCGACCTGGCCGACGCCCTGTCCCAACGGCTGCGACTGCCCGCCCGCTTCGTGCTCGGCTCGCTGGCGGCCTTCCGGTTGCTGGGCGTGCTGACGGAGGAATGGCGGACCCTCGGCCAGGCCCGGCGCGCCCGTGGCGTCGGGACGGGAGGCAATCCGCTGCGCCGACTGGGCTCTTGGCTCGGTCAGGTCTTCGGGCTCATGGTGCAGGCCATCCGCCGGGCCACCAAGCTCGCCATCACGATGGAGGCCCGGGGCTTCGGAACCGGCGACCGTACCTGGGCGCGGGAGTCGCGGTTCGGCGCGGTGGACGCCTGGGTGGTTCTGGGAGGCCTCGGGCTGTCCGCGCTTGCCGTGGGCCTGTCCGTGGCCACCGGGGCCTTCAACCTCGTGTGGGCGTAGGGGTCACGGTCCGTGCTCGCCGGGTTCCCGGTCCTCGGCCAGGAAGCCGTTCAGCAGCTCGGTGAGCTCGGCGTCCTGCGGGATTTCTTCGCCGTCCAGGTGGGTCACGGGGGCGACCAGGCGCACGGAGGACACCAGCCAGACCCCATCGGCATCCACCAGGTCCGAAGGCTCCAGCGGCCCGTAGCCCAGCTGCCAGCCGGCGGCCTGGGCGGCGGCGAAGATGGTGCCCTGGGAGGTGCCGGGCAGGATCCCGGAGCTGCGCAGGGGCGTGACCAGCTCGATCCCGGTGCTGCCGTCCTGCTGCGGGATCCGCCGGGCCATCAGCACGGTCGAGGTGGGCCCCTCCAGTACCTGGCCGTCTGACGACGTGAAGATGACGTCGTCCGCCCCCTGGGACGCGGCGTAACGCAGAGCGGCCATGTTCACGGCATAGCTCAGCGACTTGGTGCCCATCAGCAGCCACGGCGCGCGCTCCGCCACCCCGGAGTCCACACCGCGGTCCAGCAGCAGCACCTTCAGTCCGCGCTCACGGGCTGCGACCAGCCCTGGGGACACGGGGGAGACGAGCACCCAATACGTCCCGGTCAGGCGCTCGACGCCGGCCTCAGCCCTGACGTAGTGCCCTCCGCCGGGTGCCCCTTCCGGACCCCGGGTGGCCACCAGCTTCACCACGGCGTCGACGCCGGGGTTGCCGGCGGCGAACGCCTCCAGCCCCGCCGCGGCGGCCCGCTGCCAATCGGCGGCCGGCGGAAGGGGAATCTCCAGGGCCTGGGCCGAGGTGGCCAGCCGTGCCAGGTGGGAGTCCTCCTTGCGGACCCGCAATGGTGAGCCTGAGCCTGGGCCGGCGCCCTCAGCCGCCACCGCGGTCATGGTCTCGAACACGCCGTCCCCTCGAGTCAAGCCCTGGTCGGTGACCAGGATGGCCGGTCGGCGGGGATCGTCCACGCGGAGCTTCACGCCGACGCCGGCCGGGCCGGCGTCGGGCTCGAGATAGACGACCACGGATTCCCCGGGACCCGGGACGAACGGTGCAGCTGGCTGGGGCGACTCTGTCATAGCCCACAGCCTACGCAGCAGGGCGGGGCACATCCGTGATGCGCCCCGCCCTACTGCGGTGGTGATGCGGTGTCAGGCCCGGGTCAGTGCCGGGTCATCGTCGCGGCCCCGGCCGTCTCCGCCGTCGCCGGATCCGCCGGGCCCGCCTGCCCCGCCATCATCAGCTCCCTCAGCGCCGGCCAGCTCCGGATCCGAGTAGCCGTGGCTGCGCTCCAGCGAGGCACCCTCGACGTCCACGTTCGGCAGGATCCGGTCCAGCCACTTCGGCAGCCACCAGGCGGCGTCGCCGAACAGGTGCATCAGGGCCGGGATCAGCAGCAGCCGGACCACGAAGGCGTCCACGAGCACGCCGAACGCCAGGCCGAAGCCGATCGGCCGGATCATGGCGGACTCGGAGAACACGAAGCCGCCGAACACGCTGATCATGATGATGGCCGCGGCGATGACCACGGAACGGCCCGCCTTCAGCCCCTGCTGCACCGCCACGCGGGCCGATGAGCCGTGGGCGTAGGCCTCACGCATGCCGGTGGAGATGAACAGCTGATAGTCCATCGCCAGGCCGAACAGCACGCCCACCATGATCGTCGGCAGGAAGGCCAGGATCGGGGCCGGGTTGTGGACCTGGAAGACCGAGGCCAGCCAGCCCCACTGGTAGATGGCCACCACGCCACCCATCGCGGCGAAGGCGGAGAGGATGAACCCGCCGGTGGCGATCAGCGGCACCAACAGCGAGCGGAACACCACGATCATGATGATCAGGGACAGCCCGACGACGACGCCCAGGTACAGCGGCAGCGCGTCGGCGAGCTTCTCCGCCACGTCCACGAATCCGCTGGTGGTGCCGGCCACGGCCAGGTGGGTGGACTCTGACTCCGGCTCCGTGGCGCGCAGCGTGTGCACCAGTTCCTCGGTGGAGACGGCGTTCGGGCCGCCCTCCGGGATGACCTGGAACATCGCCATGCCGTTGTCCTCGGACACGGCGGCCGGGACCACGGAGGTCACGTGCTCGATGCCCTGGAGCTGCTGCGCGACGGCCAGCTGCTCGTCCACGATCTCGGAGTCCGTCAGACCCTCCGGCAGGTCAGCGGTGACCACGAGGGGGCCGTTGCGGCCTTCGCCGAACTTGGTGCCCAGGGTCTCGTAGGCCTGGTAACTGGCCGACTCCGGCGGCTCCGAGGCGCCGTCCGGCAGGCCGAGGCGCATGGAGAAGAACGGGATGGCGATGACGGCCAGCAGCAGGACGGATCCGACGGCGGTGAGGACCGCGCGCACCGTGGACATCGGCCGGGGTGCCCGGCCAGTGGGGGCGGAGTGCTCCGCAGCCGCGGCGTGCTTGCCGGAACTGGTGGCCGCGGCCGTCGCCGCGTCGGCGGCGGCCCGCTCCTTCGTGGAGAGCACCCGGAACTTCGCCAGGCCCAGGAGGGCCGGGATCATGGTGATGGCGATCAACACGGCCAGGGCCACGCAGACGGCGCCCACGGTGCCCATCAGGCCCAGGAACGGAATGCCCGTGACATTGAGCGCGACGAGGGCGATGACGACGGTCAGGCCCGCGAACACCACGGCGTTGCCGGAGGTGCCCGTGGCCAGGCCGATGGACTCGTGCAGCGGGACACCGTCCTTGAGCTGGCGCCGGTGGCGGTTGATGATGAACAGGGCGTAGTCGATGCCCACGGCCAGGCCGAGCATCAGCCCCAGCACCGGCGTCACGGACAGCATGTCGACCATCCCGGAGAACGCCAGCGTGCCGGCGGCGCCGATGGCCACACCGATCAGGGCGGTCAGGATCGGCAGGCCTGCGGCCACGAGGGTGCCGAGCATGATGAACAGCACGATGCCGGCGATGACCAGGCCGACGACCTCGGCCGGCCCGACGATCTGGGGGATGGCCTGGGAGAGGTCGTTGGCGGGCAGCACCTCGACGCCGGCGATGTCCGCCTCGGTCAGGGCGGAGACGACCTCGTCCTTGACGGCCTGGTCCACCTCCATCCCCGGGAGGGTGAAGGACACGGTCCCGACGGCGGCCGTGCCGTCCTCGGACACGGTCCGGTAGTCCTGGGTGAGGGTGAGCATCTGCTCGCCCTGGGCCAGTTCGGTCTCGCCGTTCGCCAGCTCCTGGGCGGACTCGTCCAGGGTGGCCTGGTTCGTCTCGATCTCGCCCCGGCCCTCGTCGAGCTGGGCGCGGGCGGCGTCCAGTTGTTCCTGCTGGGCGTCCAGGGCGGCCTGCTGTTGCTGGAGCTGGGCCATCGTCGCGGCCGGGGCGCCGGCCGCCTCGGCCTGGGTGCGTGCCTCGTCCAACTGGGCCTGGCCGGCGTCGAGCTGTTCCTGACCGGAGTCCAGCTCGGTCTGCGCCGCGTCCAGTTGGGCCACGGCGTCATCCAGCTGGGCCTGGCCGTCCTCCAGTTGCTGGCGGCCGTCCTCGAGTTCGGCGCGGCCGTCCTCCAGGTCCTGCTGCCCGTCCGCCTTCTGCTGCTCCGTGGTGAAGGGGTCCAGGGTGGAGTCGACCCCCTCGACGTCCCCGACCTCGGCCATCAGGTCGGTGATCTGCTGTTCCTGCTCGGCGGTGAACTCGGAGCCGTCCGCGGTGCGGAACACCACGGAGCCGGCGCCGTTGGCCGCCTCCGGGAACTCCTCGGTCAGCCGGTCGGTGACCTGGCTGGTGGGGGTGCCCGGGATGGTGATGGAGGAGGTCAGGGTTCCGCCGAAGGCGAGGAAGCCGCCCACGGCCAGCGCCAGCACCACCAGCCAGCTGCTGATCACGGTCCAGGGACGCTGGGAGGACCCGAAGCCGAGTCGGTAGAGCAGTTCAGCCATGAGGCGTCACTCCTTGAGGAGAGAAAAAGGCGGCCAGGAGAGTCGGCGGACGGGTCATGCGGCGGCCTGCCGTGACCCAACACGTCCGGCACCGACTATAGTAGACGCAACGTCACGTTTCGAAATGATCGGTGTGAGATGAGCCACGGAGGGCAGGCCCTCAGCTAGCGGGCAGACCACAGGAGCAGGAGGGCGTCGTTGAGCGTCGAGGCGGAGAAGCCGGCGGAGCACCGGGGGCGGCCGCGCAGCGAGAAGTCGCGCGTGGCCGTGCTGGAGGCGGCGGCGGACCTGATGGTCGGCTGCGGGTTCCAGGAACTCACGGTGGAGGGGATCGCCGCCGCAGCGGGGGTCGGCAAGCAGACCATCTATCGCTGGTGGGGCTCCAAGGCCGGCGTGGTGGTCGAGGCCTTGGCCGAGGGTTTCCTGGAGATGCCCCTCGGGGTGCCCGAGGACACCGGTGACCTGCGCGGCGACCTGGGTGCCTGGCTCACGGCGCTCAAGTCCGAGATCGAGGCGCCGGAGGTCTCCCGCCTCATCCAGACGATCATGTCCGCCCTGGCCTCCGCCGGGGAGACCTCCGCCGCCATGCACTCGGCCCTGGTGCAGCCGATCATGGCCGGGCTGGACGCCCGGTTCCAGGAGCACGACCGGAACCATCCCGGGGGACTGGCCGCGCCGCCGTCGTTCCTCGCCGAGACGGTGGCCGCGAGCCTGCTGTTGCGCCTGATGTTCTCCCGATCCCTGACCACCGAGTGGATTGACCAGCTGTTGGACCTCGTGGTCCCGTCCGGGAGACCTGACTCACCGTAAGCTGGGGTGATGCTCTGGCCCACCGCCGAGTTCGGCATCTTCCCCGACTGGTTGACCGTGCTCTTCTGGATCATCGACGTCGGCATCCGCGTCCTGCTGCTCGGCATCGTCCCGGGCGGTCGCCGCCCCGCAGTGGCGATGGCATGGCTGCTCATCATCTTCTTCCTGCCGCTGCCCGGCCTCATCCTGTTCCTGCTGCTGGGCTCCTTCCGGCTCGGGGGCCAGCGCCGCTCCCGCCAGAAGGCGGTCAATGATGCGCTCGGCCAGGCCACCGCCCACCTGCAGCTGCCCAACGACGCCGGCATGGCGCCGCGGTACGTGGTGGCGGCGGCGCGGTTGACCCGGAATCTGACGAGCTTCCCGATGCTGGACGGCAACGAGTTCGAGTTCATCACGGACTACCGGGAGTCCATGCGGCGGATGGCGGCGGAGATCGACCGGGCCCAGGACTACGTCCACCTGATCTTCTACATCCTCGCGGACGACCCGAAGGACCGGCAGGGGTACTCCTCCGTGGTGCTCGAGGCCCTGGAGCGGGCCCACGCCCGGGGTGTGACGGTGCGGATTCTCTTCGACCACGTTGCCTCGATGCGGGTCAAAGGATATCGGCAGCTGCGGCGCCGGCTGGATGCGGCGGGGCTCGAATACCACCTGGCGATGCCCGTGCTGCCCTGGCGGGGCAAGTACCAACGCCCGGACCTGCGCAACCACCGCAAGATCCTCGTCGTGGACGGGCTGGTGGGCTACACCGGCTCGCAGAACCTCGTGGAGCCCGGCTACAAGCGGGCCTCCGCCCACGCGATGGGCCGGGAGTGGGTGGACCTGATGAGCCGCATCACCGGCCCCGTGGTGGCCTCGCTGGACGTGGTGTTCGTCACCGACTGGTATGCGGAGACCGGTGACGAGCTGGAGGGCAAGTTCCGGGAGCCGGACCCCTCGGAGTACCAGGTCGACGAGGGCAGCATCGCCCAAGTCGTCCCCTCCGGTCCGGGGTTCTCCCACGAGAACAACCTGCGCCTGTTCAACCACCTGTTCTACTCCGCGCGGGAACGCCTCGTGGTGGTCTCGCCCTATCTGGTGCCGGATGACTCGATGCTCTACGCCCTGACCACCGCCGCCCAGCGCGGGGTGGCCGTAGAGCTGTTCGTGTGCCGCAAGGCGGACCAGTTCATGGTCCACCACGCCCAGCAGTCCTACTACGACGCCCTGTTGAAGGCCGGCATCCGGATTTTCCGCTACCCGGATCCCAACGTGCTGCACGCCAAGCTGTTCACCGTGGACAACGACGTGGCGGTCTTCGGCTCCTCCAACATGGACATGCGCTCGTTCTCCCTGAACATGGAGGTCTCGGTGCTGACCGTGGGTTCCGAGACGGTGGAGGCGCTGCAACCGGTGGTCGAGGACTACCGGGCCGTCTCCGAGGAGCTGACCCTGGCGGAATGGCAGGGACGGCCGCGTGCTCAGCGCTGGGTGGACAACGTCTTCCGCCTGACCTCCGCCCTGCAGTGACCACTTTGCGGGCAGAGATGAGTACTCATTTCTGCCCGCAAAGCTGATGGAGCGGTGCCGCACGACAGTCTCGTGCGGAGCCCGGTGCTGCGGAGGGGCTGGTGTCAGGCGTCCGGGAAGGCCGAGCCGAGCACCCTCAGCACCCCGTGGGCCTTGGTCCGCACCTCGTCCCACTCCTCCTCCGGCACCGAGTCCGCGGTGATGGCCCCGCCCACGCCGAGCGAGAGGTGCGTGCGCCCGGATTCCCCCGGATCCGACGCCGGCCATGCCGGTTCCGGAGTCCCCACCGGTTCCGCGGTCCCCACCGGCACCGCGACCAGCGTGCGGATCAGCACGTTCAAGTCGGCCGCACCGTCGGCGGAGAGGTAGCCGGCGACCCCCGAGTACACCCCGCGGGGCCCCGCTTCAAGGTCCTCGAGGATGTCCATGGTGGAGATCTTCGGGGCGCCGGTCATCGACCCGGGCGGGAAGGCCGCGGCGAGCGCGTCGGCCCGCGGCACACCGGGCTGCAGCTGGGCGGTCACCGTGGAGACCATCTGGTGCACCGTCGGGTACGACTCGATCGCGCACACCCGTGTGGTCGCCAGTGTCCCCGGCCGGGCGAATCGCGAGAGGTCGTTGCGGGCCAGGTCCGTGATCATGATGTTCTCGGCCCGGTCCTTGGGGGAGGACGCCAGCTCCTCGGCCAGCGCGCGGTCCTCGTCCGGCGTGGCCCCGCGCGGGCGCGTTCCCTTGATCGGCTCCGTCACCAGCCAGCCTCCCGCCGCCCTCGAGGAGACGGAGAGGAATCGCTCGGGGCTGGTGGAGAGGATCTGCACCGGCTCGCTCCCGGTCTGAGGTTCGCTGCCCGTCCCGGCCCCGCGCCCGACGCCGGCCCTGGTCACCTGGGCGCGCAAGTACAGGGTGAACGGGGCCCGGTTCGCCTCGGCGAGCCGCTGGTAGGTGGACCAGCCGTCGAAGGAGTCCACCGTGGACTCCAGGGCCGTGGTCAGGCAGACCTCGTAGGTGTTCCCCTCGTGGATCTCGGCCTGGGCCGCCCGGATCTTGGCCAGGTACTCCTCACGGGAATCCCGCACGGTGAAGACCGGGGGAGCGGCGGGCGATGCGACGGGCCGCCCCTCCGAACTCTCAGCCGACAGCCCATCCGCCAGTCCGTCCAGCACCCGGTCCGCCCACTCCGGCCCGCTCCGGTCGTCGGCGGACCAGAAGAGGGTCGTGGTGCCGGCCACATGATCCACGCTGGCGCCCCGCTCCGGGCGGAACAGCAGTGCCTCGGGTACGGTCGGCGCCGCCTCGTCGGCGGCCGCAGTCAGCGTTGCGGCGCCGTCCGGGGACCCGGCCTCGCGTTTGATGCCGTAGCCGATCCAGCCCATCCAGCCGGGTTGGAACGGGCCGTCCGCAGGGCCGGGGCCAGCGGGCCAGACGGTGGCCAGCCACGGGAAGAACGCCCCGGGGTGCCGCAGGGTGAGGAGGCCGGAGGAGACGGTGGTGACGCCGTCCGTGTGGGTCGCGACGGTCGAGGAGTCGGTGGCCAGGCCGATGAGTGAGTACCGGCTGCGCTCTGGTGAGGGGGTGACGTCCCGGTCCGAGCTCTCCAGCAGCAGGGCGGTCGCGGCCTCCGGTCCGCCCATGGCGGCGAACAGCGCCCTCGGCTCGGCGGCCGTGGACAGGGTGCGGCGTTCCCACTGGGACGGGCCGGGCGCCGGCACGAGGGCGAGCGCGGCTTCCCAGCCGGGCAGGGAGCGCAGGCCCTCCACCAGGTCGGCTGCGGCCCGCGGCGTGGGTCCGTGGCCGTCGAGGGTCAGCCAGGCTGCCTCCGCCACCTCGTCACCGGCGAGGTAGGTGTCCTCCTGCGCGGCCCAACGGTCCCAGTGTGCGGCGAAGGTCTCGCCGTCACGCCTCAGGGCCCGCCGCTTGCGCTCGCCGTCATCCATGGCCACCCAGGCCACGGCATCCAGGTGCGGACGGGCGTTCCGGTTCCCGGCCCCCACGCCCTCGAGGATGACGACGTCGGCCGGCGGGGTGGCATCCGCGCGTCCCGGCGCATCAGCGGTCCAGTCCCACCAGGTCCACCGGGCGGTGCGGCCCTGGGCGAGCGGGGCGACGACGTCGTGGGCGTAGGTGTCCAGCGAGGCGACGAGGCCGTCCCAACCGGGATAGATGGAGTCCAGGTGGAAGACGGCGACCTCCAGGTGGGGCCGCAACAACGCGGCCGTCTCCACGGCGAGGGAGGTCTTGCCGGCGCCGGAGCGGCCGTCGATCGCCAGCAGAAGGGGAGGTCGAAGTCGCCCTCCCGCGGTCTCCGTGCGGGTTTCGGAACGAGCGGTGGGTGTCATGACTGGACGTGGGTGGGCGGTGGGCCCGCCGGGGCCTCGAAGGAGTCAAGGGCCTCAGTGGCCGCCGCCAGGACCTCGATGGCGGTCTGCATCTGCTCCGGTGTGAACCCGGACAGGCGGTCCGCTATGGTGCGGGCCATCGGCATGAAGATCTTCCGGCCGTCCACGGCGGCGGTGTCCGTGTGGGAGATGCTGACCCGGCGCCGGTCCGTGGTGGACGGGGTGCGCTGGGCGTGGCCGTTGGCGACCAGGCGGTCCACGAGGGCCGTGGTGGAGGCCGAGGTGAGGCTCAGCATCCGCCCGAGGTCGGTGGGGCTGGTGTTCAGGCCAGCCGCCTGACGTTGCATGAGGATGGTCAGGGCGCGCAGGTCGGTACGGTGCAGGCCGCTGCGGTGGCCGGCGGCGTCGGTGGTCCGATCTGCCACTTCGGCATACCGCCGCAGGGCATGGATCAACTGGAAGAGCTCCGAAGGCTCCTGGCCGGCGTGCGACATGGGGCCTCCTTCCGCCGGTGTCTGACGCCCCAGTCTACTGAGCGGCAGTGACCAGGATTTAACTCGACATCAAACTCGACAGCAGGTATCTCGATCATCGAGTGAATGCGCTAGCGTAGGGCTCATGCCAGAGAACCCCCGACATCGGGCCGAGCCTGAAGCCGCCGACATCCAGCCGGGCCGTCAGTCAGGCCCACCGTCAGATCGCCGGCCTGAGCACCGCGCCAAGGACCGGGCCGAGAGCCGGCCCGAGGATCGGCCGGAGGGCCATTCGGGCCAGGAGCAGAACCGTCCCTGGGGCAAGGTGTGGATCCGGGTGGTGGCCGCCGCCGTCCTGGTCCTGGCCTGGTTGGCCGGCACCGGCCTGGGTGGACCGACCTTCGGCAAGCTCGGGGAGGTCTCCTCCAATGACCAGTCCACGTTCCTGCCGGCCTCCGCCGAATCCACGCAGGCCGGGGAATGGGTCTCCCAGTTCACGGACAGTGAGCAGATCCCCGCACTCGTGGTCCTCGGTCTGCCGGACGGACAGGCGCTCGCCGAGGGTGCCGAGTCTGCCGGTGAGATGGAGGCGCTGGCCGGATTCGGTGAAGAACTCGGCGCCGTGGAGGGCGTGGACCAGATCATCGGCCCGGTGCCATCGGAGGACCGGGAGGCTGTGCAGTACATCGCCCTCGTCAACACGGAGTCGGCCGAGTCGGACGCGGTGGTCGAGGATCTCCGGACCGTGGCAGCCAACTCCCAGGCGGACCTGGCCGGCGCGGGCAACGGGGGTCTGGATGGAGCCGAGGTCCACGTGGCCGGGCCCGCCGGACTCGCTGCCGACCTGGCCGGTGCGTTCGCCGGCATTGACGGGATCCTGCTGGCCGTGGCGCTCAGCGTGGTGTTCGTGATCCTGGTGCTGGTCTACCGCTCCGTGCTGCTGCCCCTGCTGGTGCTGTTCAACTCCGTGGCGGCCCTGTGCGTGGCCATCCTCGCGATCTACTGGATGGCCGCCGAGGGGTGGATCGCCTTGAACGGCCAGTCGCAGGGGATTCTCTCGATCCTGGTGATCGGCGCCGCCACGGACTACTCCCTGCTGATGGTGGCCCGGTACCGAGAGGAGCTGCGCGTCCGGACGAAGGTGGCCACGGCCGTGCGGAACGCCTGGAAGGGGTCCTTCGAGCCCATCACCGCCTCGGCGGCCACGGTGGCGATCGCCCTGTTGTGCCTTCTCTTCTCCGACCTCAACTCGAACCGCTCCCTCGGCCCGATCGCGGCCTCGGGCATCGTCCTGGCCTGGGCGGCATCCCTGACCTTCCTGCCGGCGGTGCTCTACCTCGTGGGGCGTGCTGCCTTCTGGCCCTCGATTCCCCGGCCGGGCGCCGTGTCCCGCAAGGACGCCCGGTTCCGCCAGCCCGTCGATGCGAACGGCACACCGATCCGCGGGCTCGAGTCCAACCACGGCGTGTGGACCAGGATCGGCGCCCTGGTGGCACGCCGTCCCCGCGCCGTGTGGATGGTCACCGCCGCGGTGCTGTTGGTGGGAACGGCGGGCATCACTCAGCTCCAGACCAGCGGCGTCCCGCAGACCGAAGTCCTGCTGGGCGAGAGTGACGGCAAGGCCGGGCAGGTGGTGCTCGAAGACCACTTCGATGCCGGCACCGGGGCCCCGGCCACGATCATCGCCCCCGCGGAACGTGCGGACGAGGTCCTCGAGGACGTCCAGAACACGGACGGCATCGCCTCCGCCTACCTCACCGCCGAGGGTGGCGGCCCGGCAGGTGCCGGACAGGGCGGCCCGCCAGCCGAGCCGCTCGAGGTCGACGGCCGCGTCTACTTGCAGGCAACCCTCGCGGATCCCGCGGACTCCATGGAGGCCGAGCAGACCGTCGTCGAGCTCCGGGAGAGCCTGCACGCCATGGACGCGGGAATCCTGGTCGGCGGGACCACCGCCACCAACCTGGACACCAACACCACGGCGCAGGCCGATGTGCGGACCATCATCCCGCTCGTGCTGATCGTGGTGCTGGTCATCCTCATGGTCCTGTTGCGTTCCGTCATTGCGCCGATCCTGCTGGTGCTGGCCACCGTGCTCAGCTTCGGTACCGCCATCGGCGTCTCGGCACTCGTGTTCAACCACGTGCTGGGCTTTTCGGGGGCCGATCCCACGGTGCCGCTCTACGGCTTCGTGTTCCTCGTGGCGCTCGGCGTGGACTACACGATCTTCCTCATGACCCGGGCCCGGGAGGAGGCGTTCTCCCTCGGCACCCGGGCCAGCGTGCTCAAGGCCCTGACCGTGACCGGTGGCGTCATCACCTCGGCCGGCGTCGTGCTGGCGGCCACCTTCGCAGCGCTCGTGGTCATCCCGCTGATGTTCATGGTGCAACTGGCGTTCATCGTGGCCTTCGGTGTCCTGCTGGACACCTTCCTGGTCCGCTCACTCGTGGTCCCGGCGCTCACGTATGACATCGGGCCGAAGGTCTGGTGGCCCTCGAAGCTCTCGCGGCGTGGGCGAGACCTGGAGCCCGCCGAATCGGTCGCGGAAGACATTCCGGAGCCGGAGAAGGTCCGCTGAGGCCGGTCCGCTGACGCCGGTTGAGGCAGGCGGCTGCCGATGAGAACCCGGAGGACACCAGAAGTGCCGGGCCACCCAGTGATGCACTGGGTGGCCCGGCACTTTTCGTCGGGGTCCGGTTGTCGCCCGGTGGTAGCCCGGGGCCTCTCAGTTCTGGTGCTTCAGCTCCCCGCCGGTGTTGCTGATGAACGAGCGGAGGAACCACTGGAACAGCTCCAGCTCGCGGGTCTGGCCGACCAGCAGGTCCTCGGCCATCGGGTCGATCTTGCCGACCTCGTCGATGGCGTTGCGGTGGTCGGCGATCACGCCGTCGTAGACCTTGTCCAGGGCGGAGATGTGGGTCAGGGTGTCGGCGCGGCCCAGGGTGTAGTCGTCCCAGGTGCGTTCACTGGTGATGGCGCCGGGTGTGCCCTTGGGGGACAGGCCCATGGTGGCCACGCGCTCGGCGACCTCGTCCACGAATCCGCGCACCACGTCGACCTGGGGGTCGAGCATCTCGTGGACGGCGATGAAGTTCGGGCCCACCACGTTCCAGTGGGCGTGCTTCAGGGTGAGCTGGAGATCGTTGAGGGCATGCAGGCGCATCTGAAGGATCTCGGCGACGCGGTGGCCGTCTTCGATCTCGATGCCGGGAACGGTGTACTTGGATGAAATCTCGTTGGCCTTCTTGGTTGCCTTGGCCTGAGTATCCTTCGCTGCCATCGTGACTCCTTTCCGTGCGGCGCCGACTGTCGGAACTGCATTGCGCCGCTGTGTCGATGCCCTTACTCAAACACCCCGGTAGCTTCCCCACAAGGAAACGAAGCCTAGCCTTAGTTATTTTGACCTACTCAAAACAATGCAAGGCATTCCTGGTGATCCTGCGGTCGCCGCCCGTGGGTGTGGGCGGAGAATGTCTTGGGCCCCGGCGGGAATGGATCCCGGAAGCCCGTGGTTATCTTCATCGAAGGCAAAGTTGAGTCAGGTTGGCTCAAGGGAGATTGACAGGGACCTCCTGGTCATGAAACCTTGAGTCTTGAACGCTCAGGTGACTGGATGGCGGGGAAGCCCGCCGGCCCCAGCCCCCAGTCCGGCACCGTGTGGCGTCCGGCTCTCGCAGCCCTCGAATCGTCCGTTTAGGAAAGGAACCGCCCATGTCCCGTGCAGTGGGAATCGACCTCGGCACCACCAACTCTGTCGTCTCCGTCCTGGAGGGTGGCGACCCCGTCGTCATCGCCAATGCCGAAGGCTCCCGGACCACCCCGTCCGTCGTCGCCTTCTCGAAGTCCGGCGAGGTCCTCGTCGGCGAGATCGCCAAGCGTCAGGCCGTGAACAACCCCGAGCGCACCCTCGCCTCCGTCAAGCGCCACATGGGCACTGACTGGAGCACCGAGATGGATGGCAAGAAGTACACCGCGCAGGAGATCTCCGCGCGCACCCTGATGAAGCTCAAGCACGACGCCGAGGATTACCTGGGCGAGAAGGTCACCGACGCGGTCATCACCGTGCCGGCCTACTTCAACGACGCTGAGCGTCAGGCCACCAAGGAAGCCGGCGAGATCGCTGGCCTCAAGGTCTCCCGCATCATCAACGAGCCGACGGCGGCCGCACTGGCCTACGGCTTGGAGAAGGGCAAGGAGGACGAGCTCATCCTGGTCTTCGACCTCGGCGGCGGCACCTTCGACGTCTCCCTGCTCGAAGTGGGCAAGGACGAGGACGACTTCTCCACCATCCAGGTCCGCTCCACGTCCGGTGACAACCGCCTCGGCGGCGACGACTGGGACCAGCGAATCGTCGACTGGCTGCTGAGCCAGGCCAAGTCCAAGGGTGCCGACCTGTCCAAGGACAAGATCGCCCTGCAGCGTCTGAAGGAAGCCGCGGAGCAGGCCAAGAAGGAGCTGTCCTCCGCCACCTCCACCAACATCTCGCTGCAGTACCTGTCCGTGACCGCGGACGGCCCGGTGCACCTGGACGAGCACCTGTCCCGCGCCAAGTTCCAGGACCTGACCAAGGACCTGCTTGAGCGCACCCGCAAGCCGTTCGAGGACGTCATCAAGGAAGCCGGCGTGTCCGTCAAGGAGATCGACCACGTGGTCCTCGTGGGCGGTTCCACCCGCATGCCGGCCGTGGCGGAGCTCGTCACCGAGATGACCGGCGGCCAGGAGCCGAACAAGGGCGTCAACCCGGACGAGGTCGTGGCCGTGGGCGCCGCCCTGCAGGCCGGTGTGCTCGCCGGTGAGCGCAAGGACGTGCTGCTGATCGACGTCACCCCGCTGTCCCTGGGCATTGAGACCAAGGGTGGCGTGATGACCAAGCTCATCGAGCGCAACACCGCGATCCCGACCAAGCGGTCCGAGACCTTCACGACCGCTGAGGACAACCAGCCCTCCGTGTCCATCCAGGTCTTCCAGGGCGAGCGCGAGTTCACCCGGGACAACAAGCCGCTGGGCACCTTCGAGCTGACCGGCATCGCACCGGCCCCGCGCGGCATGCCGCAGGTCGAGGTCACCTTTGACATCGACGCCAACGGCATCGTCCACGTCTCCGCGAAGGACAAGGGCACCGGTACCGAGCAGTCCATGACCATCACCGGCGGAACCTCGCTGTCCGATGACGACATCGACCGCATGGTGAAGGACGCCGAGGCCCACGCCGCGGAGGACAAGGAGCGCCGCGAGGCTGCCGACCGCCGCAACCAGGCCGAGCAGACCGCGTACTCCGTGGACAAGTTGCTCACGGACAACGGGGACAAGCTGCCCGAGGACATCAAGACGGAGGTCCAGGCCGACGTCGACGCCCTCAAGGCCGCCCTGGAGAAGCAGGACAACGACGATGAGGTGAAGGCCGCCTACGAGAAGCTGCAGGCGTCCCAGACCAAGATCGGTGAGGCCCTGTACGCCTCCCAGGCTTCGGAAGCCGGCGCTGCCGGGGCCGAGGGTGCTGCCGACTCCGGCGCGGCCGGCGAAGACGAGGACATCGTCGACGCCGAGGTCGTGGACGAGGAGGAGCCGAAGGACGGCGAGTCCAAGGACGAGTCCAAGTAAGGCTCTTCCCCCATCGTTGATCCCTAGCTGATACCCGGCCCGTCGTCCGACGGCGGGCCACCGGACCCGGGCCGGTCGGACTCTGTCCCTGCACTGTCGCAGGCAGGGCCGGCCGGCCCCGGGGGTACCGGAGGAAAGGACCCCAGACCATGCCGAACCACGGTAATGAAGAAGACCGCGAGCGCGAGGAGCCGGTGAGCTTCCAGGACAAGCGCCGGATCGACCCGATGACCGGGAAGGTCCGCGAACCGGCGGGCCAGTCCGCCGGTGACGCCGCTGAAGACCCAGCCAACACTGACAACGACGCCGGCCCCGCTGCGGCGGACGCGGACGGAGACGCGCTCTCCCAGGCCGAGCAGATCCTCAACAGTGTCGCCGATGCCTCCGACGAGGGCGTCACCGGCGCCCAGGACCCGGAGCTGGCCAGCGCCACCGCCCGCGAGGAGGAGCTGCGCAACGACCTGTTGCGCGTGCAGGCGGAGTTCGTGAACTACAAGCGCCGCGTGGACCGAGACCGGGACGTGTCCAAGGACAACGCCATCCAGTCGGTCCTGACGGCACTGCTGCCGGTGCTGGACGACCTGGACGCCGCGCGTGCCGCGGGCGACCTCGCCGAGGGCCCGTTCGCCTCGATCGCCACCAAGTTCAACTCGGTGCTCACCGGCTTCGGGCTGGAGCGGCAGGACCAGGACACCCTGGTCGGCCAGCCGTTCGACCCGGCCCGCCATGAGGCCATGCTGCGCCAGCCGAGCCAGGACATCCCGGAGGAACATGTCGTCCAGGTGTTCCGCAACGGCTACCTCCGCGGTGAGCGCGTCCTGCGCGCCGCCCAGGTGATGGTCTCCGCCGGCGAAGGCTGACCGGACCTCCGCCAGACAGGAAAGGAGGCACCATGGCCTCACAGGATTGGGTGGACAAGGACTTCTACGCCGTCCTCGGTGTCTCCAAGGACGCCTCGGAAGCGGACATCAAGAAGGCCTACCGGAAGCTGGCCCGCAAGTACCACCCGGACCAGAACCCCGGTGACGATGCCGCCGAGAAGAAGTTCAAGGAGGTCACGGAGGCCAATTCCGTGCTCTCCGACCCGGAGGAGCGCCAGCAGTACGACGCGATCCGCGCCATGGGATCCGGGGCGCGGTTCTCCGCACCCGGCTCCGGTGCGGGCGGCCCCGCCGGCGGTGGCTTCGAGGACATGTTCGGCGGCCTGTTCAACACCGGCGCCAGCCGCGGCCGCTCCGGGCCGACCACCGGGGACATCCCACCGGAGTTCGCCGACCTGTTCGGCGGCTTCGGGGGCCGCTCCGGTGGCTTCGGCGGCCGGCCCGGCGGGGGCGGCTTCGGCGGTCCCCCGGCCAAGGGGGCGGATCGCACTGCCAGCACGAGCATCTCCTTCGCCGGGGCCATGCGCGGCACCACCATCTCCCTGCGCGCCGCGGACGGAGAGGTCATCGACGTCCGCATTCCCGCCGGCATCAAGGACGGCCAGAAGGTCCGCTCGCGGGGCAAGGGCGCGCCCGGTGCCGCCGGCGCCGGAGACCTGATCGTCACCGTCAGCGTGAAGGACCACCCCTTCTTCCACCGTGACGGCAACAACCTGCGCGTCCAGGTGCCGATCTCCTTCGACGAGGCCGCCCTCGGCGCCACGATCGAGGTGCCCACCCTGGACGGCTCTGTGAAGGTGAAGGTCCCTGCCGGATCGTCCTCCGGGCGCGTGCTGCGCGTCAAGGGACGCGGCGTGAAGTCCTCCAAGGGCACGACGCCGGCCGGAGACCTCCTCGTCGAACTCCAGGTCGAGGTGCCCACGTCCCTGTCCGACGACGCCCGGGCCGCCGTGGAATCCTTCGCCGCCGCGACTGCGGGACACCATCCGAGGGCGGGGCTGGCGGACAAGGCCCGCCTGTGACCACGTTCTGGGAGGAACCGATCTACGTCATCTCGGTGGCAGCCGAGCTGGCAGACATGCACCCGCAGACCCTGCGTCAGTATGACCGGATCGGCCTGGTGGTCCCGCAGCGCCAGGGAGGTCGGCAGCGCCGCTACTCCCGGCAGGATGTGGACCGCCTCCGCACCATCCAGCAGCTCAGCCGGGACGGTGTCTCCCTGGAGGGCATCCGCCGGATCGTGGAGCTGCAGGGCGAGGTCGAGCAATTGCAGAACACCGTGGCGGAACTCGCCGGGCAGATCCAGGCCTTCCAGGCCTACGCCCGCTACCCCCGCGTGTTCACCGCCGGCGCCACCGGTGACGTGACCAGTACCTTCGACGCCGGCTCGGAGGGATCGCAGCACGCCTCCCGGGCCCGGGAGGCTGAGACGGCGGCCACCATCGAGCGCGCCCGCCGGGCTGCCCGGTGGCGCCGTCCGGCCGCGGCCCTTTCCGCCGCTCCCGGCATCTTCGAGATCACCGCGGGTCCCGGCCCCGCCGCTGGCACCACCACCGCGGGCCGGCACTACCCCTCGGAGGGCTCGGAACCGCGCCCCGGCGCGACGTCCACGGTGCGGATATGGAAACGCCAGGGCTGAGGCCGGAGCGACCGGCCGAGCCGGTCGCGTCGGTGGCGCGCCGGGACATCTGGGACGCCGCCGAGCGGGCGGCCACCCGGGCCCGGCTCCGGGCGGACCTGCGCCGTCGCGAGACCCTGGGGGCACGCCAGAGGTCCGCCCTGGACGGTCTGGTGCACGCCTTGAAACCGGACTCCATGGACCGCTCCTACCCGGAGCGGCACCTGCTGGCCTATGACCTCGGCACGGCCCTGCGACCGGCTTCCGCCGCCATCGCGGTGGGGGAACCGTCCACCGCCAGCCATCTGACCTGGCAGGTCTCCGGCATGGGAATCCTGGTGCACACCGCCATGTGGGGCTCGGTCCGGGAGGCCGGGCAATTGTGGGCCGCCCAACGGGACGCCGGGGTGCCACGGCCCTGCGTGGTGGCCTGGCTCGGCTACCACCCGCCCGGCCCCTGGGGTGTGCTGTCCGGCCAGTCCGCCCTGCGCGGCGGAGCCCGGCTGGCCCGGCACCTGGACGGCTGGTTCGACTACCGAGTACGGCTCGCTGCGGGCCCCGCACCCGCCGCGGGGACCGGACCGGACATCGGCACGGCGACCGCGCCCGCTGGCACCGCGCCCGCTGGCACCGCGCCCGCTGGTACCGCGCCCGCCGCGGGGACCGGGTCGGCCGGCGTCGGACCCCAGGCAGGGACGGCCCCGCTGCCGCACACTGCCGTGGAAGCCCATTCCTACGGGAGTGTGGTGGCCGCGCGGGCCCTGCAGATCCTGCAGCGGCGCGAACCGCCGCGCAGCCTGGACGCGCTGGTGGTGTCCGGCGTGGTGGGCCTGCCTCGCGACCTGGCGGAGGACCCTGGGAAGCTGGGGTTGAGGGAGGAACAGATCTACGTCGCCCTGGCGGAGACCGATTACCTGTCCCGGCTCGGGCGGCTGCTCTCGCGGCGGCCACGCTGGACCCGGTTCACACCGCTGGAGGTCGGGGCGGACGACTCGCGTGGTCTCGCCGGCGTGGTCGGGCACAACACGTCGCGGCACCGGCCTGATTCCGGCCCGATGCACCGCGGCTTCGGATACCGGGATGTGGGGACCACCTCGCTGCACCACATCGCCCGCGCGACGGCTGGCCTGCCTCTCGACTGAATCTCGGGTTCTCGGTGATGCCCCCGGCCGACGACCACGCCCCGCCTTCCGCCGGTCACAGGCGGGGACGGGGCGTGGTGCACTGCCTGGACGGCAGCCGGGGCCGTGCTGGTGTCAGCTGGTGGAGGTTCCCCGGCCCGGCTGACGGTCCTGGGTACCGGGGTCCGTGGCCTGGTCCTGGCCGGATGCCCCGCCCGCACCCTTGCTGGCGCTGGCGCTGGCGCTGGCGTCAGTGGTGCGGGCCTCGGCGGTGGGCTCGGTGCCCTCCGGCGTCCAGCCGTCGGCGTAGGTGCCGGTCTCGTAGTCGTAGTCGACCGGCTGACCCTCCTCGTCGGTGCGCTGGTACCACTCGGTGACCTGATCCGCGGTGGAGTCGAAGTCGGCACCGGCACCGCGGCCCTCGGGGGCCTCACGCACGGAGAGCTCGAAGTCATCGCCGTGCTCCTCGATGCCGCGGCGCACGGCATTGGAGATGGCCGTCTTGGCGTAGTCGCGACGGATGGCCTCGGGGTCCGTGGACAGGTCCCGCAGGAAGGCGACCACCATGAGCAGCAGGATGACCGAGAACGGCAGGGCGATCAGGATGGTCAGGTTCTGCAGACCCGTCAGGACGGTCTCGCCGCCGACCAGCAGCATCACCACCGCGATGCCCATCATGCACAGGCCCCAGAAGATCACCACGAGCTTGTTGGGCTCGGGGTTGCCGCGGGAGGACATGGTGCCCATCACCACCGAGGCCGAGTCGGCCGAGGTGACGAAGAAGATGGCCAGCACCGCGATCACGATGAACGGGGTGATCTGGGACAGCGGCAGCTGGTCGAACAGGGTGAAGAGCAGGGACTCCGCGGAGGCCGAGCCGTCGGTGCCCTCCACGCCGTTGCGGTTCATCCAGATGGCGGCGCCGCCGAAGATGGTGAAGGCGAAGATCAGGATGGAGGTCGGCACGCCCATGACCACCAGGACGAACTCCCGCAACGTCCGGCCGCGGGAGATGCGGGCGATGAAGACGCCGACGAACGGGGTCCAGGCGATCCACCAGGCCCAGTAGAACCCGGTCCAGTAGGACTGGAATTCCACCGTGTCCGCGCCCCAGGACAGGGACTTGCCCATCATGGAGAACATCTCGTCCGCGTACTCCATGACGCCCGAGGGCAGCAGGTTCAGCAGGAACAGGGTGGGACCGGCGATGAACACGAACAGGACCAGGCCCAGCGTCATCAGGATGTTGATGTTGGACAGGTAGCGGATGCCCCGGGCGACGCCGGAGATCGCGCTGATGACGAAGGCGGCGGTGAGCACCGCCAGGATGATGATCAGCCCGTTGTTGCCCAGGGGTCCGGCCCCGGAGATGATCTCCACGCCCTGGCCGATCTGGATGGCGGCCAGCCCGAGCGTCGCGGCGGTGCCGAAGAGCGTGGCGATGATCGCGAAGATGTCCACGATCTTGCCCGCCAGGCCGTCGGTCTGCCGGGCCCCGAAGAGCGTCCGGAACACCGAGCTGATCAGGGGGACGCGGCCGCGGCGGTAGGAGGCATAGGCGATGGCGCCGCCGACCAGGGCATACATGGCCCACGCGTGCAGGCCCCAGTGGAAGTGGGACTGGGCCATGGCCTGGTGCAGGGCGGAGTCCGTGCCGGCGGCCACCGTGTCCGGCGGCGGGGAGAGATAGTGGGACAGGGGCTCGGAGGGGCCGAAGAAGAAGATCCCGACGCCGATCCCTGCACCGAACATCATGGCCACCCACGAGAAGCGGGAGAACTCCGGCTCCTCGTCGTCACGGCCCAGGCGGATCTTGCCGAACCGGCTGAAGCCGATGAACAGCATGGCACCGAGCGCCACGATGGCGGTGATGTTCAGCAGCCAGCCGGCGTTGGTCATGGACCAGCCGAAGGCCGAGGCGGAGACCTCGGACACGGACTCCGGGGAGACGACGCCCCACGTCACGAAGGCCACGATGAGGGCACCCGTGATGCCGAAGACGAGCTTGTCCAGGCCGAAGCGGTTGCGCTGCTCGTCCACGCCGATACCTGGGACCAGGCCGGGGTGGATGTCGTGCGGGTACATCCCTACGGCACCGGACGTCTCCGGCGGGCTCGTCGGCAGACCGGGTGTGGCAGGGGAGGGGGTGGTGTCTGGCACCGGGGTCCCTTCGGTTGTGACCCGCCCAGGGTACTGCGCAGACCGGACCTGCCGGGCGCTTCGATGGCGCCCTGGGGGAGGCCGGTGGATGATTCGGCCTCCCAGTATCCCTGCCCGATGGCATGGGTGCAAAGGCGGGGGCGTTGGAGCGGGGCCCCGGAGTGGCCTGCCGGGAGCCCTACTCCAGTGCGGGCAGGCGGCTAGAGCCGGACGTACGTGAGATCGAACACGAGCCGTCCCGCGCGCAGCGCCTTGTTCTCAAAACTGGTCAGCGGACGGCCCTCGAAGCGAGGAGCCCACCCGCCCTCGTGGTCCACGGGATCCTCCAGGCCGGCCCCGGACGTCGCCTCGCTGACGCCGGCACGAACCGAGCCGGTGCGCGGGGCGATCGGCTGGGCGCCGACCTCCAGTTCCCGGCCCTCCAGCCGGACGCGGGTCAGCGGAGAGTCCTCTCCGGAGGCACGTCCCGGATGGGCGTTGGCCAGCTGGGGGTGGGCCTCCATGGCCGAACGCATGTGCACGGCGTAGCTGGACCAGTCCGTGGCCAGGCGCAGCACGCCTCCCGGGGCCAACGCGCGGGCCACGCGGTTGGCAAAGGCCGGGCTGACGAGGCGGCGTTTGTGGTGACGGGTCTTGTGCCACGGATCCGGGAAGAACACCCAGATCTCCTGCACCCCACCGGCGGGCAGCAGGTGGTCCAGGACCTCGGGGGCGTTGGCCTGGACGCCGCGGACGTTCTCCAGGCCCTCGTCCTCGACCCGCACGAGCAGGGCGGCGAGGCCGGGGGTGTAGACCTCCACCGAGATGAAGTCCCGTTCCGGGTGGTCGATCGCCCCCTGGGCGGTGGACTCGCCGAGGCCGGAGCCGATGTCCACCACGAGGGGGGCGGTCCGGCCGAACACCTGGCCCCAGTCGATGTCAGCGCCCTCGGCCACGGACGTGGTGGCGCGGTCCCGGGGCACGTCCACGATGTACTTGCCGTGGGACCGATCCCACGTCTTCTGGCGGCGCGGGTTCAGCCGCTCGCCGCGGCGCACGAAGGACACCGGTTCGGTGCGGTAGAGCTCTGGATCGGGGCGGTTGTTGTGCCCGTGGGCGTGCTGCGCGGGGGCGGGATGTTCGCTGCTCATGAGGACTTCAAGGGTACCGGGAGATCCGCGGGGGCGAGTCGGTCAGGGGTCACCCCTCCGAGGGGATGATCTCCTCCACGGCGGTCAGGAAGTCCCGGACCACCGGCCCGTTGTCATAGCCGCCGCCGAGTCCCTCGTTGAAGAACAGGGCCACGGCCAGGTCGCCGTGGATGGCGACCAGCCAGGTGTGGGCGAGGTCCTCACCATCGGCGACGAACTGGGCCGTGCCGGTCTTGGCCAGCACGGGGGCGCCCGGAACGTCCTGCAGCATCTCGGCGGTGCCCGTCTCCACCACCCCGGACATCAGCGTCTGCAGCTGCTCGGCCTCTTCGGCCGTGACCCCGGATTCCGGGGCGGCGGGGGTCTCCACGGTCGGATCGGTCACGAAGAGGGGACGGACCGTCTGCCCGGCGGCCACCGAGGCGGCCACCGTGGCCATGCCCAGCGGTGAGGCCTCCACGACGCCCTGGCCGAAGAGGTTGGCGGCATGCTCGGTTCCGGTGGAGTCGTCCGGGACGGAACCGAGGAAGGCGGAATCGAGCCCGGTCACCGGCTCGGCGGTCAGCCCCAGCGCCTCGGCAGCCTCGGCCTCGTCGGCGGCGCTGATCTCCTCGTGGGCGCCCACGAAGACGGTGTTGCAGGACTCGGCGAAGGCCTCGGAGAACGGGATCTCGCCCACGGACTCATCCGGGTAATCGTCATAATTGCCCACGACCATGCCGCCCACATTGAGCGTCTCCGGGCACTGCACCGTGTCCCCGGGGGCGATCCCGGACCGCAGCAGGGCCAGGGCGGTGACGACCTTGAACGTGGAGCCCGGTGCGTAGGACCCGGACACGGCCACGGGCCACCCCTCGGGACTGGAGGCCGCGGCGAGCACCTGCCCGTCCGAGGGCCGCAGGGCCACCAGCCCGGCCGGCACGTCCGAGGCGGCGACGACGGCCTCGGCCTCCTCCTGCACGCGCCGGTTCAGCGTGGATGTCAGGTCCTGGCCCGGCACCGGATCGGTGCTGAAGACCGGCCCGTCCGGCTCCTCCGTCTCGGTGCCCGCCGTCGGCGTGGCGGCCGCGGTGGCGTTGGGGGAGCTGGAGCTATCCGGCCCGGATTCGCCGGCGTCCGGCTGATCCGGGTTCTCGATGGTGATTTGGACCCCGGGGAAGCCAGCCAGGTGGTCCTCCCACGTGGCTTGCAGACCGGACAGGCCGACCTCGACGCCGGCCTCCAACTCGCCCTCGGAGGCCTCGACCTGCTCGGCGTTGGGTTCACCGTAGGTGCCCAGCACGTCCCGTGCGAAGGCGCGGGTGGGAGCCAGGACGGCGGTGTCCTCGAGGACCCGGCCGCCCGGGACGGCCAGCAGCTGGTCCGCCGGGATCTCGGTGTCCCCGTTGTTGCGCACGGTGATGGCCTGCACGAAGGCCCTCTCTCCGGCGGCCTCAGCTCGCGCCACGAAGGCGTCCTCGTCCACCCCGGCGATCTCGGCCACCTGGCCGGCGGCCTCGGCCAGAGCCTCCGGGTCATCTGCCTCGAGCTGGGCCTTGTCCAGCCCGAGAATGGCCACGTCTCGTTCCATCATCAGTTCCTCGCCCGAGCCGTCGAGGATGCTGCCACGCTCGGCGGGGACGGTCGTGAGATGGACGGTGCCGCTCTCGGCCAACTGCGGGACGACCGTCTCCGGGGCCAAGTCGACGAGCCACTCCTGGGCTTCCCCGTCCCACTGCATCTCGGCGGTGGTCTCATAGGACCAGGTTCGTTCTGGGTCAGTGCCTGGGCTGGCGTCGGCCTCAGCCGCACCGCTGGCACTGGACGTGGCCTCGGCCGCATCGCTGGCGTTGGGGCGTGCGCCGGCCTCGGTGTCCGCATCAGCGTCTGCCTCTGCGTCGCCGCCATCGAGCTGCCAGTCGACGGTGAGGGTGGCGCTGGCACGGTCGTTGTCCTCGCCGTCCACCTCAGTAGAGGCCACGGTGACCGTGCGGTCCACGTCTTCTAGGTCTGCCAGCGCCTCGGTGAGCTGCTCGGGGACGTCCTCGGACTCCGGTGTCAGGGACACGGTGGAGTAGTCGCCCGCAGAGATCGCGCCGGCCAGGGCGGTGGCGGTCTCCTGCGGGGCGGGACGGGAGTCACCGAAGCAGCCGGTGGCGGTCAGCACCATGACGGTGGAGAGGCCCAGCACCGCCGCGGGACGGCCGAAGCGGGAGAAACCGTGAGGACGGGCGGTCCGGCTGGACGGCGGGAGAGGACGGGAACGGCCCGTTGACTGGTGGATCTGCATGAAATCTCCTGACAAGACTCCCGCCAGAGTAGCCGCTGACCCGGACCTGCTGGGAGCATGGGCACATGAATCGTCCCCTGAACCTCATCCTCAACATCATCTGGCTGGTCTTCGGCGGCCTGTGGCTGGCCGTGGGCTACTTCCTGGCCGGACTCATCTGCTGCATCCTCATTGTCACCATCCCCTTCGGCATCGCCTCGTTCCGGATTGCGGGGTACGCCCTGTGGCCCTTCGGCCGGGTGGTGGTGGACACCCAGCCGGGCATGGGGGTCTTCACCGGCCTGGGGAACATCATCTGGTTCATCGTGGCCGGCGTCTGGATCGCCATCGGGCACGTGCTGACGGCCATCCCCATGTTCATCTCGATCATCGGCATCCCGTTGGGCATCGCCAACCTGCGCATGATCCCGGTCTCGCTCCTACCCCTGGGCAAGAAGATCATGGACTCCGGTGAGGCACGCTCACTGCCGCAGTACGTCCCGGCCGCCCAGGCCGGCTACCGGTAACCCGCCGGAGCGCTACGTGCGGCCGTGCTGTGAATCGGCGAGGAGGGCCTCCATTCGGGCCACGGCCTCGTCTGCCGAGGGCGCCACGTAGTTGGGGTCCTGGGCGCGCCGGCGGTTGCGCAGGATGCGGGCCGTCACCCACCAGGCGATGAACACGATCACGGCGATCAGCACGAGGTTGGAGAAGACGTCGGCGTAGTCGGACACCAGGTGCCAGTTGTCCCCGAGCGTGAAACCCGCCCAGACGAAGATGGTGTTCCAGATGCCGGAGCCGATCAGCGTGAAGAGGGTGAACAACCACAGGTTCATCCGCTCGATGCCGGCCGGGATGGAGATCAGCGAGCGGAAGATCGGGACCATGCGGCCCAGCAGCACGGTCCAGTAGCCGTGGCGGTTGAACCAGCGCTCCGTCTTCTCGACGTCCTCGATGTCCACGAGCGGCAGCCAGTCGGCGATCCGGTACAGCCGCCGTCGGCCCAGCCACGCGCCGAGCCCGTAGAGCATCAGCGCGCCCAGTACGGAGCCCACGGTGGCCCAGATCAGGGCCTCCCACGGGCTGAAGGCACCGTCGGCCGCGGTGAAGCCGGCCAGGGGCAAGATGAGCTCGGACGGGATCGGCGGGAAGAGGTTCTCGGCGAAGACGGCCAGCGCCACACCGATCGGGCCGATGGTCTCCATGATCGAGACGACGATGTCACCGAGCCAGCCATAGGAGGCTTCTCCCGTGGACCCGGCAGCGGATCCGGCGGCTGATGCGGTGGCGTTCGAAGGCGTCATGGGCCCTATTCTCCCGGACCACAGGGCGGAACACCGAACCGACGAGCCGGGGAAGGCAGGCATAATGGGGCGCATGCGGTTCAAACCCGACGCGGCCGGGCTGGTCGGAGCCCACGTCATGAGTTGGGTCTCACTGTCTCCCAGTTTCATTCCGCGCACGTGGTGGATGACGGCCGTGAACACCGGGATATCCCAGACCTTCGGCTATGTGGTCGGCGCCGCCGGGACGGCAGCGGCCCGGGCCGTCGGCCGGCAGCTCGGGATCGAGATCCGGATTGACGAGGAGAAGGCTCGGCCCGCCACCGAGGCCCTGCCGTGGCTCATGTTCGGCATCAGCGGGCTGTCCTGGTTGCGCAACCTCCGGGCTCAGACGGAGATCGCCGGCCTGATGGAGACCCGCCCCATCCGCAGCCGAGAGCACATGGTCGGCGTGATCGGCGGCCTGGCCCTGACCGCCGGCCTCGTCTCGGTCGGCCGGGGCATCAACGCGATCGCAGCCAACCTCTCCTCGGCGCTCAAGCCGGTGATGCCCGCCCCGGTCGCCGCGGCCATCGGCGCGGGGGCCACGGCCACGGGGACGGCCTTCGTGCTGGACAAGGTGGTCTACCGCCGGCTCCTGGAGTGGCTGTCCAAGACCGCCCAGGAGACCAACGCCAAGCTGCTGCCGGGCCGGGTCCCGCCGGTGGAACCCGAGCGCTCCGGCTCGGCCGCCTCCTTCGAGGACTGGAGCACCCTGGGCGCCAAGGGGCAGGCCGTCGTCTCGGACGGGCCCCGCGCCGTGGACATCGAGGAGGCCACCGGCAAGCCGGCCCTGACACCCATCCGGGCCTATGCCGGGTGGCGCGAGGGGCGGGACCTGGAGGAGACCGCGGCCGCCGTCGTCGCCGAACTGCACCGCACCGGGGGCTTCGACCGCGAGGTGCTCCTGGTGCTGACCACCACGGGGACCGGCTGGCTGCAGGAATGGTCCGCCTCCTCCGTGGAGTTCCTCACCGGCGGCAACTGTGCGCTGGCCTCCATGCAGTACACCTACCTGCCCTCCGGCGTGGCCTTCATCGCCGACCGGATCTCACCCGTGCTGGCCGCCAGCGCCCTGCTCGCCGCGATCGAGGCGGAGCTGGAGCAACGCCCCCCGGAACGGCGGCCGAAGCTGTTGGTCGGCGGTGAGTCGCTGGGCGCCCTCGGCGGCACGAAGGCCTTCGAAGGCCTCGACGACATGATCGGCCGCGTGGATGGTGCCGTCTGGTCCGGCCTGCCGCGGTTCGCCGAGTTCTGGGAGTCCCTCGTGCCGTTCCGCCGGCGCGGGACCCCGGAGATCGCCCCCGTGATCGACGACGGCCGGCACGTCCGTTTCGCCACCAGGCCCGAGGACCTGGTCACCGATGTCACCGGTGTCCCCTACGGTGCGTGGGACAGCCCCCGGATCGTGGTGGCCCAGCATGCTTCCGACCCCGTGGTGTGGTGGAGTCCGGACCTGATGTGGCGCAAGCCCGACTGGGCCAAGGAGAAGGCCGGATCGGACGTGTCCCGCAGCCTGCAGTGGCAGCCCTGGGTGACGTTCTGGCAGGTGGCCTCGGACATGCCGCAGTCCGTCTCCGTGCCCGGCGGCCACGGCCACCGCTACGTGGAGGACATGCTCCAGTACTGGGCCGCCGTGCTCGGCCAGGACCCGTTGACGGACTACTCGACCATCGCCCAGGCGATCCGCCGGACGATCGTGCCGAACTTCGCCTGAGTCGGTCGGAGCCCGTCTGAGCCTTCCCGGGGCACGCCCGGGCCCGTCCGGTGCGGTTGGGCCCGGCTGATTCTCTCTGGATTCGGCTGGCGGCGAACGGTGGACCCCCTCCGGCTGCCAGGCGGACACTGGACGCATGAGCGCGCCACGCCCCACCACCGCACACCAGCTCGTCACCTGTCTGTGGTTCACCGGGCAGGCGGAGGAGGCCGCCCGGTTCTATGTGGAGGCCTTCTCCGGCTATCGCCCCGACACGCAGGTGGGTGACGTCCACCGCAGCAACATCGACGTGGCGCCGCAAGGGGAGACCGTGCTGGAGCGCGGCGAGGTGCTGACGGTCGACTTCACGCTGGACGGTCAGCGCTTCGTGGCGCTCAACGGATCGACCGAACCGGTGCCCTTCACGGACGCCGTTTCCTTCCAGGTCCTGTGTGCGAACCAGCAGGAGATCGACCACTTCTGGACGGCCCTGACCGCGGGAGGCGGGCAGGAGGTCGCGTGTGGATGGGTGACGGACCGCTACGGGGTGCGGTGGCAGGTGGTCCCGCACGTCCTGTTCGAGTTGCTGGCCGGTGAGGACCAGGACGCGGCGGCCCGGGTGCAGAACGCCATGATGGGCATGAGCAAGTTCAGCATCGAGGGCCTGATGGACGCGGCCAAGGACGCCTACGGGGCCGAGGAGGAGTAACGGACGCCGAGGTGTGGGTCAGCAGTGCCGGCCCGCCGTGCTGGCTTGCAACGAGGATCAGCGGGAGAGGACCGCGACCAGGAAGTCGGCGTCGTCGGTGAAGGGGTCGAGCTGCCACGAGGAGTACTGGCCCTGGCTGTGGAAGCCGGCCTGGCCGGCGTCGTCCACGAAATCGGCGAAATCGTAGCCGCGCCCGGCCCCGAAGCCGATCACCGCACGGCCGCCGTCCCGCAGCAGGCCGTGCAGGTGGCGCAGCACGTCCCCGCGGGAGGCCGGGGAGAGGAAGCCAAAGACGTTGCCGGCGGAGAAGACGAGGTCGAACGGCTCGGACTCGCCCAGCTCGGCCAGGGTGGCCGCATCCAGGGTTTCCAGGTCGGCCACGTACCAGTCGGCCTCGGGATGGTCCTCGTTCGCGACCTCGATGAGGTGCTCGTCCAGGTCCACACCCGTCACCTGGTGGCCGCACCGCGCCAGGTAGCCGCCCACGCGGCCGGTGCCGCAGCCGGCGTCGAGGATCCGGGAGCCGCGGGAGGCCATTGCATCGATGAGCCGGGCCTCCCCGTCCAGGTCCATGCCTTCGGAGGCGAGACGGCGCCAGCGCTCGGCGTACCGGCGGGAGTGCTCGGGATCGTTGGCCACCATGGTGGCCCAGAGGTTCTGGCTCGCGTTCTCATCCATGACCCCAGTATCGCCCCTGGCCGCTGCGGTCCGCTTGGATCTGCCTCGAACTGCCTGGTTCTGCCTGGATCTGGCCGGCCGCGATGGCCCGAGGTTACCGATCGGTCTCCCCGTGGGCCCCGTGTGCCTATAGGCTGACCTTGGAACCAGAGCAGACCTTCGGAAGGAAATTCCATGAGCATCGCGCAGCTCCCGCTTCGGCTGACCGCCGGAGCCTTCATCCTGAACTCGGGCATCAACAAGACCAAGCTCACGGAGGAGCAGGCTGAACAGATGAGGGACCTGGGGGCCAACGGGCTTCCGTTCCTCAAGGACCTGACCCCGAAGCAGTTCAAGCAGTTCATCGCCGCCTCGGAGATCGGCATCGGTGCGGCCTGCCTGCTGCCCTTCGTGCCGGGCTGGCTGGCTGGCGCGGCCGTGACCGCCTTCTCCGGCGGCCTGCTGGCGATGTACAAGAACACCGACTTCATGACCGAGTCGGACGGCATCCGCCCCTCCGAGCAGGGCACCTCCGTGGCGAAGGACGTGTTCCTCTTCGGCATCGGCACCGCCCTGATGGTGGATGGTGCCGTGAACCGCACCGGCCGCAAGAACGCCGCCGCGTCCAAGCGCGCCCACAAGCTGGACGTCGCGAAGGAGGCCAAGGTCGCTGCGATCGAGGCCGCCAAGGAGGAGCAGGCCGAGACCATCCGTGCCGCCGCCGCGGAGAAGGCCGAGGCCATCAACAAGGCCCGCGTGGAGCAGACCGAGGCGCTGCGCACCGCCCGCAAGGAGATGCAGCAGGCTCGCAAGAAGATCTGATCTCGCACCGCTGATGCCAGCGGAGCGTCATGATGGCCCGTCCCCGGTGACCCGGGGGCGGGCCATCATGCATTAACCCCGACCGAAGGACATCCCGGCGGTTCGACGTCAGTGGGCCCTCAGCTGGGGTGGCGGTGCGCCTTCTGGATGGCGTCGGCGGCCCGGATGAGCGCGAGGTGGGAGAACGCCTGCGGGAAGTTGCCCGCCAGGCGCCCCGAGCCGGCGTCGTACTCCTCGGCCAGCAGGCCGAGGTCGGTGGCGCAGGAGCACAACAGCGTCATGGTCTCCTCGGCGTCGTCCAACCGGCCGGACGCGGCGTACTGCTCCACCAGCCAGAACGAGCAGATCAGGAACGCGTACTCGTGCCCTTCCAGGCCATCGAGGTCGGCGCCGGTGCGGTAGCGGTGGACCAGCCCGCGCGTGCCCATCAGGTCCCCTTCGATGGCGGCCACGGTGCCGAGCATCATCGGATCGTCGGCGGCCAGGAAACCGGTGTGCGGCAACTGCAGCAGGGAGGCGTCCACCTCGCTGCCCCCGTAGGTCTGGGTGAACGATTCCCGTGCGGTGCTGAAGCCACGCTCCAGGATCTCCGCCCGCAGGCCATCGCGATGCCGGGTCCAGGATGCCACGTCCCCGTCCAGGCCATGCTCGGTGACGGCGCGGATGCCCTCATTGAACGCAGCCCACATCATCACCCGGCCGTGGGTGAAGAAGTGCGGTTCGCCGCGCATCTCCCAGATCCCATGGTCCTTGCGGTCGATGTTGCGGACGCAGAAGGCCAGCAGGGACTTCTGCAGTCGCCACGAATACTCGTCCTCGTGGACGCCGGCGTCCCGGAGCTCGGCGAGGGCGAGCATCACCTCACCGACCACATCGGCCTGGTACTGATCCGCCGCGCCGTTGCCGATCCGGACGGGCCGGGAGTCGGCGTACCCGTCCAGGTGATCCAGCTCCTTCTCGTCCAGCTCCCGTTCCCCGGCGAGGCCATACATGATCCGCAGCTTCTCCGGGTCCCCGGCCACGGCCCGCAGCAGCCAGTCCCGCCAGTGCAGGGCGCCCTCCGTGAAGCCGTGGGAGACCAGGACCTCGATCGTCAGGGCCGCATCCCGCAGCCAGGTGTAGCGATAGTCCCAGTTCCGCGAGCCGCCGAACTCCTCCGGCAGCGAGGTGGTGGGCGCCGCCACGATCCCGCCCGTCTTCAGGTTGGTGAGTGCCCGCAGCACCAATAGGGAGCGGGCCACGAGGTGTTCCTCCGGCGAATCGACCTCCAGCCGGGACGCCCAGTCGGTCCAGAACTCCTGGGTCCGGTGCTGAGCCGCCTCCGGCTCCACCGGGGCCGGAGGCTGTTCCCAGGAGGGGAACCAGGTCAACACCCAGTCCAGCCGCTCGCCGGCGCGCAACCGGAACCGGCCGGCCAGCCGGGGTGCCGGGAGGCCGCCGGAGTCCGGGGAACCCGCGGGCTGCTCTTCCCCGCCGAGCTCGCGCCCGTACTCGGAGTCCCCACTGACGGGATTCCCGACGCCGGCCCCGCCCCGTCCGCCGCCGGCCGCCTCCTCGGACCGTTCATCGTCCGCGGTCGGCCGGGTGGTGGCGTAGAGCAGGGGACCGGTGACCAGCACGCCGTCCGGCCCCGCCGTGCACAGCAGCGCCGGTTCGGGCCGCTCGGTGCGGCGGAACCAGGGCAGGGCGCGGGCATAGTCGAAGCGGATCCGCAGGTCGTGCTCCACCACCACCTCGCCGCTGAGGCACTCCACGCGGCGGTACAGGTCATCCTGTGCCTCGGCCGGCGGCAGGAAATCGGTCACCCGTACGGTGCCGGTGGGGGTGCGCCAGACGGTCTCGAGGATGAAGGTGTAGGGCACGTAGCGGCGTTCCACGACCTCCCCGTCCACGGCCCAGAGCTTCCACCGGCCGTCGTCGGGCCCGCCGAGCAGGGCGGAGAACAGGGCGGGGGAGTCGAAGCGCGGCAGGCACAGCCAGTCGATGGACCCGCGCCGGGACACCAGTGGTCCGGTGCTCAGATCGGACAGCAGGGCGTAGTCCTCCAACGGGGTAGCCCCGGCGGGATGGCGAGGGTGCGGGCGGGAGGATCTGGGCCGTTCCGATGAAGCCGGTGCCGGGTGCGGGCGGGCGGAGGGTGTCTGGTCCGTCATGTCCCCTGTCTACCGAATGAACCGTTCCTGGCATAGACCCAGGGCCGATACGGTGGGCCCATGAGCGAACTGCGCACGCTGGTCATCTTCGGTGCCGCGGGTGACCTGACCCGGCGGCTGCTGTTGCCAGGGCTGGCCACCTGCCTGGCCGCCGGGGTGCCGGAACGGGGCATCACGCTGGTCGGCTCCGGCCTGGACGAGCGGGAGGACTTCGCCGCCGTGGTGCGGGAGGCGTTCGCCGGAGTGCTCGACGAGGATCAGCTGGCCCTGCCGGCGGTGCGCCACACGCTGGACGCGGCGCGATGGATCACGGCGGACGCCACCGATCCCGACCACCTCGCCGCCCTGCTGGACCGGGTGGAGGGGCCCCTCGGCCTGTACTTCGCGCTCCCGCCGTCCGTGACCATGGCCTCCTGTGAGGCGCTCTCGCGGGTGCATGACGCGGGGCAGCTGCCCCAGGACACCGTGCTCGTGTTGGAGAAGCCCTTCGGCACCGACCTGGACTCCGCCCGGGACCTGAACGCCCTGCTGGCCGGGTTCGTCCCCGAGGAACGGATCTTCCGCGTGGACCACTTCCTCGGTCTGCCCGGTGTGCTCGGCTTCGTGGGCCTGCGTTTCGCGAACCGCATCCTGGAACCGCTGTGGAACCGGGACCACATCGAGCGGATCGAGATCGTCTTCGACGAGGTGCTCGGGCTGGAGGGGCGTGCCGGGTTCTATGAGGCCACCGGGGCTGCGAGGGACATGATCCAGTCCCATCTGCTCCAGGTCATGGCGCTGGTGATGATGGACCCGCCGACCCGGTTCGACGGCGTGGAGATTCCCGCCAACACCGCCCACGTCCTGCGGGCGGCCCGGCTGTGGTCCGGGGGCGACTCGGCTGATGGGGCCCCGTCCGTCGTACGCGGCCGGTACACCGCCGGAACCGTGGACGGCCGGACCATGCCGTCCTATGTGGACGAGGAGGGCGTGGACCCGGAACGGGAGACCGAGACCTTCGCCCAAGTGGTCGTCGAGGTGGACTCCTGGCGCTGGAACGGCGTGCCGGTGGTGCTGCGGAGCGGCAAGGCCATCGGCGCGCCCCGGCAGGAGATCGCCGTGGTCTTCCGCCGCCCGCCGCACGACTACGAGCAGTTCCCCTCCTCGGGGCCCCAGCCCCCGGACGTGCTGCGGGTCGGTTTTGAGGACGAACGGATCGACCTGGAACTCAACGCGGGAGGCCCGTTCGACTCCCGGGGTATGACCCGAACGGTGCTCTCCACGGAGTTGCCCGAGCCGGGATTGACGGCCTACGGCTCGGTGCTGCGCTGGGTGCTCGAGGACAAGACGGCCTTCACCGTCCGCGGTGACGGGGCCGAGGAGGGCTGGCGCATCCTGGCCCTGATCGCGGCGGCCTACGCGTCCGGGGATGTGCCGTTGCGGGACTATGAGGCCGGATCGGCCGGCCCGGCCTCCGCGGGACCGGCCGGCCCACATTGACCCCCGTCGGTGAGGGGCCGTCCGGCCCTGACACCGGCTGACTAGGGCGTGTCTCCTAAATAGGTTTGCCCAGGCGATGCAGGCATGGATGACTGCGGCCACATGATAGGTGACTGTGGGCTTTTAGATGCAGGTCGCGATGCCGGGTGCTACTTAACCAGGTACTTGGTTTCGGCCGCGCAAACACGCGGTTTTGCTGACCGAGGTTCGCGGCGCTACTGGCACTCGGCCGTAGTCGTCGGATGCTGCTAGGCGACCACTGCCGAGTGCCAGTACGTGGGCGCTATAGCGCCCCGTATGAGGCCCCGAGTTGTTCGGCCAGGGCCTTCAGATCATTGGACTCCGAATCCGGCCCGGACATATCGGCTCTCTCGGCGACTTCGGAAACATCGGCGACGAACCACCCTGGGCCCTGCACGGCTGAGACCTCGCCATCAGCGTCTGCCACTATTCCCAGTGCCGCCTCCGCCTTAGTCGGGTCATCCGACCAGCCGATCAGGAGGTTGTTGCCACACTGACGTCCAGGCAACCCTGTCGGCTCGCCGTCGATCATGAACGAATGGTCCCCGCTGACTTCTGCGGGACAACCCAGTTCGTCATCGACTGCGGTGAAGACGGCCTCCAGGCTGTCGAAATGCTGGCCTGACGCAGAAGCTGAGGGCGCCATAGAGCCGGAAGCACTTGGGTCGGCCGTGCTGGCCTGACCACCACCACATGCCGCTAGCAGCAGTCCGACTGCCACCACGGTCGTAGAGCCAATCAATGTGTTTCGTGTTCGACTACCAGTCATGGTGGAGTCCTTCCTATCTGCCAAGGGCTACTGGAACCGTGCTAAGCCCGCCCAAGTACTGATGTTGGTCATACGCAACTGTGGGTAGGCGGACACGTTGCCCCAGGGAACCGAGTTCCGCCCAGATACGCATCCCATGTGGATTTGGCGTTCGTAGTAACCGTACCCACCCCAGGAGTAGAGGTAGTCCCATCCGATGGCCTGGGCGCACATGTTGCCTGCCAGAAGATCGTTGGTAGTGGCCCACTGCGGCGTCCAGCGCGTTCCATGAGAACCCTGAATGGAACGGGATCGATTGGTCCAGGGGCCGTAGTGGCCGTTGGCATACACGCTGATGGAAGTCCATGACGCATTGGACGCCATGGTGGTCGGTGCGTCATCTTCGGCCGTCGTTGCGGAAGCCAGCTGCTGCTCGACCTGCCGGCTCTTCTCACGATTGAGGGCGCCGATGTTATTGATGCCCAGGTCTTCAGCCACATCAGGCATGATGACATGCATGTCCTGGGTTTCGGGCGGTGCGGGGTAGAAGGTCTGCCCGTTCTGAGTCACAGCGTCATTTTCGTCGAGCACGTAGACCTGTTCGGCGTTCGCTGACTGATTGGCAGGGGAATCAGGACCTGCCTCAATCGCTTCAGCTGCTTGCGCTGGCATTGCGGTGAAGAGTAGCGCGGCTGCAACGAAGACAGCGCTGGCAGTTGTTCGTAAGTGTTTCATGTTCCCCTCTGGATTCTTTCTGAGTGACAAGGGAAGTATTTCCTGTGCTGCAGGTCACCGCAAGTGTCTATCGCTTCGATGGCAGTGACGCATCGGACTGACAGGGGGGCCGAAGAAGTGCGCATAGCCCCATGGTCTTCCCAGTAGACCTACGGTCGCGAGAAGGTGTGCTACCAGTTAGGCCGTCACTGTGGCGCTTGGACCCCGATATTGATCCCACTACAACCCAGCCACCTCGGCCTGCGTATGTGCGCAGTCATGAGAACCGACCACAGGTGCCGCGCTACGTTCAGCTGGCTCCTGTCCAACCAACGCGACGCCGGGGACCTGCCCTCGATCATGGTCGGTGCCATCGTCCTGGGCCTGCTGACGGCCGCCATCCTGGCCATGGGGTTCACGGTCACCCCCTGGGCACAGGACAACGCCGCCAAGCAGAAGATCACCCACGTGGCCACTGGCCAGTCGGCCTACTACGCGATGTCGACCGCTAGCTTGGAGCCTCGGTACGGCACACTCTCCGAGCTAGGGTGTGTCGCCTAATAGGGTGGCCCAGGTGAGGCAGGCGTGGAGGACGGCGCCGGCTCGGTAGGTGATGGCGAGTTTGTCGTAGCGGGTGGCGATGCCACGCCATTGCTTGACGAGTGCAAAGGACCTCTCGACGACGTTGCGGTCTTTGTAGGCCTCGACATCGAACGAGTGCGGCCTGCCGCCCGCGCTCCTCTTGCGTTTGCGGGAGGCGATCTGGTCGCTCTTCTCCGGGATCACCGCCGTGATTCCGCGGGCGCGGAGCATGCGCCTGTTCACACCACTGCCGTAGGCCTTGTCGCCCAAGACCGCATCCGGCCTGGTGCGAGGACGACCTCGACCGATCCGGGGAATGCGGATGTCGTCGAGGACCTGTTCGAGCATCGCCCCGTCGTTGCGCTGCCCGCCGGTGACGACGATGGCCAATGGGAGGCCGTTGCCGTCGACAGCGTGGTGGATCTTCGTTGTCAGTCCACCCCGGGTTCGACCGATGCCGTGACCTGCAGGTTCAACCTCGCCCAGCGGCAGATTCTTGTGATTCGACACCGCCCCCTGTGTCTTGGTCAGGGCGCGTCGTGTTCGTCGCATGCTGATGCGCACGCGCGATTGTCGCGTCGACGCTCACGCCCCAGTTGATCAAACCCGCTGCGTCCGCCTGCGCGAGCAACGCCTGCAAGACCCGATCCCAGGTGCCGTCCCCGGCATACCGGCGGTGTCGCTTCCAGATCGTCTGCCATGGCCCAAACTCCGCCCGGGGCATATCGCGCCACGGAGTCGAGGTCCGAAACCGATAGATGATCCCGTCCACAACCCGCCGATCATCCTCGAACGGCCGGCCCCGCCGCCCGGCATTCGACGGCAGCAACGGCCCGATCACCGCCCACTGCGCATCACTCAACCGACGCGAACGAGAACCCACAATTGATGACACGCACCCAGTTTCGCCGATCAATCACGCCTCATATAGGAGACACGCCCTAGCCCCCGGCCGCCAACCGGGACCACCCGCCGTCGGGATCGGCGGGAAGGTCCTTGACGGGCCGGGCGGGCACCCCCACGGCGACCACGTTGGCCGGCAGATCCCGGGTCACCACGGCACCGGCGCCCACCACCGTGTTCTCGCCGATCGTCACGCCGGGGCCTACGATCACGCCGCCACCGAGCCACACGTTGTCCGCGATGGTGATGGGCTCGGCGCCCTCCCACTTGTCCCGGCGCGGGCCCGGCTCGAGGGGGTGGGTCGGGGTGAGCAGCTGGACGTTCGTGCCGATCTGCACGTCCGCGCCGATCCGCACCGGGGCCACGTCCAGCACCATCAGGCCGAAGTTCGCGAAGGTGCGGTCACCGATGCTGATGAACCGCCCGTAGTCCACGTGGAACGGCGGGCGGATCACCACGTCCTCGCCGAGGGAGCCCAGCAACTGGGACAACAGCCGCCCACGGAGGTCCGGCTCGGTGACGGAGGTGGCGTTGTACTGCTCCGTCAGCAGGGAGGCCGCTGTGGAGAGTTCCTCGAGCCGGGGGTCATCGGCGAGGTAGGGATCACCGGCGACCATCCTCTCGAACATGGACCGGCCGTCCGGGAAGAACGGGGACGGGGAGGCGGCAGGGGCGGGAGTGGCGGGGGACTGGTCCGGGTCAGGCAGCATGGACCCAGCCTGCCAGAGGGTTCACAATGGGCGCATGCCACGCCACGAAGAACATCGCGAACCCACGGGGGCGGTCGTCGACGGTCCGGAGGGCCCCACGATCCAGATCCAGCGCACCCTCGGGCACCCGCCGGAGGACGTCTGGAGCTACCTGGCGGACCCTGAGCTGTTGCGCTGGTATGGCACCTACACGGGGGACCCGTCCAGCGGCAGCGTGCAGCTGGCCATGGTGGAGGCGCCGGAGCATCCGGGCGAGTGTGTGATCGAGGTCTGCGAACGACCGGCACGCCTGCACGTGACGTTGGCCGATCCGAACGGCAATCCCTGGCGGCTCCGGGTGTCCCTGGACCGGTCGGCGTCGGGCGCGGGGACGGACACGGATCTGGTCTTCCGCCAGCCGCTGGCCGGCTCGAAGGATGAGGCCGGTGATGTCGGACCCGGCTGGGAGTACTATCTCGACCGGCTCACCGTGGCCCTGGACGGCGGTGACGTGGACGCGGTGGACTTCGCCGACTACTACCCCGCCCAGAAGAGGCACTACAGCCCGGACACCCCGGCGGCCGGGGTGACGGCCTAGAGCTCGACGTCGGTCGGGTTCAGGACCCGGCGCAGGAAGTCCTGGGTGCGGGGCTGGGTGGGGGAACCGATGACCTGCTCGGCCGGGCCCTCCTCGACCACCACGCCGCCGTCCATGAACACCACGCGGTCCGCGACCTCGCGCGCGAAGCCCATCTCGTGGGTGACCACGAGCATGGTCATCCCGGCGCCGGCCAGGCCGCGCATCACGGAGAGCACCTCTCCCACGGTCTCCGGGTCCAGGGCGGAGGTCGGCTCGTCGAAGAGCATCAGCTGCGGGTCCATGGACAGCGCGCGGGCAATGGCCACGCGCTGCTGCTGGCCGCCGGAGAGCTGGTCCGGGTACCGGTCCTCGAAGCCGTCCAATCCCACGCGGCGCAGGTTCTCCCGGGCGACGCCGGCCGCCTCGGCCTTGGCGCGCCGCAGGACCTTGACCTGGGCCACCGTGCAGTTCTCCAGCACGGACAGGTGCGGGAACAGGTTGAACTGCTGGAACACCATGCCGACGTGGCGGCGCATGGCGTTGAGGTCCACCTCCGGATCGGTGGCGTCGAAGCCGGACACGGCCACCGTGCCCTGGTTGGGGGTCTCCAGCAGGTTCACACAGCGCAGCAGGGTGGACTTGCCCGAGCCGGAGGGGCCGATCAGGCACACCACCTCGCCGGGGGCCACGGTCAGGTCGATGCCCTTGAGGACCTCATTGGAGCCGTAGGACTTGTGCAGTCCGGTGATGGCGACGCCGCCGGCGCGGATGGCGCTGGCGTGGCTGGTGGTCTCGGTCATCGTGGCCTCTCAGACGCGCGTGCGGTTGGTGCGCGATTCGAACTTCCGCGCCAGCAGGGACAGGGGGACGGTGATGATCAGGTACATGACACCGGCCACGAGCACCGGGGTGAGGCCGGCGTCCAGGGCGGTGATGCCGTCCCGGCCGAACTTGGTCAGCTCGTACTCGTAGGCGGCCAGTCCCAGGACGTAGACGAGGGAGGAATCCTTGGTCAGCAGGATGACCTCATTGGTCAGGGGCGGCAGCACCAGGCGGAAGGCCTGGGGGATGACGATCGTGACCATGGCGCGCCAGGCCGGCATGCCCAGGGAGCGGGCGGCCTCGGCCTGTCCCTTCGGCACGGCCTGCAGGCCGGCGCGCAGGGTCTCGGCGATGTAGGCCGAGGAGACCATGCCCAGCGAGACCATCACCACGAGGGGGATGGGCCACTGGACGCCGAAGGCGAAGGGCACGCCGTAGCCGAAGGCGATGAAGACCAGCAGGGCGGGCAGGCCGCGGAACAGCTCGATGTAGGCGGTGGCCAGCCAGCGGTATGGCGGGAAGGAGGAGAGCCGCATCAGGGCCAACAGCGTGCCGCCCAGCAGGCCGACCACGAACGACGAGGCCGTGTACAGCAGGGTGTTGCCCAGGCCCACCAGGATGATGTCCGGGAAGAGGGGGCCGATCTCCGCGAAATTGAAGACGGACTGGCCCAGCGTCGGCCAGTCCATGACGGCCACGAGGATCACGATGGCCAGGACGAAGACGCCGGCCTGCAGGCCGAGGGAGATCTGCCGGCGGCGCCGGTTGCTCATCCTGCGGCCGGTTTGGGGGCTGTTGCCCGGAGAGGGGTTGGGGCCCGACGCCGGGCCGGTGGTGTTGACGGTGCTCACTGATCGCCCTCCGTTGCTGCCTCGCCGAACCAGCGCGCGCGCGACTCGTCGAGGGTGCCGTCCTCTTCCATGCCCTGCAGCGACGCGTTCACGGCGGACAGCAGTTTCGCCTGGTCCGGGGCCACGGCCACGCCGAGCTGCTCACCGGTCGGCAGCTCCGCGACCACCTCGTACTGGGGGTCGTCCTTGACGTTGTAGAGCACCACGGACTGGTTGCCGAGGACGGCCTCCACGGTGCCGGCCCGGAGGGCCTCCATCTGCATGCCGCCGTCCTCGAACTGAATCGGGGACAGGCCGTTCTCCTCGGCGAAGGTCTCCCCGGTGGTGGCGGCCTGGACGCCCACGCGCTTGCCCTGGGCCGATTCCAGATCGGTGATGCCGGACCCCTCCTGGGCCACGAGCACCAGGTCGTCGTTCAGGTAGGGCACGGAGAACGCCATGATCTGCTGGCGGGCCTCGGTGATGGAGATCGAGGAGGCGTTGATGTCACAGCCCGTCAGCGAGGACCCGGACTCGATGGCCTCGAAGGAGGAGTCCACCACGGAGAGGGGGACGCCGAGGTCGTCGGCGATCCGCTGGACGATGTCGATGTCATACCCGACCAGGTCGCTGCCCTGCATGAACTCGAAGGGCGGGTACGGGATGTCGGAACAGACGGTGAGCTGTCCGGGGTTGACCAGGTCGAGGCTCTCGACCAGGGGCGAAGAGGCGCCGGTCTCGGAGCCGCCGAGCTGGGGGCCGAGCACGGCACATCCGCTCAGGGCCAGTGAACCGGCTCCCAGGACGGCCACCAGGGCGAGTCGGGTGCGGGACGGGGTCATGAAGGGTCTTCCGGTGCGGGGGACCCTGCTGCAGTGCAGGGCGTCGAGACGGACAGTCTACCGGGAAGAGGGGCGGGCCACCGGGCGGACCGGCGGGCGGCCTGACGGGTGTGCCGGCGCGAGGGGGATCAGTCCCCGTGGCTGCCCTCGTCCACCCCGGTCACGGTGGTCAGCAGGAAGACGCTGTCCTCCCGGGCCGTCACACCGTGGCGTTCCTTCGTGAGCTGGACGAGGTGGCCCTGCTCCAGGTGCAGATCCGTTCCGGACCCGGCGGTGACGTCCACCGCGCCGAGCAGCACCTGCAGCGTGGCGGCGGGCGGGGCGTTGTGGTCGGCCAGGTGTGCCCCGGACTTCAGGGCGATGATCGACTGGCGCAGGTGGCCGTCCCGCAACAGCAGGTCACCATGGCGACCGTGGGGGTTGTCCAGGGCGGCTTCGAGCGTGGTGCGGGTCAGTGCTGTCAGGTCGTGGGGTCCCGGCGAGTAGGTCATGGTGTCACCGTAGCCCGCGCCGGCTCAGGCCACCACGGAGAGCACACCGTAGAACAGCATCCCGAACACGGTGGAGTAGAGGACGATGGCCACGGCCTGCCAGGTGATGACCCGGCCCTTGGTGATGCCGGAGGACGTCAAGGCGGCGGCGGTGAAATGGGTCGGCAGCAGGAAGGGCCCGAGCAGGGAGACGCCGGGGACGCCGTACTTGTCCAGCGCACGGCGGACCTTCTGCTGCTTCTCTGAGACCGGCTTCGGCGTCTTGCCGGCGGCGATCCGGCGGTTGATGATCGCGGCGCGGATCTTCTCGAAGGACAGGACGATCACCACCACGATGGCCAGGTTGGCGAGGATGGCCACCGGGATGGCGAGCCAGGGATCCATGCCGGCGATGATGCCGACGATGGCGCCGCCCTCTCCCTCGATATAGGGGATGAATGCGGCGAGCACGACTCCGACGAACCGCAGGGCGGTCGGCAGGGACTCGGTGAAGGACTGGATGCTGGCGAGGATGTCCATGGTGGTGCCTTTCAGTGCCGAGGCCGGTGTGATGGCCTCGATGCAGGTGGACCGCTGTTCTGCTGTTCTGCGGTTGGTGTGCTTCCAGCCTCGTCGGGCGATCGGGTCAGCGGCAGTGCCCGGCTGTCATCCCCGCGCCCGAAAGCGTCACCGCCATCCCGTGACAGTTGTCATCGGCCTACCCTGGGGACCGTGAGCCAGCCAGAACCGTCTGTGAACCGACCATCGGGACAATTGCCGTCCACGGTGCCCGGCCGGTCCGTCCGCGGCGTGCAGGTCACCTGGTGGTACACGTACGTCTCGATGGTCTTGTTCGCCGTGTTCATGGCCTTCATCACAGCGGCCATGCTGCGGTTCTTTCATCTCGAGGCCGGCGGTCACGACGGGTGGCTGGTGAGTGTTTCCGCCGTGCTGATCGCGATCGGAGGGCTGACCCAGTCCATCTGCAGCTGGCTGGTCAGAAACGGCATGGGAGCAGGCTGGCCGCGACCGTGGGCCACCGTGCTCCTGCTGGCGCCGGCAGGCCTCGCGTGGGTGCTGACCCTGTGGCTGCCGGGAGGGGCATTCCCCGGGGGGATCTCCTTGTGGATCGCCGCGAACATCCTGGCCATCCTGGTCCGCGGCCTGACCCGCCGGGTGGTCATCGCGGTCGCCATTGCCCTGATCGCGGTGCACTGGTGGGCCGGGCAGCTGATCACGGGGGTGGTCATCCCCAGCGAGGCGGCCGCGCAGCAGATGCCTGCGCTGGTCTTCTTCATCGTCTTCGTCCCGGTGGTCTTCCTCTTCTCCGTGTGGTGGTGGAACATCGTGGTCCAACTGGACGTCGCCCGCCGCGACGCGGCCCAGCTGGCCGTGGCGCGCGAACGGTTGCGCTTCGCCTCGGACCTGCATGACATCCAGGGCCATCACCTGCAGGTCATCGCCCTCAAGGCCGAACTGGCCGAGCGACTGATGGGTGCGGGGCAGCCCGATGCCGCCGCGGCGAACATCCACGAGGTCCGGACGATCGCTCGCACCGCCCTGGAGGAGACGCGCTCGCTGGTGCGCAACCTGCGCGAGGTCTCCCTCGAGGAGGAGATCGCCAATGCCAAGGACGTCCTCGAGGCGTCCGGCGCCACCGTCGCCATGCGGGGGGTCCTGGTGGAGGACCTCGCCGTGCGCACCCTGCTCGGCCTGGCCGTCCGCGAGGGCGCCACCAACATCCTGCGCCATGCCACCTCGGCGACGAAGGTGTCCATCACCTTGGAGGACACCGACGGCGGACTGCGGCTGGCCATGGTGAACGACGGCGTCGAGAGACCCGTCGGTGGGGGCGCCGAGGCACCCGGCGGCCCCGGGGCACCCGGGGTGGGCGAGCCGGCGTCGGGCACGGGGTTGTGCGGCCTGAACCGGCGGTTCGCCTCCTCCGGGGGTGCGGTGACCGGCCGGTACGACGACGGCGCCTTCGTCCTCGAGGCCCGGTTGCCCGCAGCGCCGGGCCGGGGCCACCCCGAATCCACCACCGTCCCGCTGAAGGAGCCCACCCCATGATCCGGTTGCTGATCGCCGACGACGAGGTGCTGATCCGCGGCGCGCTCGAGACCCTGCTGGGCCTGGAGGCGGACTTCGAGGTGGTGGCCGGCGTGGACAACGGGCGCCAGGCGGTCGCCGCCGCCCGGGAACTGACGCCGGACGTCTGCCTGCTGGACCTGGAGATGCCGGAGATGGACGGCGTGGAGGCCGCCGGACAGATCCTGCGACAGGTGGCCACGAAGGTCATCATCGTGACCCGGCATGCCCGGCCCGGGGTGCTGCGGAGGGCGCTGAACGAAAAGGTGTCCGGCTTCGTGCCGAAGTCCACTCCGGCCGAGGAGCTGGCCAAGGTGATCCGGGACGTGGCCGCCGGCAAGCGGTACGTGGACCCGGACATCGCCGCCACGGCCCTCGGCGGGGAGCGGAGCCCCCTGACGGACCGGGAGCTGGACGTGCTGCGGGCCGGCCGGGATGCGGCCACCGTGCAGCAGATCGCCGAGTGGCTGCACCTGGCGCCGGGCACGGTGCGCAACTACCTGTCCTCGGCCATGGGCAAGCTCGGAGTGGGGACCCGGCGGGAGGCCTCCCAGGTGGCCTGGGAGCAGGGCTGGATCTAGTCGGACATGTGGTCCGGGGGAGGTGTCCGGTAGGGCCTCCCAGTGGAGACCGGCCGGTCAGACGAGTCGATGGACCAGAACGTGTCCGCCTCGGCGATCCAGGGACTCCTGGACACGGTGACGGGCTCACCGGTGCGGACCGACTCGACCACTGCCCGAGCGGTGGAATGGGCCCGGGCGGCGTCCTCGTCCAGGAACTTGAGGGTACGGGTGTACCGGGTGCGCAATTGCAGGACGTCCCAGGCTGGCAGGCCGGCGGCTAGCTGGCGGCCGCGGAGGAGTTCGGCGTCGAACGCGGCGCCGGCCACGAGCACGATGAAGCTGACCCAGGAGACCATCATGACCACGCCGAGGCCGCTCAGGGTGCCGAGGAGCCAGTTCAGCGCCGCGGCGTAGGTGGCCAGCCATCCGAGGAGCAGGGTCATGGCGAAGAGGGCGAGGACGGCGGTCAGCCCGCCCCAGGACAGCCATCGAAAACGGGGCTGCACCACGTTCGGGCCCAAGTGGTAGGCCACGGAGACCACGAAGACGAGCACGGCCAGGATGGCCGGCCACTTCAGCACGTTCCACAGGGTCACCGTGGCTGCGGTGAGGCCCAGCAGATCACCGATCCGAGCGGAGAGGTCCCCGCCGATCAGCACCAGCAGCAGAACGACGATCAGGGCGACCATCAGGACGAGGGTCTCGAAGAAGATCACCGTGCGGAACCAGAGGAACGGCCGGCCCTCACGGGTGTCGTAGATGCGGTGCATGGCCCGGTGGAAGGAGGCCAGCGCGTTGGAGGCGGCGATGATGGAGCCGATGAGGCCGAGGACGAGGCCCAGCACGCCGGTGGAGCTGTTGGCCAGGGACAGCAGCGTGGAGGCGAGGACGTCCGGATTGATCTCCGGCAGCAGATCGTGGACCAGCCCGGCGGCGGTCACCACGGTCTCGTCCTCCAGCCCCAGCATGGAGACGATGGAGACGATGGCGATCGCCCCAGGCACCACGGACAGCAGCGTGTAGAAGGTCATCCCGCCCGCCACGTCCCACACCTGCATGCCCACCAGTTTCATGATGGTCCGGCGGATCACGTGGAACAGGGTCAACCGCGGCCGAACGTAGGTATGGGCCGGTGCCGGACGGCGAAGCAGGCGGCGGGGCATGGTGTCGAGGTTATCCGGTGCTGTGCTGGTGGCGGTACCTCGCAGAGGACCCCTGCGGCGTGTTGAGTGCTGCCTCAGCCGGCGAGTCCGAGGAAGGCCAGGAGTGCACGATCGAGCCGAACGAGATCTGTGTCTGCGATTCGCCCCACCTGCTCTCGCACGCCCGTCCGCGGCATGGTCGTGATCTTGTCGACCATGATGTGGCTGATTGCATCGAGCCCGGTGGCCGCGGAAGGTTCTATGGAGATCCGGACCAGGGGTGCATCGACTGGGTGGGAGGTGAAAGGGCAGACGGTCACCGACGTCGTCGCATCGAATCGGTGGTCTTGAACAATGACCACCGGCCTCGGCTTGCCGGTGTAGGCGCCGCGAGCCGCGGCCATGACGATGTCACCTCGCCTCATGCGGACGGCTCCGCACCGTCATCCCAGTCGATGGAGATCGAGTCGACGAAGGCCTGATCGTCGGAGTCGTTCTCGCGGGCGGCGATGGCGGCTGACTGCCGGTGGGCCTCCCCGGCAAACGCGGGATTCCGTGTGTCCGGTACCCAGATCTGGATCGGCCGAAGGCCCTGGCGGCGCAGGCGCTTTCGATATTCACGTACTCGGTCCCGTGTACTGGCCATGAATCAATGTTACATGTAACAGGTGGGGCGGACCATCCCTCCGAGGAGGCGGCCCTGAGGACGGCCACCTTCCCGGTGCTTCGCTGCTACGACGGACGGTGCAGCGGCGGCAGGTGCTACTAGACTCGGCACGATGGATCACGACGAGCGAACCGACATGGTGCGATCACTGCAGGCAATCCTGGCCGAACAGGCAGACCGTCCCCTCGGCGACACCGACGCCGTCTCCGGCCGGACGCTCCAGCCGTTCAGCCGCGCCGGCCAGGCCGCCGCCGATAACCTGCTCGACAAGGCGGTCCGGGCCCTGGAGGCCGACGATACCGACCGTGCCCGGCGATACGCCGACCGCGCGGCCCGATTGCCGTTCGATGACCACGAAGAGGCAGCACCGGCTGCGTGGGCCGCGCACTTGAGGCTCTTCGGTGTGGTCACCGATGCCCTGGAAGCCTCCGAACCAGAGAACCACCGGTGGCTCGAGGCCGCGCTCGCAGTGCTCGAGACCGCAGAGGAACCGGCCCGTTTTGACCTGCGTGACGTCCTGGCGGACATCGTCCAGGATTACGAGCTGCCGAAAACGGAACGGAGGCGTCTTCGGGCGGCGATCACCCCGATTCCGGACCGCGCCACCCTGTTCGACCTCGATCTGGACGAGCTGGACCTGAGCGACCACATCATGTCCATCCTCAAGGCCAGGGCGGTCTACCTCGCCGAACTGGGAGCACTGAGCGCCTGACCACGCCCGCTCCCGGGTGTCATGATGGGGCCATGGCGCGAACGTGGTACTCGGTGACGGTGGAACTGCTCGGCGGGCGAGGCGGAGACCTCTGGCCCTGGCCCGGGCGTATCTTCGCTGTGGGGCCGTCGCATACCTTCATGGACCTGGCCAACGCCGTCAACGACGCCTTCGCCCGGTGGGATCGCTCCCATCTGTCCGTGTTCACGCTGTCCGACGGGCGAATCGTGACCGATGAGGAATCAGGCACCGAGATGGCGTCCTCACCGGGAGGGCCGCTGGCATCGCCCCTGGACATCGAGGCCGCCAAGGTCACCCGGACGGTGTCCCTGGGGGAGGAGTTCCAGTACACCTTTGATCTCGGCGACGACTGGGTACACCGGTGCGTGGTGGATCAGGGGAAGATCGATCCGGTGGAAGAGCTGGGCATCCGGCCGGACAAGCCCCTGCCGTACTGGGGGTGGGGTGCGATGCCGGACCAGTACGGCCGCCGCTGGTCCGACGACGACGGTGTGGGCAGGGTGCCGCCCCGTCCCGCGACGCGACACCCGATGGTGACGCGCGACTGGCCGGCGTCGGAGCAGGTGCCGGCCCTGGATGCCACGAGGCTCCGGCAGGCAGCGGCTGCCCGGGACGCTGATGCCGTCCTCGAGGTGGTGCGCGGGCGGGACATCGACGATGTACTGCAGCAGGTCGGTCTGGCGCTGGCCCCGGTCTTGGAGCGCGGGCGCGAGGACGATGCGCCGACCGTGCTCTCGGTGATCAACCGGCTCACGTGGCGTGCCGGTCCGGGGGACCGCGAGCTGGCCGAGGACCTGCTGGCCCGGTTGCGTGACGAGCCGCTGCCTGGCCGGGTGGTGCCCGTGGACCTGGACATGCTCGCCACGGTGATGGAGGCGGACCCGGAGCTCTCGACCGGCGGGGTCGTGGACCTGCACACCGGGGAGGTCCTCTTCGACGAGATGCTGGACGAGGCCGTCGTCGGGGAGGATGCCGTGCCCGATCGGGACGCCGACCCGGACCGCTGGCTCGCCGTGGACCTGGCCGGTTCGAGGCAGGGCTGGCAGGACATGGCGGACTTTGCCGCCCGCCAACACGATGTCGCGCTGCGGGACCGGCTGGAACGGGCCATAGAGGGCCGGGGTGCCTTCCGCCGGTTCCGCGATGAGATCCATGACGAGGGACTGGCGGAGCAGTGGGAGCTGTTCTCCACCGATCGCCGGTGGGGACGGGCCCGGGAATTCCTCGCGGACGCCGACATCCGGGTGGGAATAGCGTCTGCCCAGACAGAGTTGAGTTAACTAGACTCAACTTTGACTGAGGACTCCTGTGGTGACACAGGACAAGACGTCAGACATCCCGAACCGAGACTCCGGCCGGGACCGGTGACAAGGAAGGACCAGCATGGACGCAAAGTTCACCACCAAGAGCCAAGAGGTGCTGTCCGGGGCGGCGATGAACGCCTCCACCCTCGGGAATCCGCAGATCGAACCGGCACACCTGCTCAAGGCGCTGATGGACCAGCGTGCCTCCGTGGCAGTCGCGGTCCTCAAGGCCGCCGGCGTGGACCCGGACGTCGTCTCCACCGCCGCCTCCACCGCCATCAAGGAGTTGCCGGCCAGCTCGGGATCCTCCGTGGCGCAGGCCCAGCTGTCCCGCCAGGCGCTGCTGGTGGTTCAGGCGGCACAGCAGCAGGCCGAGGCCCTCGGGGATGACTACGTCTCCACCGAACACCTCCTGCTCGGCCTCGCCGCCGACGCCGGCAAGGCCGGCACCGCGCTGCGCGATGCCGGTGCCAGCGTCGAGGCGCTCTCTGCCGCCGTCAAGGAGGTCCGCGGGGACAGCCGCGTGACCACGCCGGACCCGGAGAACACCTTCCAGGCCCTGGAGAAGTACGGCACCGACCTCACGGAGATCGCCCGTGCCGGCAAGCTCGACCCGGTCATCGGCCGCGATTCCGAGATTCGCCGCGTGGTGCAGGTGCTCTCCCGCCGCACCAAGAACAACCCGGTGCTCATCGGCGAGCCCGGCGTCGGCAAGACCGCCGTGGTGGAGGGCCTCGCCCAGCGCATGGTGGCCGGGGACGTCCCCGAGTCCCTGCGCGGCAAGACCCTGATCTCCCTGGACCTGGGGTCCATGATCGCCGGGGCCAAGTACCGTGGCGAGTTCGAGGAACGGCTGAAGTCCGTGCTGGAGGAGATCAAGCAGTCCGATGGCCAGATCGTCACGTTCATCGACGAGATCCACACGGTCGTCGGTGCCGGGGCCTCCGAGGGGGCCATGGACGCCGGCAACATGCTCAAGCCCATGCTGGCCCGCGGCGAGCTACGCCTGATCGGCGCGACCACCCTGGATGAGTACCGGGAGAACATCGAGAAGGACCCGGCCCTGGAACGCCGGTTCCAGCAGGTCTATGTGGGGGAGCCGACCGTGGATGACACGATCGCCATCCTGCGCGGGCTCAAGGAACGCTACGAGGCCCACCACAAAGTCGCCATCGCCGATTCCGCCCTGGTGGCCGCCGCCAACCTCTCGGACCGGTACATCTCCGGCCGCCAGCTGCCGGACAAGGCCATCGACCTCGTGGACGAGTCCGCGTCCCGGCTGCGCATGGAGATCGACTCCGCCCCGGAGGAGATCGATCAGCTGCGCCGCTCGGTGGACCGCCTGACCATGGAGGAGCTGGCGCTCGCGGACGAATCGGACCCGGCCTCCGTGGAGCGGCTGGCCGCCCTGCGCGAGGAGATGGCCAACCAGAAGGAGGAGCTCGCGGCACTCAACGCCCAGTGGGAGTCTGAGAAGGCGAACCTCAATCAGGCCGGTGACCTGCGCGTGAGGCTGGACGAGCTGCGCTCCGCGGCGGACAAGGCGCAGCGGGACGGTGACCTGGCCGAGGCCTCGCGGATCCTCTACGGGGAGATTCCCGCGCTGGAGAAGCAGCTGCAGGCCGCCGTGGAGGCCGAGTCCGGTTCCGGCGGAGGCCCGGGGGGCCAGCAGCACTCCGGACCGTCCATGGTGTCCGAGGAGGTCACCGCGGACGACATCGCGGAGGTCATCTCGGCCTGGACCGGGATCCCGGCCGGGCGCATGCTGCAGTCCGAGCAGGACAAGCTGCTGTCCATGGAGGACCACCTCGGCGAGCGGCTGATCGGCCAGCGGGCCGCCGTCGCCTCCGTGTCCGATGCCGTCCGGCGTTCCCGTACGGGGATCTCCGACCCGGACCGCCCCACGGGCTCATTCCTGTTCCTCGGCCCCACCGGGGTGGGCAAGACCGAGCTGGCCAAGTCGCTCGCGGCGTTCCTGTTCGACGACGACCACGCGATGGTCCGCATCGACATGTCCGAGTACTCGGAGAAGCACACGGTGTCCCGGCTGGTGGGTGCCCCTCCGGGGTACGTGGGCCACGAGGAGGGCGGTCAGCTGACCGAACTCGTGCGGCGCCGTCCCTACTCGGTGATCCTGCTGGACGAGGTGGAGAAGGCCCACCCCGAGGTCTTCGACATCCTGCTCCAGGTGCTCGACGACGGCCGCCTCACCGACGGCCAGGGCCGCACCGTGGACTTCCGCAACGTCATCCTGATCATGACGTCCAACCTGGGCTCGCAGTTCCTGGTGGACCCGGGCCTGGGGGACGCGGAGAAGAGGGACGCGGTGATGAGGGTGGTCAACTCCTCCTTCAAGCCGGAGTTCCTCAACCGGCTGGACGACATCATCATGTTCGATCCGCTGTCCATCGAGGACCTCACGAGGATCGTGGACCTGCAGGTGGAGGCACTGGCCGTCCGCCTGGCCTCCCGCCGGTTGTCGCTGGAGGTCACTGACGCCGCGCGGGAGTGGCTGGCCCTGACCGGATTCGATCCGGCCTACGGGGCCCGGCCGCTGCGCCGCCTGGTGCAACGCGAGATCGGTGATCAGCTGGCCCGGGCCCTGCTCTCCGGCGCCATCGCCGAGGGGGACACGGTCCTGGTGGACCGCGCCGCGGGCGAGGGGTCTGGCTCCGAGGAGCAGGACCGCCTCTCGGTCACCCGCAAGGCCGGCTAACCGTCCACGTGGTCCGTCCAGTCCTCCAGGACGGGCTCTCCCACGAGGGAGGTGCTCAGGGTCCCGTCATGGGCCACGGCGAGGCAGTCCACGCGGCGATCGCCCGCGTCCCACGTGCCCTGGGTGGGGTGGGAGATCTCGACGATGACCTGGGCGTTTGCAGCGCTGTCCAGCTCGATCGTGGCGCAGAACCGCTCGGCATCCGCCTGCATGTCCTCGGGGAACGCGCGGCCGGTGGGCCAGAGTTTGCGGCCGACCAGCTCGGCCTCGTGGTCGCGGTTGCACTCCACCACGGTGGAGGGCTCGCCCACGGACTCGAAGTCGGTCAGGCAGTCACCGGGCAGGACCTGGGCGGGGGGCACCTCGCGGGCCACGATCCCGTCCAGCCCGGGTTCGGCGTTGCGGGACACGCTGGGCCCGGGCTCCACGGTCTCGCCGGAGGGGCCGTTCTGCGCAGAGCTCAGCAGCGGCCAGAGGACGAACACGGCCAGGGCGGCGACCACCAGGGCGCCGAGGGCGATCCACCAGCCACGCAGCCGCCGGGGCCGGGGCACCGGGGTGCTCTCCGGTTGGCGGGGCGGCAGGTAGGGGACGTAGCGGTCGCCGGAGCCGGCGGTCTCGGCCGTCTCAGGGGCCTCCGGCGGCTCCGTGGTCTCGGCTGCGTCCGTGGGTTCGGGGGCGTCAGGGCTTGACTGGTCGCCTGACCCGTCCGGGCGTGTGTCCATGGTCATGGTCCTTTCGGTGCCGTCACGCTGGCAGGCGGCTCCAAGGGGTGCTGAAACATGTTAACCTAGTGTCCACGAACCATCATGATCAGTGCATACTCCGGACCAGCCCTGCCTAGGGCTGACAGCACGGGGACGGACAACAAAGGGGGTCACGCTCATGGGGCGCGGCCGTCAAAAGGCAAAAGCAACCAAGCAGGCCCGGGACATGAAGTATTTCTCCCCGGCCACTGATTTGTCGGCACTGGAGCGTGAGCTGGCCGGCAACAGCGGTTCCAGCCATGACGATGACCAGTACATCGACTACGCGGACAAGTACGCGGACTATGTGAAGGATGCCGAGGAGGACGACGATCCCCGCACGCAGGGTTGATCGTCGCCATGTCGACTGAACCACCACCGTCCGCCGAGCCTCCTCGGGGCGCGTCGGCGACGGCGGACACCGCAGAGCAGGTGGAGAGGCCAGAAGAGTTTCCGGGTGCCACCCTGCGCCCGGGCCATCCGGCGGCCAACGGGCACCGGGCCGCCCTGCGCTCCATCGCGCGCATCGTGGAGGACGCGGCCCCACCGCAGGACCCCGTCTTCGCGCGGGCGGGCATTCTGGACCTGTTGCGCAAGCATCGCCCGCTGGTGATCACCGGCGCGGGCATCTCCACGGACTCCGGCATCCCCGACTACCGCGGGCCGCAGGGATCGCTGCGGCGGCACCGGCCGATGACCTACCAGGAGTTCCGGCACGACGACGGCGCCCGGCACCGCTATTGGGCGCGGTCCTTCGTGGGCTGGCGGCAGATGGACGCCGCCTCGCCGAACCCGGCCCATCACCTCCTGGCGTCCTGGCAGCGCGCCGGCGTCCTGGCCGGCGTCGTGACCCAGAACGTGGACGGCCTGCACGCCGCGGCGGACACCCCGGGCCTGGTGGCCCTGCACGGGGACCTGGACCGGGTGAGCTGCCTGAACTGCGGGGCCCTGGAGGACCGCCGGTCCTTCGATCACCGGCTGGTGGAGGCGAATCCCGGCTACCTCGAGGCCGTGCAGGTCGACCCGCTGATGGTCAACCCGGACGGGGACGTGACACTGGGCCAGGAGTGGGTGGACCGGTTCCACCTGGTCGGCTGCCTGGTGTGCGGGTCCGTGGAGTTGAAGCCGGACGTGGTCTACTTCGGCGAGAGCGTTCCGGCGGCACGGAAGGCCGCCGCCCGTCAGGTCTTCGAGCGGGCCGGGTCCGTCCTGGCGATCGGCACGTCCCTGGCCGTCATGAGCGGCTTCAAGTTCGTGCTGGACGCCGAGAAGCTGGGCAAGCCGGTGGCGGTCCTCAACGACGGCCCCACGCGCGCCGACACCAAGGCCGCCTTCCGCTGGCGCACGCGCCTGGCTCCAGCGTTGGAGTGGCTGGACGCCCGGCTCTGACCTTTCCCGCGCCCGGTAGCGCGTCAGGCTGTGGCGTAGTTCCCGGTCAGCAGCACCGCTCCGCCGTCCACGCCCTTGGCGCCCTGCATGAAGTCGGCCCCGGCATTCCGGGCCTCGTCGGTCACCCGGCCCACGGTGCCGGCGACCCAGGAGGTCAGGCCACGGGCGTTGAGCCGGGTCAGCGCCTCATCGGCGGCCGCCGGGTCCACCACGGCCACCATACCGACGCCGAGGTTCAGGGTGCGCTCCAAGTCCTCGAGCGGGACGCGGCCGAGCTGGCCGACGAGGGAGAACACGGCCGGCAGTGACCAGGTGCCGCGGTCCACGGTGGCCATCAGGCCTTGCGGGAGCACGCGGGCGAGGTTGGCCGCGAGCCCGCCGCCGGTGACGTGGGAGAAGCCGTGCAGGGCCGCTTCACCGGAGGCGGTGACGACCGCGGGCGTGGTGCCCGCGACCGGGTCGCCGTTGAGGTGGCGCATCACGTCGAGGCAGTCGGCCGTGTAGATGCGGGTGGGCTCGAGCAGTTCCTCGCCGAGCGTGCGGCCCAGGTCGGTGACCTCACGGTCCAAGGACCATCCGGCGTCGTTGATGACGCGGCGGACCAGGGAGTAGCCGTTGGAGTGGATGCCGGAGGAAGCCATGGCGATGACCACGTCCCCCTCACGCACGCGCTCGGGGCCGAGCAGGGCGGAGGCCTCGACCACGCCGGTGGCGGCACCGGCGACGTCATACTCGTCCACGCCCAGCAGCCCGGGATGCTCGGCGGTCTCCCCGCCCACGAGGGCGGTGCCGGCGGCCGCGCAGCCGGCGGCGATGCCGCGGACGATGTCCGCGATGCGCTCCGGCACGACCTTGCCGCACGCGATGTAGTCGGTCATGAACAGCGGCTCGGCGCCGACCACCACGATGTCGTCCACGACCATGCCGACCAGGTCGAAACCGATCGTGTCGTGCTTGTCCAGCGCCTGAGCGATCGCGACCTTGGTGCCGACACCGTCCGTGGAGGTGGCCAGCAGCGGCCGGGAGTACTTCAGCAGCGCGGAGACGTCATACAGTCCGGCGAAGCCGCCGAAGCCGCCGACCACGGAGTCGTGGTGGGTGGCCTTGACGGCGTCCTTCATCAACTCGACGGCCAGGTCCCCGGCCTCCACGTCCACACCGGCGGAGGCGTAGGTGGTACCGGTGCTGCCGGCGGTGCCGGCCGCGGGAGAGGGCACGACGCCGGCCGGATCGTTCGGGTGCTCTGGTGCAGTCACAGCGGGGTCCTGTCGGTCGCGGTCAGCAGGTCTTCAAGGGAGGATCCGGGGCCCGGGTCCCCGCCGACGGCGCCGGGGCGCTCCTCCGGGTCCAGGGTGGAATCCGGTGTCAGGGCGGGGGTGGAGACAGGCTTCTCCAGCAGGTCCTTACCGCGCTCCTCCTCGGTGGGCAGCGGGATTGGGTAGTCACCGGTGAAGCAGGCGGTGCACAGGGAGGTCCGGGGCTGGCGGGTGGCCTCGACCATGCCCTCCGCGGAGATGTATGCCAGGGAGTCGGCGCCGATCGAGGCGGCGATCTCCGCGACCCCGGCGCCGTTGGCGATCAGCTCGGCGCGGGAGGCGAAGTCGATTCCGTAGAAGCACGGCCACTTGATGGGCGGGGAGGAGATCCGCACGTGCACCTCCGCGGCGCCGGCCTCCTTGAGCATCCGGACCACCGCGCGCTGGGTGTTGCCGCGCACGATCGAATCGTCCACCACCACCACGCGCTTACCGGACACCACGGCGGGCTGGACGTTGAGCTTGAGCCGGATGCCGAGCTGGCGCAGGGTCTGCGAGGGCTGGATGAAGGTGCGCCCCACATAGGAGTTCTTGACGAAGCCCTGCCCGAACGGGATGCCGGACTCCTCGGCATAGCCCACCGCGGCGGGCGTGCCGGACTCGGGGACCGGAATGACGACGTCGGCCTCCACCGGGTTCTCCCGGGCCAGCGCACGTCCCATGGCCCCGCGCGACTCATACACGGAGCGGCCACTGATGGCGGCGTCCGGGCGGGCGAGGTAGACGTACTCGAACACGCAGTGTGCCGGCTTGGACTCGGCGAAGCGGGTCGAGCGGATGCCCTCCTCGTCGATCGCGATGAGCTCGCCGGGGGCGACCTCGCGGATGAAGGAGGCCCCCACGGTGGCCAGGGCGGACTGCTCGGAGGCCACCACCCAGCCTCGCTCGAGCCGGCCGAGCACCAGCGGGCGCACGCCCTGCGGGTCGCGTGCGGCGTACAGGGTGTGCTCGTTCATGAAGACGAAGGAGAAGGCACCGCGGATCAGGGGCAGCAGCTCGGTGGCGGTCTGTTCCAGGGTGGAGCCCTCTTCACCCTGCAACAGGGCCGTGACGAGCGCGGTGTCCGTGGTGTTGCCCTGGGCCATCTCGCCGCGGGTCTGCCTGCCGTAGCGGGACTGCACCATCCGGTACAGCTCGGCGGAGTTCACCAGGTTGCCGTTGTGGCCCAGGGCCACGGTGCCCTCGGCGGTGGCGCCGAGGGTCGGCTGGGCGTTCTCCCAGTTGTTGCCGCCGGTGGTCGAGTACCGGCAGTGCCCGACGGCGATGTGCCCGGTCAGGGTGTTCAGGGTCGCCTCGTCGAAGACCTGGGACACGAGGCCGAGGTCCTTGTAGACGGAGATCCGCTTGCCGTCCGAGGTGGCGATGCCTGCGGACTCCTGCCCCCGGTGCTGCAGGGCGAACAGGCCGTAGAAGGCGAGTTTGGAGACCTCCTCGCCGGGGGCCCAGACGCCGAACACCCCGCATTCGTCCTGGGGGCCCTTCTCGTGGGGGTCGAGGTCATGTGTCAGCAGGCCGTCACCGCGCATTTTGGTCACGCTCCCCATTCTCCCACTTGTCCGTCCACTGCTGCAGGTCGTGGTCCTGGACGGCGTAATCGGCGTCCTCGTAGCTCTCCACGGACTGTGCGGTCACGGTATAGGTGTGCTTCTTCGACCGGCGGTCCAGCACCAGCCAGACGATCGCTCCGACCCCCACGCCGAGGATGCCGAAGATCACCAGGAAGTACCCAAAGGTGGAACCGAAGGTGAACTCGGGGTTGGCCTCGCCGAAGGCGGTCACCAGCAGCGCGACGATGACGCCCAGCAGGGCGCCCCCGATCAGGAACATCTGCACCTTCGGGGCCCGGCGGACCACCAGGGTGCGGCGGTCCAGGGCATCCGGTTCCGGGGAGCCCGTGGCGGGCCAGGCCGTCTCAGGACCCGCCTCAGACCGGCTCGGATCCGGCGTGGGCCGTGCCGGCTCGGGCCGGTTCGGATCCGGTGTGCTGGGTTCGTCTGCCGGGGTGCCGGCGGGGGTGTCCGCGGAACCGTCGGGGGGAAAAGTCATGCCTTCCATGGTACGGGGCACAACGGGCCGAACCCGCCGTGGGTCGGACACACTCGCCGCTGCGGAGGCGTGGCTACACGGAGGGGGTGCGGACGGCGTTGACGCCAGCGTCGGTCGTCTCTGTGAACAACGGCTCCGTCGGCTCGGGCAGCCGCAGGGTGGGCCGGGGCGAGAGAACGGCGGCCAGCCCGGACCCCAAGGCCGCGAGCAGCAGGATGGCGGTCGCTATGACGCTGACCAGGGCCGCTCCGGCGGACTGGAACGGGATGAAGGTCGTGGCCGCCACGAACACCAGGGCGGTGGCGATGACGGAGTACCGCGCTCCCCGGGAGGCATAGCGCCCGGAGAACGCCGAGATCAGCACCCCGATCAGGCCGATCAGCGCCACGAGGGTGGCCACCAGCAAGCCGATGACCAGGGCGCCGAGCATCGCCCAGCCGCCACCGGCCAGCCCGCCGAACAGGAGGGCCACCGGGAGCACGAGGATCGAGGCCGGAACGCCCAGCTCGCCGACCAGGTGCCCGGCCCGCGGCATCCCCGTCCCGCCGAGCGCACGGTAGTCCAGCACGGCCCCGGCCACGGCGGCGATGGCCAGGACCACGGCGAAGACCAGTGGTAGCCAGGCGCTCTGGCCGATCTGGACGGCGTCCAGCAGCGGCAGGATGAGCGCCAGACAGGCCAGTCCCAGCGGGGTGGCCAGATGGCGCAGGAACCGCCGGCCGGTGCGCTCCATCTCGGTCGCGGCGTCGGCGGCCTTGCCGGCCGGGCCGTCGTCGTGCCCGTGTGCTCCGTCGGCTTCTCTGCCGACACCGTCGTGGCCCGCCCGCTCCGTGCCCGGGGAACGGCGCAAAAGCACGACGGCGGCCCCCAAGCCAACGAGGGCCAGCACCGCGCCCACGGCGGAGGTGACGGTGAGCCCCGAGGGAGTGGGGGCCAGTAGCGAGATCGCTCCCCAGGCCACGAGCGCTGCCGGCGGGGCGATGGCAGCCAGAATGCGTGTCATGGTGCCGGGGTCCTGCGGGGCACGGCGCGCGGCCACGGCGCCGGCCACCACGGCGGTGGCGGCCAGTAGTAGCCCGGCCATGGAAAGGGTCTGGAGTACGGCGTTGAAACCCTCGAAGCCGATCGCGCGGTCGACCACGCCGAGGGGTATGAAAGTCCGGACGGCCGACAGGATCAGGGCGCTGGCCAGGGCCACGGATGCCAGGGCCTGAGCTTCCTGGCGGCCCGGGCCCGTCCGCCGGTCCCGGAGGGTCAGGGCCAATCCGAGGACCCCCAATAGTCCGACGGCGGCGGCGAGGGTGTAGCTCAGAACCCAGAGCCCACCGTCCAGGGCCCCGGGTGATGCGCTGCTGGCGATCACCGCCCAGGTCGCGACCGAGACCAGGACGGAGCCCATGGTGTGCAGGGCGACGGCGGCGGGCAGGGCCAGGTGTCTCGCGGTCTTCACTGTGGTTCCCCCTCAGGATGCGTAGGCCCACCGTATCCCGATGGCATGCCGTGGGCTCGGGCAGTACATATCCCGCCCGCGGGCTCCGATGACGCGGCTGAGGAGGCAACGACCGATTGAACCCGCCGATCCTTTACCGGTGCACCCTTAACGGCAGAGTTGAGTGTCTATGCGACGGCGCGGAAAGTGAGCTTGAGGCCGAGGGCGCCGGAGACCTTTAGCACGGTTGACCAGGTTGGGTTGCCCTGGTCGGAGAGTGCCTTGTAGAGCCCGTCGCGGCTCATCCCTACGCGGCGGGCCAGTTCACTCATGTTGCCTGAGCGGGCGATCGCTCCCAAGGCGCGGGGTACGGCGGTGGGGTCCTCGGCAGACTCCTCCAGAGCGATCTGCAGGTAGGCCGCGACGTCGTCGATGTCGTCGAGGTAGTCGGCGGGGTCGAAGCGGGTGTAATGCTCAGTGGTCATTGTCGTCCTCCGTTGCGTGCCACTCTGAGGCGAGCTGGTGCGCCTTGGCAATGTCGCTCTGCTGTGTCGACTTGTCGCCTCCGCACAGCAGGAGCACTACGCGGTTGCCGCGTTGTGCGTAGTAGACCCGGTAGCCCGGACCGTAAGTCAGCCGAAGTTCCAGGACGCCCTGGCCGACAGCCTTGACGTCACCGGGGTTATCGTGGGCTAAGCGGTCGATCCTGGACAGGATCCGCAGCCGGCCCTGTCGGTCCTTTAGCTTGCGCAATTACCGGTCGAAGGCGTCAGTGGTGAAGACTTCGGCCATGTGTCGACTATAGTCGACAGAAGTGGCTTGCTTCAAGGGCTCGCCGAACCGAACGACTCGCCATCGGCATGAAGGGACAGCCCGCATGCCAAGCCGCCTTCAATGACGCTGAGCACCAGATGGGTGAGAGGTCGTCGCTGCCCGCTAACGGATCCGCTTGCGGGCAAGATCCGTCGGGCATGCAGCATCCGGCGGCCTCAACGAATGCACGCCGTAAGCCGTTCCCCAAACGGTCACGACTGAG
>NZ_JBFBLI010000008.1:0-173276 GCF_040702545.1 Citricoccus sp. NPDC079358
TCCCAAGTCCGCGCCGGCCACGGCGCCCACGTCATGGCATCCCTACGCAACCTCGCCATCAGCATTCTGCGTTTGGCCGGACACACCAACATCACCGCCGCCCTACGGCACTACGGACGAGACCCCCAACGAGCCACCAAACTCACCGGACTTTGAAAAGACCCTGCAAATCGAACGGGACTCCTGTGGCCGACGGCACAGAGCCCGCCGCCTGCGAGCCGTCCGGCGCCCGTTGACGGCCCCGCCGTCAGGCGTTGTAGGCCTCGATGCGCCACTGCCCCGGCCGCAGAGGCGAACCTTCCAGCACGATGGCCGCACCATTGCGCAGCCGCTCCAGCCGCCCCATTCCGGCGGCGTCCATCCCGGTCAGGAGCGTGGCGGCGGCCCGAAGGCAGTTGCCGTGTGCGGTGACCAGCATGGTCTCCGGCGAGCCGAGGGTGGACTCCGCCTCGGCCACCATGCGGGTGATGGCCGTGATCACCCGGGTGCCCGACTGCCGCGGGGTCTCCCCACCCAGGGGGCCGTGGTCCAGGTGGGAGCTGCGCCACGTGGTCCAGTCGTCCGGCCACTGGGTCCGGATCTCGGCGAAGCTCAAACCCTCCCAGGTGCCGCCGCCGGTCTCCATGAACTCCTCGTGCAGCACCAGGTCCAGTCCACGGCCATCGACCACGGATTCCGCGGTGGCGCGGGCACGGACCAGGGGCGAGGACGCCGCCAGGTCGAAAGAGTGGCCCGCCAGCCGGCGCGCGGCCTCCGCGGCCTGGGACCGGCCGACGTCGTCCAGGGGGATGTCCGTGTGTCCCTGGTAGCGCTCCTCGGCGTTCCACGCCGTGCGGCCGTGCCGCAACAGGACCAGTCGCATTCCTACTCCCCCGTTCAGTCCCGGTCAGTCCCGGTCACACAGTGGACGGTGATCAGTCCTGATCCCGGCTGGGGGTCCAGTCCCGCGGGCCCTCGCCCGGATCCACCGCGGAGCCGCCCTCCTCCGCGGCCACGCCGTCGGCCAAGCCGAGGTCCACCAGCGGTGCGTCCTTCCAGAGACGGTCCAGCGCGTAGAACACGCGCTCCTCCTCGTGCTGGACGTGCACCACGAAGTGGCCGTAGTCCAGCAGGACCCAGCGGCCGCCGGCCTTGCCCTCACGGCGGATGACATCCAGCGTGAGCTGCTGGGTCAGCACGTCCTCGATCTCATCCACCACCGAGACGACCTGCCGTTCGGAGCCGGCGGAAGCGATCAGGAAGGCGTCGGTGAGGCCCATCTGCTGCGCCACGTCCACGGCCACGATGTCCGTGGCCTGCTTGTCTGCAGCGGCCTGTCCGGCCAGTTTGAGTGCGGTCAGGGTGGTCTCGGGAATGGTCATAGGCACCTCGGTGTGGATCGGTCAGCGAACGGGTCAGATGAGTGAAAGCGGTGAAAAGAACTGAAGTGGCGGTCAGCGGTGGAGGCGGTGGCCGTCAGAAGACGATGGCGAGGATCAGGGCGATCACGAGGAGCAGGACCACGAGCCCGGCCACGATGATCAGGGTCCGCTCGCGGGAGGACCATTCGGAGGCCTGGATGGAGTCGAGTCCATGGGCGGACTGCGCGTCCACGGGCTCATGCCGGTCGGCGGAAGACATGGCCCCCCGCCTCGGGGCGGCGGGGCCGGCCACCGGCTTCGCTCCGGCCGGAGGCCTCGCCACCGGGGTCGACGCGGCCCGCGGGGCCACCGCCGGGACCTGGCTGATCAGGCCGGTGTTGAGCTGCCGCGCCTTCTCGGCCAACAGCTCCTGCTCCCGGAGCAAGGCTGGGTCGACCGCGGAGGGATCCGCCACTGCCGCGGCCTCGATCCGCGCCGCCAATGCGGCGCCCTCCGCGGCCAGGGACTCCCGGGTGAACGGCTGCCCACCGGAGGTGACGGACGCAGCGGAGGCGGCGCCGGCGTCGGTGATCTCAGCGGACTCGGCCACGGTCCCGGCGGGTGCCCCGGCCGGCGCTTCGGCCCGGCGGGCCCGGGTGGCCTCGCGGCGGGTGGTCGGCCGGACGGGCTCCGGGTTGCCGCGGTCGACGGCACCTGCAGCCTCCGCATCACCGCCCTGCTGGCGGCGCCATTCGCGCAATTGGCGCCGTGAGAGCGGCTGCCCGTCCGGGCCCACCGGGACGCCGTCACGGTCCAGTGTCACTTCCTCGGGCACCAGGTCAGTCGAGGAGACAGCCCCCGATGCGGTGGACGGCATCCCCGGTCCCCTGGCGTCACGATCCGCTGCGACGGTGGCCCGGCGGGCCTTCAGCGCGGGCCGGTCCGCGGGTGCGGTGTCGTCGCCGGGCGAGGGCAGCGCCTCGTCCGGGGACTTGAGGGCGTAGGCACCGCCTCCGGACTCGCCCGGGGCATAGAGGATCCGGGGCAGCTGTCCGGTGAGCGGGCCGACGTCGGCGGGGCTGATGGAGGTGGCCGGCAACTCCAAGATCGTGGCCTTGGAGAGATCGCCGGCCGGGGCACCCGCTTCACTGTCCGCACGGCGGTGCTGGCGCAGCGAGCGGCGCGTCGGCAACGTCGGCTCGGTCTCCGGCGCACCACGCTTGATCTCAGGTTTGCCCAGACGGGGGTGGGCGCCCTGCGGCTTGTGGTCCTGCTGATGACTCATACGGTGGTTCCCGGCGTCGATGCTGGTGCGGCAGCCGGGTCGCCGGACTGCCGTGGTGTGTCTGGGAGCATCGCGGATGGATGACTCCCCCCGGTGAACGGCTCCTGGCCCTCACCGCTGCCGCCGCCCAGTCCCCCTCCGGGAATGTGGGCGGACGGGAGGTACAGGTTGTGCTTGGCGATGTACTGGACCACGCCGTCCGGTACCAGGTACCAGACCGGTTTGCCGTCCTGGACCCGGTCTCGGCAATCGGTGGAGGAGATCGACATGGCGGGGATCTCCATGAGCTTGACGCCGGTCTCCGGCCCCAGCTCCACCAGGTCGTGTCCCGGGCGGGTCACGCCCACGAACTGGGCCATGTCCCAGAGCTTCTCGACGTCCTTCCAGGTCATGATCTGCTCGAGGGCGTCGGCGCCGGTGATGAAGAACAGTTCGGCCTCGGGCCGGAGGGTCTTCAGGTCCCGCAGGGTGTCCGCCGTGTACGTGGGACCGGGCCGGTCGATGTCCACGCGGGACACCGTGAAACGGGGGTTCGAGGCCGTCGCGACCACGGTCATCAGATACCGGTGCTCGGCGGGCGAGACCCTCCCCGCGTCCTTCTGCCAGGGCTGGCCGGTGGGCACGAAGACGACCTCGTCCAGGCCCAGTTCGGAGGCCACCTCGGAGGCGGCGACGAGGTGACCGTGGTGGATCGGGTCGAAGGTGCCGCCCATGATGCCCAGGCGGAAGCGACGGTGGGTCACAGTGAGATGCGGTTCAGGGATGGATCAGTGGCCGGAACGCTGGCCGCCGTGGCCGGCCGATCCGTGGACGTTGACGTCAGTGGCCGGCGCGGGGTGGCGCTGCGAGACGGAACGCAGGGACATGGTGGCCACCAGCAGCAGCATCAGGATGGCGAAGGCTCCCACGCCGAAGACCCAGGCCGGGGCGATGAGCTCGTTGACCACGGGGGCCTCTTCAGCGGCAACGGCCACGGCCGCGGTGATGTTCTGCATCTGGTGGTTCTCCCTTAAGACTGCTAAGACGACTAAGACGGCCGGCGCCCCGGCCTCGTATCACGGTGATGTCTGCGGTCCATCCTAGTACGTTCCCCGCAGGGCTCAGGCCCGCGTCAGGATCGGACCTGGCCCTGGCCGCGCAGCACCCACTTGGTGGTGGTGAGTTCCTCGAGGCCCATCGGCCCGCGGGCGTGCATCTTCTGCGTGGAGATCCCGACCTCGGCGCCGAGCCCGAGCTGACCGCCGTCCGTGAAGCGGGTGGAGGCGTTGACGATGACTGCGGCGGAGTCGATCTCGGCGACGAACCGGTCCGCATGGGCCAGGTCGTTGGTCACGATCGCCTCGGTGTGCCCGGTGGACCAGCGGCGGATGTGGTCCATGGCCTCGTCGAGCGAGCCCACGGTCTTCACGGCCAGCTCGAGGGCCAGATACTCGGTTCCCCAGTCTTCCTCCGTGGCCGGTACGGCCGTGGCCTCCGCCTCGGCGGGCAACCAGGTGCGGGCGCCCTCGTCCACGTGCAGGAGTACACCGGCCCGGTGCAGGGCGCGCAGCACCTCGCGGCCGGCGGCCTCCGCCCCGGCGTGGATCAGCAGGGTCTCGGCGGTGTTGCACACGGAGACGCGGTGGGTCTTGGCATTCAGGGCGATATCGACGGCCATCTTCACCGGAGCCGACTCGTCGAGGTAGAGGTGCACGTTGCCCTCGCCGGTCTCGATGACGGGCACCTTGGCGTTGCGGACCACGGACTGGATCAGCTCGCGCCCGCCGCGCGGCACCAGCACGTCCACGGAGCCCCGCTCGGACATCAGGGCCGTGGCACCGTCCCGGCCGAACTCATCGATCCCCTGGATGATGTCCGGCTCGAAGCCGTGGGCCAGCGCCTGCTCCCGCAGGATCTGGATGAGCACCGTGTTGGTCTGCCTCGCGGCGGAGCCCCCGCGCAGGATCACGGCGTTGCCGGATTTCAGGGCCAGGCCGGCGATGTCCACGGTGACGTTGGGCCGGGCTTCATAGATGGCTCCCACCACGCCCAGGGGGACGCGTAGCTGGGTCATGTGCACGCCGTTGGGCAGGTCGCGTCCGCGCACCACGTTGCCGACCGGGTCCGGCAGGGCCACGAGCTCCTCCAGGGCGGCGGCCAAGGCCTCAATCCGCGGCCCGTCCAGGCTGAGCCGATCGAGCATGGCCTCCGAGGTGCCCTTCCCGCGCCCGTTCTCCACGTCCTTGCGGTTGGCCACCAGGATGGCGGAGGCGTTCTGACGCAGCGCGTCCGCCATGCCCTGCAGGGTGTCGTCCTTGCGGGCCCGACGCGCGGTGGCCAGCTCCGGGCGCGCCCGGCGGGCCCGCTCGGCCACCGCGAGGATCGCCTCGCGGACCTCCTGCGGCACCGTGGCCGCGGCGGGCTCCCCGGAGGGCCCGGTCCCGGTCGCTGAGTCGGTGACAGGGGTGTGGTTCTGGGCAGTCGTGGACATGTCCCCAGCCTAGCGCCGGGGCCGTGCCCTCGCTGGCAGTCGGACACAATCGTCCGTGTGCACCACGGGCCGCTGGTACTCCGGCCCGAACTCCTCACGCAGCTGGGCCGTGTGCCGCCCGAGCATGGCCGGAAGCTCCGTGGAGGAGTAGTTGACGAAGCCACGGGCCACCACGGTGCCGCCGGCGTCAGCCAGTTCCACCGGGTCGCCGGCCTCGAAGGCCCCTTCCACCCCGACGATCCCGGCCGGCAGCAGGGACCGGCGGTTCTTGACGACCGCGGCGACCGCGCCGTCGTCGAGCACCACGCGGCCCTGCACCTCGGCGAGCAGACCGAGCCAGATGCCGCGCGCGGACTGCCGCTTGCCGGAAGCCTGGAACCAGGTGCCCACGTCCGCACCGGCCAGTGCGGCCTCGGCGTTCTGTGCCGAGGTGACGATCGCATGGATCCCCGAGCCGGTGGCGATCCCAGCGGCGTCCACCTTGGTGACCATGCCTCCAGTACCGACGCCGGCCGGCCCGGTGCGCCCGATCAGCACCGTGTCCAGGTCCGCCTTCGAGACCACGTGGGCGATGCGTTCCGAGCCGGGCCGTGACGGCGGCGCGGTGTACAGTGCGTCGACGTCCGTCAGCAGCAGCAGCGCATCCGCGCGCAGCAGATTGGCCACCAGCGCCGAGAGCCGGTCATTGTCCCCGAACCGGATCTCCGCGGTCGTCACGGTGTCGTTCTCATTCACGATCGGGACCACCGACAGCGCCAACAGCCGATTCAGTGCCCGGTGCGCATTGGTGTACTGGGTGCGGCGGATCAGATCCTCCGCCGTCAGCAGCACCTGCGCCACCTCGGTGCCGTGGCGCGCAAAGGAGGCGGTGTACTCGGCGAGCAGCTTGCCCTGTCCGACGGCGGCCGCGGCCTGCTGGGTGGCCAGGTCACGCGGGCGCTTGCCCAGCCCCAGGGGGTGGATGCCAGCGGCGATGGTCCCCGAGGACACCAGGATGACCTCCGTGCCGCGGGCGCGGACGGCGGCGATCGTGTCCACGAGCGCGTCGATGGCGTCCCGGTTCACGCCCGTGGGGGTGGTCAGGGACGAGGAGCCGATCTTGATGACCAGGCGGCGGGCCCGGTGCAGGGTGTCCCGACCCGTCACCGGATTGGGAACCTGCTCAGCCATGGGAGTCCTCGCCGCTGCGGCCCGGGGCATCCTCGGCCGCGCCGGTCCCGTCGGTGTCCTCGTCGCTGATGCCCGCCAGGCGGTTGATCTCCTGGTCCACCGCCCACACGCCGGTGCGGCGCTCGCTCTCGAGGTCGGCCTGGGTCGCGGCACGGGCGGCCTTACGCTCCTCGTAGTCGCGCCGCTTGTCCTCACGGGTGGGACGCTGGCGGTCCTCCATGCGGAGGTCGGCACCGCGGGGCCCACCGAGCAGTTCGGCGCCGGCGGCCATGGTCGGCTCCCAGTCGAAGACCACACCGTTGTCATCCGAGCCGATGACCACGGCGTCCCCGGGCCGGGCTCCCTGCTTGAACAGCTCGTCCTCCACACCGAGGCGGTTGAGGCGGTCGGCCAGGTAGCCCACGGCCTCGTCCACGGTGAAGTCGGTCTGGGCCACCCACCGTTCGGGCTTGACGCCACGGACGCGAAAGAGTGGCTCGAGGTTGCGCTCCTCGCGCCGGATCTCGAACTCCCCGCTGCGACCCTTGCGCGAGCGGACGGAGCGCGGCCGGACGACCTCGGGTTCGGCGATCTCCTCCGGTTCGGGCAGGCGTTCGCGGGCCTGGCGCACCAGGTCGGCCATCGCGAACTTCAACGGGTCCAATCCCTTGTGGGAGACGGCGGAGACCTCGAAGACGCGCAGTCCGCGAGCCTCCAGGGTGGCGCGGACCATGTCCGCCATGTCCTGGCCGTCCGGAAGGTCGGTCTTGTTCAGGGCGATCAGCCGGGGGCGCTCGTTCAGCGGGATGACGCCCTGCCCGCCCTGGGCGAAGGTCGGCTCCACGGCGTAGGCGGCGAGCTCGGCCTCGATGGCCTCGAAGTCGGACAGCGGATCCCGGTCGGATTCCAGGGAGCCGCAGTCCAGTACGTGCACCAGGGCCGCGCAGCGCTCCACGTGGCGCAGGAACTCCAGGCCCAGCCCCTTGCCCTCGGAAGCACCCGGGATCAGGCCCGGGACGTCCGCCACCGTGTATCGGGTGTCCCCGGCCTGGACCACGCCCAGGTTCGGCACCAGGGTGGTGAACGGGTAGTCCGCGATCTTCGGGCGGGCCGCCGAGATGGCGGCGATGAGGGAGGACTTGCCGGCCGAGGGGAAGCCCACCAGGGCCACGTCCGCCACGGACTTCAGCTCCAGGACGATGTCCCGCTCGTCCCCGGGGATGCCGAGCAGCGCGAACCCGGGGGCCTTGCGCTTGGCCGAGGACAGGGCCGCGTTGCCCAGGCCGCCCATGCCGCCCTCCGCGGCCACGAAGCTGGCGCCGTGGCCCACGAGGTCGGCGAGGATGTTGCCCTCGGAGTCCTTGACCACGGTGCCGTCCGGCACGCTCAACGTCAGGGACTCACCGTTGGCGCCATTGCGGAAGTCACCCATCCCGGGTCCACCGTTGCCACCATGACGGTGGGGCGCGTGGTGGTAGGAGAGCAACGTGGTGGTCTGCGAGTCCACGACCAGGGTGACGTCTCCGCCGTCCCCGCCGTTGCCGCCGTCGGGACCACCCAGGGGTTTGAACTTCTCCCGCTTCACGGAGGCCACGCCGTGGCCTCCATGCCCGCCGGAAACGTGCAGGACCACCCGGTCCACGAAAGCCGCCATGGCCGCCTCTCCTGAAAAACTTCTCGGTACCACCCGTGTGGTGGTGACCCGCGGTGCGCAGATCGTCGCGCTCCGCCGGTGGAGCGCTGCGCGCGTTAACCACTGCGGCGGAGGCGGGCCGCAGTGGCCCACCCCCGCCGGAGCGTTGAACTACTGGGGGATCACTCCCCCGGTGCCGTCAACTGAGTGATCACTCAGCAGCGGCAGGAACGATGTTCACGACCTTGCGGCCACGACGGTTGCCGAACTCGACGGCGCCGGCGGACAGGGCGAACAGGGTGTCGTCCTTGCCGATGCCGACGTTGGAGCCCGGGTGGAACTTGGTGCCGCGCTGGCGGACCAGGATCTCGCCGGCGTTGACGGCCTGGCCGCCGAAACGCTTGACGCCCAGGAACTGTGCGTTCGAATCGCGGCCGTTCTTGGAGGAACTACCGGCCTTCTTATGTGCCATGGTGCAATCCTTCGGTGTTTATCTCGGGGACCTGGAAGTCCGGATCAGGCGATCGAGGTGACCTTGACGGTGGTCAGCTCGGAACGGTGACCCTGGCGCTTCTTGTAGCCGGTCTTGTTCTTGTACTTCTGGATGACAATCTTCTTGCCACGGGAATGGTCAACGACCTCGGCAGTGACCTTGACCTTGGCCAGGTCATCGGTACCGGTGGTCACCTTGTCCCCGTCGACCAGCATGACGGCGGACAGCTCCAGGGAGCTTCCGGCCTCAGCGGCAACGCGGTCAAGGGTAACGAGGTCTCCAACGGAGACCTTTTCCTGGCGGCCGCCAGCGCGGACAATCGCGTACACCACTTGGGACTCACTTCTCTCGACAATTACGACTCTGTTCGACTGCAACCCGGCCTGCCCAAACCAGCGGTGTCCGGCCGGCAAAGGCGGACGGTCCCGGACAGCGGGGGCAACGGCTCACGGCGTACCGGCGGGCTTTCCCATACCCAATTCCCCGGGCAGACAGAAAACGACGGCGGCGCAGCACCGAGTGTCTATCCTACCCGCCGGTGCCCCCTCGGGCCAAATGACACGCTCACTCGGGGCGGGCGATATCTTCCGCCTTGACCCCGACACCGAGCATCATCGGCGCGGCCGAGGCCGCAGCCGGCTGCTGCTGGGCCTCCGGCCCCGTGCCACTCCCGGCCGGGACGGCGGTGGCGCTGAAGCGGTGACCACCCCCGGCCTGCTCTCCGGCCGCCGCGACCTCTACCGTCCGGATATCACCGGCCCCCTCGGAGGAAGCCGCCCGACGACGGCGCTGAGGCCGCGCTGCCGGTTCCGCTGGAGCTGTCTGGGCCGCCTGGCCTGTCTGCGCTGCCTGAGCCGGGCCGCCGGAGGCGCGCTGGTCGCGGGGGGTCTTCTGGTCGAGGGCGCTCTCCAGTGATGCCAAGTCGGCCTGGGGGGCCGCCGTGGCCTTCGACCGCCGGGAGCGGCGCTTGGCCTGCGGCACCTCGACCGCCTCGCCCGCGAGGCTCAGGGTCGAGGGGGCCGGATCAGGCTGATCCTGGCCGGACTCCCGTTCCGGTGCCGGCTCGGAGGACTTCTCCGGGGTGGATTCCTCGACCTTCTCCTCATGCGCGCTGGCCGCGGCGGCCGCCATGTTGGCGAAGGCCGCCCGGGCGGCCTCAGCGCGGGCCTTGCGCTCGGCCTCCTCCTCGGCGGTGAGCTTGTGCTCGACCGGCGGCTCCTGCGGCTCATGACGCTCCCGCTCGGCCTGGCGTTCCCGGCTGCGGCGGCGGCGCTCACTACGGGAGGACTTCCGGCCCCCGTCGTTGGAGTCGTCCTGCACGGGCCCGCCGGAACCACCAGATCCACCGGTTCGGGCCGATCCGCCCGATCCGCCGTGGCTAGGGGACGCGCTGTGGGCCCGCGGTTCCCCGTGCGCAGTATGGGCGCGGCGGTGCTCCACCGGCATGTCGTGCACGATGATGCCTCGGCCGTTGCAGTGCTCACAGTTCTCCGAGAAGATCTCGACGAGGCCGGTGCCCATGCGCTTGCGGGTCATCTGGACCAGGCCGAGCGACGTGACCTCGGCGACCTGGTGCTTGGTGCGGTCGCGGCCGAGGCACTCGACCATGCGGCGCAACACGAGATCACGGTTGGACTCGAGCACCATGTCGATGAAGTCGATGACGATGATGCCGCCAATGTCCCGCAGGCGCAGCTGCCGGACGATCTCCTCGGCCGCCTCGAGGTTGTTCTTGGTGACGGTCTCCTCGAGGTTGCCGCCGGACCCGGTGAACTTGCCGGTGTTGACGTCCACCACGGTCATGGCCTCGGTGCGGTCGATGACGAGCGAACCGCCGGAGGGCAGGAAGACCTTCCGGTCCAGCGCCTTCTGCAGCTGCTCGTCGATGCGGTTGGACGCGAACAGGTCCTCACCGTCGTGCTCCTCGGGCTTCCACTGCTCCAGGCGGGGCAGGAGGTCCGGAGCCACGTAGGTCACATAGGCCTCGATGTTGTCCCAGACGTCCTCGCCCTGGACGATCATGCCGGAGAAGTCCTCGTTGAAGACATCCCGGACCACCTTGATCGTCAGGTCCGGCTCCGAGTACAGCAGCTCCGGGGCCAGGGTCTTCGTGGAGGTCGACTTCTCCTCGATCCCCTCCCACTGGGCACGCAGACGGTTGATGTCATGCATCAGCTCCTGCTCCGAGGTGCCCTCGGCCGCCGTGCGAACGATCACACCGGCGTTCTCCGGGAGATGGTCCTTCAGGATCTTCTTCAGGCGGGAACGCTCGACGTCCGGCAGCTTCCGGGAGATGCCCGTCATGGAACCACCCGGCACGTACACGAGGTAACGGCCCGGCAGGGAGATCTGGCTGGTGAGGCGGGCGCCCTTGTGACCGACCGGGTCCTTGGTGACCTGGACGAGGACGGAGTCGCCGGACTTCAGGGCATTCTCGATCTTGCGGGACTTGCCCTCAAGGTTGGCGGCATCCCAATTGACCTCACCGGCGTACAGCACGGCGTTGCGGCCGCGGCCGATGTCCACGAACGCTGCTTCCATGGACGGCAGCACGTTCTGCACCTTGCCCACGTAGACATTGCCGATCATCGAGTCCTGGGTGGTGTTGGACACGAAGTGCTCGGCCAGGACCCCGTCCTCCATCACGGCGATCTGGATGCGGTGATCACGCTGACGCACCAGCATCTTGCGGTCCACCGACTCGCGGCGGGCCAGGAACTCCGCCTCCGTGATGACATGGCGGCGCTGACGGCCACCCGAACGAGAATCACGGCGGCGCTGACGCTTGGCCTCCAGGCGCGTGGAGCCCTTGAGGGAGGTGACGGCCTCCGGACCGGTGGAGGCGGCCTGGCGGGGCGCGCGAACGCGGGTCACCGTGTTCTCCGGGTCATCCCCGGCGCCACCCTCCATCTCCATGTCCACGTCACCGCGACGGCGCTTGCGGCGGCGGCGCGTGCCGCTGCCGTCGCCCTCGGCCTCCGAGCCGTCCACGTGTTCCTGGTGCTCCCGGTTCTCACGCCCTTCTCCGCCGCGCGCACCGGAGCCACGCTGGGACTGGTCGTCGCCGTCGTCGCCGTCTTCCGGGCTGGTGCGCCCCGAGTCCGAGACGCTGCCCGACCGGCCACGGCTGCGGCGGCGCCGGCGGGAGGTGCGGGAACCGGACTGGCCGCCCTCGTCGTCCTGCTCATACCCGTCCTCGCGGGACAGACGGGAGTCGCCGGCCGGGGCCTCGACCTCGTCATAGCCGCCGCTGGCGTCCTCGTCCTGACGGCGGTTGCGATTCTGACGCGGGCCGCGGTCCTCGCGCTCACTGCGCTCATCGCGGGACCTGCGCGGCACCGCGGGAAGAGTGGACAGATCCGGAGCCTTGAAGATCAGGGCCAACGGGTCATCGGGAATGGCGAAGGGGTCATCAACGGCCGACTTCTCGTCGGCGGGTTCCGTCGCCGCGGTGCCGCCAGCGGTGGCCGTATCTGAGGGGCCAGCCGGGTCCTCAGACTCGCCGACCGGTGATTCCTCGGCGGAAGACGCCTCCTGGGCGGCCGTTGTTCCGGCGTCCTCGGGAACCGCTGAGGGCGGATCCAGCGTCCGGTCCCCCGTGGTCTGCGCGTCCTGTTCGGACGTTGCTGCTGCGTCGTTGTCGTGGTGTTCGTTGGCTGCCATGGACAGCACCTCCTGCACCGCGGTCACGCCACACTCGTGCCCGTGGAGCGGCTCGGTCCGTTCCCGGTGGCGTTTCCCCCGATCCGTCAAGCGGTACTCGGGGTGCCGCCGTCGACGGACTCCAAAAAGTCTTAGGTGAACCGTAGGTTCGGTCTCCGCTGGATGCGGCGCCCTCTCCCGGAACCATCGGCGGCCATCCCGGTCTCACGCGTCTTATCGCGTGCCAATGGCGGCTGTCGCAAGGCCGAGGACGCGTGGTCCGCGTCTCTGAAAGCCTGGCAGTTTCCTTACACTGCCTCAGTCCTCTACCGCCGGCCCGGTGGCCGTCCAATGGACCCTGCCCATGGTGTGGCCATCGGCGGGTCGATGATCATTCTCTCACACGGGGCGCCTGATCGGCGGGATGAAGCCGATGGGCCTTCGCCACCCGGCGCCACGGCCGTGCTCCGCACCAGGACTCGTTCACGGCAGCACCCCACGTTCTACGATGGAGCGGTGAACTCCCGCGCAGACGCCTCCCCCCGCACCGCGATCGACGCCGGCAGCGACATCGCCACCCCCGGCGGTGGGCTCGACGACCGCCTCAGCTGGTACGCCCGGCCCCTCGGTACGGCCTGGATGCTGCTGGTCACCGCCCTGCTGGGCCTGTACGGCACCCTCATGCTGGTCATGGAACGGGTGATGCTGTGGAACGATCCGAACCACATCACCAGTTGCGATCTCAATCCCTGGGTGTCCTGTGGCGAGGTCATGAAGACGTGGCAGTCCCAGCTGTTCAACTTCCCCAACCAGTTCATCGGCATGGTGGCGTTCCCGATCGTCATCACCATCGCCATGGCCCTGTTCGCCCGGGCGCGGTTCGCCCGCTGGTTCTGGATCGGCATGAACCTTGGAGTCCTGGCCGGCTTCGTCTTCATCGTCTGGCTGTGGAGCCAGGCCGTCTACGAGATCAACATCCTCTGTCTGTACTGCATGGTCGTCTGGGCCGGCATGATCCCCCTGTTCGTCCTGCTCACGTCCCGGAACATCCAACACGGCGTGATCCCCGCCCCGGCCGGCCTCCGGAAGTTCGCCGCCGAGTGGTCCTGGCCGATCATCGTCCTGCTCTACGTGGGCGTGCTGGCCTCCATCCTGCTGCGCTTCTCCAACGCCTTCTTATGAGCCGCTGTTCAAGCGACTTACCCCGGCGACCAGGGGCGGCACAGGCGACCAGGGGGCGGCACAGGCGACCAGGGCGAAGCTCAGGCCAGCAGGGTGACCAGGTCGGTGCGCATGGAGGCCGGGTCCTGGTCCGGGCTCGGCTCGGTCACGTAGATCTCCCAGAACGGCAGCGCCGGCTGATACCCCGCCTCGGCCACGGCCTGCATGAAGGCACCCCAGGCGTCCCCCAGGCCGTCATACGCGCCGAGGTGGGACACGATCGCGATCCGCCCTCCCGGCAACTCGGACGGGGTGAGGGTGATCCCTGCTCCCGCGGTGACCGGCTCGCCCAGAGGCCGGTCCACTGGCAGGCCCACCTCCATGTCCACCGTGTCCGAGGGCATCCGGGTGTGCAGCGAGAAGGCGGGGCCGACCGGCTGGAGACCCTGGGTGCCAAGCGCGGGAATGAGCGCGGAGAAGGTGGAGTCGAACACCTCCGACATGGAGGTCATCGGCGAGTCGGTGACGGCCTGCACCACCGTGGCGACGGGCGGCACCTCGAGGATGGTGACCTCCAGGTAGGGAGCGGCCAGGTAGTACGGGCTGGAGGCGTTCTGCGTCATGATGACTCCTCGGGTCGGCACGGTTCACGGGGTCGTAAGAACTCGGGATGGAAGGGGATTCCAGAATCACCCTAAATCCCGGGGCTCCACGGTCCCACTCCATACGTGCGCTGATGGTGACTCTGTCGCGTGCCGCGCCGCCGACCGGGGTGATGCACTCCGCCTGTCCAATGGTGTCTATTGTCTGACCTCATCGTGGTTCTCCTGGGCACCGTGGGACCGGTACCTGGTAGCAGCCGTCGCCCACGGGCGATCACGGCGGGACGCCGTGGTGTTCACGGGAGGCGGAGGTCCTGGCCTTCGAACCACTCACGGGGTCCGTGGCACCGGCTGACGCCTTCAAACGGATACAGGGGGCTGAAGCCAGCGCGCTCCTCGATCTCGTCGAGCCGTTGAGGATCCCCGCCGTCCGACGGCGTCAGCTGAACCACGCCTGGGCCTTCGCCGACGGACGTGCGGAGTCACCAGGTGAATCCCTGAGCCGTGCGACCATTCACGATCTCGGATTTGTGGTGCCCGAACCACAGCATGACCTCTACGATGCGGCCGGGCGAGCCACCAGAGTCGGTCTTGGTCAGGGAGAAGGCTCGAGAAGGCGCCATCCGTCGTACGGGGGCGGGTGTCATGCGTTGGGTCTGGAAGGAACTCCGCAGTGTTCAGGTCTTCGAAGGTCTGCTCGACCAGCATGGAGTTCCCCGGCGGTAGAAGCCGGTGTCTCCGAAGAAGTCACCGCTCCGGGAACATCCGGTGGGGTTTTCCTCGCCCGGACGTTCCCGGAATGATGACTCTTCAGCTGGACTCAGCGGCATTCAGCTGGGTCCAGGCGGTCTGAGTTGAAACGGCCCGGTCAGGTCAGGCGAACCAGATGCCGAGCTCGCGGGTGGCCGACTCGGTGGAGTCGGAGCCGTGGACCAGGTTCTTCTGCACGGACTCGCCCCAATCACGGCCGAGGTCTCCGCGGATGGTTCCGGGCGCCGCGGTGGTGGGCTCGGTGGCGCCGGCCAGTGAGCGGAAACCCTCGATGACACGGTGGCCCTGCAGGCGCACGGCCACGACAGGGCCCGAGCCCATGAACTCGACGAGCGGTTCGAAGAAGGGCTTGCCCTCGTGCTCGGCGTAGTGCTGCACGAGCATCTCACGAGAGGGCTCGAGCATCCTCAGGTCCGCGATGGTGTAGCCCTTGGCCTCGACGCGGGCCAAGATCTGGCCGGTCAGGTTGCGGGCGACGCCGTCAGGCTTGATGAGGACGAGGGTCTCTTCGACAGTGGTGCTCACAGATGCTCCTTGGATCTCCGGGGGGTCGGGTGCTCCCGGGATGGATGGTTCTAGGCCGCTCACGCGGACTCCGCGTCCAACCCTACTGGGATGCGGGGCCCTGCTCTGCACGCCACTTCGCCTCGGCCTCGGCCCGGGAGGCGTTCTCGCGGTCGAGCTGGCCGCCCTTGACCACGGCGTACCACCAGGCCAGGCCGAACCCCACGCCCACGATGGCCATGGTGTACTCAATGAAGGCGGAGGCCACCAGCAGGACCTGGATGGACCAGCCGATCCACATGCCGAGCGGCTTCCGGACCAGCGCACACGTCAGGATCGCCACCACCGCCAGTCCCAGGGACAGACCCAGGGCCCAGGGGGCCATCGGCTCGCCCCGGTTGACCCCGTACACGGCCATACCGAAGAAGGCCAGCACGAAGGCCTCCATGACCAGGACGGTGGAGGTGAAGGTCGCCCGGATGGAGCGGACCTTCTTGGCCTGCCCCGGCTTCCACTGGCGTTGGGACTTGGTCTCCCGTGCCGGTCGCCAGGACTCGTGCCCGGTCGTCTCGGCGGAGTGGTCCGGACTCATACGATCTTCCCTCCATCGGCCCGGGATCCCCGGATTTCTCGGGAGCCCTGAGGCCGCTGGGGCCCGCCGTCGTCATCATGACCGGTCTCGTCGAAGATGTCGTCGAAGTCCTCCTCGTCCTCGTCGAGGCCGTCACCCAGCTCCAGGCCGAAGTCGTTGAACACGTCCACGGCTGTGGGCACGGCCACCGCCTCCGGGGTCCCGGGCCCCGGCGCACCCGCCGAGGGCGCTCCGAGAAGTTCACGGGCCTCGGCCACCAGGGTGATGGATCCGGTGATCAGCACGCCGCCGCCCAGGCCGGCCTCACCGGCAGCGGTGGCCTCGGCACGTCCCACCGCCCATTCGATGGCGTCCGGAACGGACTCCGTGGCGAAGAGATCCTCCTCCGGCCAGCCGGCGTCCAGGGCCGTCTGGGCCAGTTCGCCGGCCGGGATGGCGCGCGGCGAATCGGACTGGGTCAGGCAGAGGTCCTCCACCAGGTCGCCGAACTCCCGGTACAGCTCCGTGAGCATGGACAGTGCGTCTTTCTCCTGGAGGACACCGACCACCAGCACGAGCTTCTCGAGCCCGAACGCCTCCTGCAGTGCCCCGGCGGTGGCCTTGATGCCTGCCGGGTTGTGCGCCGCGTCCACCACGATCGTCGGGGCGTTGCGCACCACCTCGAGCCGCCCGGGGGCGGTGACCTCGGCGATGCCCTGCTGCAGCAGGTCGAACTCCAGCGGCTTCTCGCCCCCGAAGAACGCCTCCAAGGCGGCCACGGCCAGGGCCAGGTTCTCGGCCTGGTGCCCGCCGTGCAGCGGCAGCGTGAGCTCGGGGTAGCGGCCCGCGATCCCCTGCACGGACACCTGCTGTCCGCCCACGGCCACGGACCGGGACTCCACACCGAAGTCGACGCCACCGAACCGGAAGCCCGCGTCCACCGCACGGGCCACGTCCAGCAGCACCTGCGCAGCGTCCGGCTCCTGGGCGGCCGAGACGAGGAAGCCGCCGGGCTTGATGATCCCGGCCTTCTCCGCGGCGATCTCGGCCACGGTGTCCCCGAGCAGGTCGCTGTGGTCCAGCGAGATCGGGCTCACCACGGACACGGCCGCGTCGGCCACATTGGTGGCGTCCGTGATTCCGCCGAGGCCGACCTCGAGCACCACCACGTCCACCGGCTCATCCGCGAAGACGGCGAAGCCGAGCACGGTGATGGCCTCGAAGTAGGTCAGCCGGTTCTCCCCGGCCGACTCCAGCTCGGCGTCGACCACCTGGACCACCGGCAGGATCTCGTTCCAGATCCGCACGAAGGTACCGCGGTCCACGGGAGCCCCGTCGATGCTGATGCGCTCGGTCACCGAGCTCAGGTGCGGCGAGGTGTACCGGCCGGTGCGCAGGCCGTAGGCCCGCAGCACCGACTCGATCATCCGCGCCGTGGAGGTCTTGCCGTTCGTCCCCGTCAGGTGGATGACCGGCGCCGCCCGCTGCGGTTCGCCGAGCAGCTCCATCGCCCGGAACATCGGTTCCATGCGTGGTTCCATCTTGTTCTCCGGGGCCCGCGCGAGCAGGTCACGGTAGACGGCCTCGACCGTCTCGGGCGCCCCGGATGTCTCAGACGACCCACCCGGCAACTGCTGGTTCTCGTTCTTGTTCTTCTTCTCGTTCTGGTTCTTGTTCTTCTTGACGTTCTGGTTCTTGTTCTTCTTCTTGCTCACGCGTCACTCCCGGTCGAGACGGATGCGGCGGCGGCCTTGGCCACGGCCACCTGCACGGTCTTGGTCGCATCGTCGGCGGGGTCCTGGCGCGGATCCGCGGCCCCGGAGTCCTCCAGCACCAACTCCACCGTCAGGGTCTCCCCGGCGACGAGGTCCCGGTGCACATCAATGGCCTGCACGACGGCGGCCGGTCCCGTGATCACGGTCCGCACCCGGTCCGAGACCTCCAGCCCGGCGTCCTTGCGGGCGGCCTGGACGGCCCGGATCACGTCGCGCGCCGTGCCCTCGGCGGCCATGTCCGCCGGAACCGAGGTGTCCAGCACCAGGAAGCCGCCGGGCACCACGGTGACCGCGCGCGATGCAGCCGCGGCGCCGGCGTCGTGGTCCTGGTTGCCGTCAGCCGCGGCACCGGCCGCACCGACGGTGGTCTCGAGGGAGTACTCCCCCTCGACGAGCGCGATGCCGCCCGCGACGACCGTCCCGTCCTCCGCCACGGACCAGTCACCGGACTTGGCACCCTTGATGGCGACCTGGACCTGCTTGCCCAGGCGGGGGCCGGCAACTCGGGCGTTGACGGCCAGGGACTGGCTGATGCCGAAGTCGGTGGCGGACACCTCGGCGGCGTCCTGCAGGTCCACGGACTTCAGGTTCAGCTCGTCCATGATGATGTCCGTGTAGGCGCCGGCCAGGCCGGCGGCATCCGGCACCACCACGGTCAGGGACTGCAAGGGCAGCCGCACGCGGCGCTTGGCCCCCTTGCGCAACGAGGAGCCGGCCGAGGCGATGCGGCGGACGGTCTCCATGCGTTCGACCAGGGCCTCCGCCTCCGTCTCCGAGGCGAAGCCGGCGAAGAACGGCGCGGCATCCGGGTAGTCGGTCAGGTGCACCGACCGGCCGCCGGTCAGTCCGCGCCAGATCTCCTCGGCCACCAACGGCATCAACGGCGCCGCGGCCCGGCAGAAGGCCTCCAGGGACGTGTACAGCACGTCCAGGGCCTGGGTGTCCTCGTCGAAGAACCGCTGGCGGGAGCGGCGGACGTACCAGTTGGTCATGGTGTCCATGTAGGCGCGCAGAGCGTCGGTGGCGTCGGAGACCTCATAGGAGTCGAGGCCTGCCTTGACCTCGCGAAGCATGCGCCCGGTGGCGGCCAGGATGTACTGGTCCAGCGGGTCCGAGGACTCGTAGCGGAACGAGGCCCGGTAGCCCTCCGGGCGTTCTGTGCCGTCCGTGGACCGGCCGCGCGCCGAGTTCGCGTAGAGGCTGAAGAAATGCCACACGTTCCAGGCCGGCAGCAGCACCTGGCGGGTCGCCTCCCGGATGCCCTCCTCGGTGACCACCAGGTTCCCGCCGCGCAGGATGGGCGAGGCCATCAGGAACCAGCGCATGGCGTCCGAGCCGTCCCGGTCCAGGACCTCGGAGACGTCCGGATAGTTCTTCAGGGACTTGGACATCTTCTGCCCGTCCGAGCCCAGGACGATCCCGTGGCTGATGACGTTGGAGAACGCCGGGCGGTCGAACAGGGCGGTGGCCAGCACGTGCATGGTGTAGAACCAGCCGCGGGTCTGACCGATGTACTCCACGATGAAGTCGGCCGGGTTGTGGGTCTCGAACCACTCCTTCGAGTCGAAGGGGTAGTGCACCTGGGCGTACGGCATGGAGCCGGAGTCGAACCAGACATCCAGCACGTCCTCCACGCGGCGCATCACGGCCCCGGCGGCGGCGGCCTCCGGGTCGGGGTGCGGCCGGGTGAGATCGTCGATCCAGGGACGGTGCAGGTCCACCTCGCCCCGATCGTTGCGCGGCAACCGCCCGAAGGCCTCCTCGATCTCGGTCAGCGAGCCGTAGACCTCCTGGAGCGGGTACTCCGGATGGTCCGACTCCCACACCGGGATGGGTGAGCCCCAGTAGCGGTTACGGGAGATGGACCAGTCCCGGGCGTTCTCGAGCCATTTGCCGAACTGCCCGTGCTTGACGTTGGACGGGATCCAGTTGATGTCCTCGTTCAGCTCGACCATGCGGTCCTTGAACGCGGTGACGGAGACGTACCAGCTGGTGATGGCGCGGTAGATCAGCGGCGTCCGGCAGCGCCAGCAGTGCGGGTAGGAGTGCTCGTAGGAGGCCTCCTTGAGCAGCTTCCCGGCCGCCTTCAGCGCCCGGATGATGGTCCGGTTGGCCTCGAAGGCCTGCACGCCCGCGATGTCCTGGAGCACTCCACCGCCCCGATTCACGTCCCCGAACAGGGACAGGAAGCGCGCGCCTTCGTCCACGGAGAGGATCACCGGGATGCCGTGGGCCTCACAGATCCGCTGATCGTCCTCACCGTAGGCCGGTGCCTGGTGGACCACGCCGGTGCCGTCCTCGGTGGTGACGTAGTCGTCCACGAGGATCTGCCACGCGTTCTCGGTGCCATAGGCCTCCGCATCCGTGAAGTAGGTGAACAGCGGCTCATAGGCCAGTCCGCCCAGCCGGGAGCCCAGGTAGGTTCGCTGGACCGCCTCGGTGGCTGCGCCGGCGTCGGGATAGCCCAGCTCCTTGGCGTGCGCCCCCAGCAGGTCCTGGGCCAGCAGATACGAGGATCCGGCGATGTCCTCCGCCGCCTCCGGCCCGGCCGGGACCACCGCGTAGGTGATCTCCGGTCCGACGACGAGTGCCTGGTTGGTCGGCAGGGTCCAGGGGGTGGTGGTCCAGGCGAGCACGCGCACCCCGGTGAGCTCGGCAGCCAGGGCCGCATCGGCGCCGACCGAGCCTGCGCCGTCCGAGCCTGCACCGTCCGAACCACGTGCCGCGGCCGCGGCCAGGCCGGTGATCGGGAAGGCCACGGTGACCGAGGGGTCCTGGCGGGACTGGTAGACGTCCTCGTCCATGCGGAGTTCGTGGTTGGACAGCGGGGTCTCGTCCTTCCAGCAGTAGGGCAGGACCCTGAAGCCGCGGTAGGTGAGGTCCTTGGAGTGCAGGTCCTTGAACGCCCAGAGCACGGACTCCATGAACTCGGGGTTCAGGGTCTTGTAGTCGTTCTCGAAGTCGACCCAGCGGGCCTGCCGGTTGACGTAGTCCTTCCACTGGTCCGTGTACTTGAGCACGGAGGCGCGGCAGGCGTCGTTGAACTTGTCGATCCCCATGGCCTCGATCTGGGCCTTGTCCGTCATGCCCAGCTGCTTCATGGCCTCGAGTTCGGCGGGCAGTCCGTGCGTGTCCCAGCCGAAGCGGCGCTCCACCCGGCGGCCCTGCTGCGTCTGGTAGCGGGCCACGAGGTCCTTGACGTAGCCGGTCAGCAGGTGGCCGTAGTGGGGCAGGCCGTTCGCGAAGGGCGGGCCGTCATAGAAGACGAACTCGTTGCCGGAGCCGTCCTCGTGGGTGGCCGGCCGCGCGTCGATGGAGGCCTGGAAGGTGCCGTCCTCGTCCCAGTACTTCAGGATGCGCTCCTCGATCTCCGGGAATCGCGGGGAGGAGGGGGTGCCGGACTGGGCGTTCGGATCCGAGCTGGCGAGGGGGTACACGGGCGTTGCCATCCTTGCAGGGGTCGACTGTGGTGCTGTCTGGTCTTCCTGCAAGGACGCCTGACGTTGTCCTCGAGCTCCGGCGTGGAGATCAAGGGCGACGGCGGCGCGGTACCACCCTGCTTGCCGTCCCGCTCCCCGGTGGTCCCGTGAGGCGAGATCGGCCGCTCATGACTGCTGTGACGGGCTTACCCGTCCGGGTCTACTGGGGCCGGCGTGTGCCGTGCCCGTTCTTCCGGAAGCTCGCCGGTGATGGCCGGGTCAGTGCTGTTGCTGTTGCTGGCGTTGATTCTACGCCCTTTTCTCGCTCATCTCGCCCGGGGCGACTTTCCCGTCCTGCCCGCTCTTTCTCGGCGAATCGTCGAAGTAGTCGATCAGCGCGGTCCCCACCCCAGCGAGGACGGCGTAGGTGGCACGGGGCCGTTTAGCACCGAGCCGGGCGATCAGCTTCTCGGACCACTCGTCGGTGACCGAGGTCAGCCACATGGAGCCGGCCATGAGGCCGCCGAAGAGGGCCCCCGTGGCCACGGGGGCGCCGAGGCGCCGGGCCCGGGACACTTCGGCCGGGGCTTCACCCTGCACCTCGGCCTCACGCTTGAACTGGTCCCGCTTCAGGATCAGGGCGCCGGTCGCCACTGCGGCAGCGATGCCGCCGGACCACAGGGCCAGGGGCTTGCGGGGGATCTTCCACAGGGGGAAGGCGGAGGCGATCCCGGTGACGGCGCCCAGGCCGAGAGCCCGCCGGAGTCGCTGGACGTCCACGCCAGGGCGGTCGGTGTCCGTGCTGCTGTCCGCGCCGCTGCCCTTGCTGCCGTCCCGGCCCTCGTCGGACGGCTGGTCTCGGTGCTGTCCTGCCATGCTGGGATTCCTCACTTAGAGATTGCGCGGATAGGCGGGCCTGACTCGTAACCCGTAGACGGCGTGTCGGTGCGGGCCGACACGGGAGGGCCTTCGTTTCGATGGAAGTGCGACCTATCCGTTCGAGGCGAAGGACCCTTGCCCGTGCCAGCACTTCCATCCTCAATCATCGAACCCCTCTGGATCCAGTTCGAAGCACTCCTACCGGCACGACACGATGTCCATCCACTGGGCTGCCATCGGCCACGCGTCCCAGACCGAGTCGTGTTCGACAAGCTCGTCTCCCGGCTCGTATTGGGCGGGGCCTACACCAAGCACGCTGTGAGTATTGATAGTGGCTGGTCTGGGACTGGCTGGCAGGATGGTTGCTGGCCGTTCCACCCTATGGATGTGACTCACAAGCACGCTGACCTTCGGGTGTCTTTTGTCGGACTTGTCTGTTCATAGGGGTGGTCGGCCGGCACCCGTCCGGCCCACCTCGGTAGCTTGATCAGAAGATTGTCCACCCGCGGGTGTGACTCATCACAGTGCTGTTCCGACGTGATCTCATCCCGGACTGGTACCGGCCGGTGACGGCCGTTGAAACCATGTCCATCACGTTGGAAAGGTGTCGTGACCGTCATGTCTATCGTCGCGCATTCTCACCCCTTTGTCGTGGGTGTTGACACCCACGCCCGTAACCACGTCTACGCAATTCTCGCCCCGGCAACCGGGGCCCTGTTGGAGACCCGGGAGTTTCCCACCACCGCGGCAGGGATCAAGAGGGCCATGGCCTGGGTTGCCCGCCGCACCGACGCCGATGCCGACACCTTGTGGGTGATTGAAGGCGCCGCTTCCTACGGGGCGATCCTGGCCGGCACCGTGGCCGCCCACGGCTACCCGGTCGCGGAGGCCCCGCGCATGGACGCCAAGAACCGTCGCGGCGTGGGTAAGTCCGATGCTATGGATGCCCACCAGATCGCCGCCGCCACGCTGGGGCTACCGGTGCAGAAGCTACGACGCCCCCGGTTGAATGACGGGGTCCGCCAAAGCGTGCGGATCCTGATCACCGCCCGGGAATCCATGAGTAAGGACCGCACCCGATCGGTCAACGCGCTGACCGCCCTGGCCCGGGCCAACGACCTGGGCATCGATGCCCGCAAGAAACTCACCGCCACCCAGATCGCCGAAGTTTCCCGCTGGCGGGCCCGCGAGGAAGAGCTATCCCTGTCGATCGCCCGCGCGGAGTCCGTCCGGCTGGCCAAACACGTCCTGGAGCTGGATGAGCAGCTCCAGGCCAACGAGAAGCAGCTGGATGAGCTGGTGAAGGCCAGCGAGGCCGCGCCCCTGCTGGCCGAGAAGGGATTCCGGGCGATCAGCGCCGCGAAGTGCCTCACCGCCTGGTCCCACCAGGGAAGGGTCCGCAACGAGGCAGCCTTCGCCTCCCTGGCGGGGGTGAATCCCATCCCGGCCTCGTCCGGGAACACGGTCCGGCACCGACTGAACCGAGGCGGAGACAGGGCGCTGAACAGCGCCCTGCACATGGTCGCGATCACCAAGATGACCCACGACGCCGAGACCCGTGAATACGTGGAAAAACGACGGGCAGAACACAAAACCGACAAAGAGATCCGCCGCTGCATCAAACGCTACCTCGCCCGCCGTGTCTACCGGACCCTCAACGCCTCAACCGCAGTCCCGAACGCGGCTTGACAGACATAGAAGAGTCCGACCAACAGGTCTCGGCCACGACCCTGCGCACCCGACGCGACGAATGGACAGCAGCCGACGTGTTCGCCAACCTGGAACAGGCCGTGCTGGAGGCCTTCGACTGGCTCATCGGCCTGGACCTCGAGCACCTGAGCGTCGACGGGTGCTGCGTGAAGGCACCCTGCGGTGGGGACAACACCGGCCGCAACCCAACCGACCGCGGCAAATCCGGACAGAAGCGCTCCGTGCTCTGCGAAGGTCACGGCCTGCCGATCGGCGTCGTGCTGGACGGAGCCAACCGACACGACTCGCCCTTGCTGCGCCCGACCCTGGAACGGTTGTCCCGGTTCGGGTTCGACCTGCCCGAGAGGATCAGGGTCGATCTCGATGCCGGCTACGACTCCGGCGTGACCCGGGAGTTGCTTGCCGAGCTAGGGTGCGACTGGAAGATCTCGCCGAAGGGCACCTACATCAAGATCAATCACACCCGGCGCTGGATGATCGAGCGCACCAACGCCTGGCACACCCGCGGATTCGGACTCCTCCAAGTCGTCCTGGACCGCAGCGAGAAGGCACAGCAGGCCTGGACCCACCTGGCCAACGCCATCATCGTGCTCCGCCGACTCCTCAAAGAATCCTGGACCCAGTTCCGGTGGGATGACCGCCCTGTCAAGCCCTACCAATGGCGATGAGCCCCTATCCGCGCAATCTCTTAGCTTGTTGTTTAACCCCTAATGTGACTTTCCGACCGGCTGGATCGGTGCTTTCTTGCGGTTTCTGCGGTCCTTTGGCCGTCCCGGGCCGGGGCGTGAGCGTTTCGGCGGAGTGGCGGGACGGGCCAGGGTCCGGTGGATGTGGCGATAGCCTGCCCGCACCCGTGCGGGCGTGAGCCGCGTCGGGGCCAGTGGTCTCTGCCAGGGCAGCCGGTGGTCGGCGACCAGTGCCCTGGCGAGCCGCAGCTGGGTGTGGGCGGCTACGATGAGCCAGGTCCACCGATCGGCCGCTGCCGGGTCACGGAGATGGGGCCGTGCCCAGCCCAGGGACTGCTTGAGGAAGCGGAAAGTGTGCTCCAGATCGAAGCGGCGGATGAACATCGACCACCAGTGATCAACTTCGGCACCGCTGTCCGGGACCGGCTTCGACACCCACAGCCACACCGGTTTCGGATCACGATTACCGGGCAGGCGCTCCACTCGCAGACCCACGACGGTGCCGGCGATGATGGGCAGCGGCCCCACATGGTCTTTCCATCCGCCTCGGGACTCGAGCCTGGGGTGCATCCGGGCGAACGCAGTCGTCTCGGCACGCCCGTACCTGGCAGTGTTGTTATCGGTGGCGACCGTGGGACCGGGGTGGGTGACCGTATCGGCCAGCACCAGTCTGGCTCCGTGCCTGGGCGCCCGGCCCTTCGTGGGGCCCTGGCGTGCCCCGGCCGGGGCGTGGAACACCCGGTCCGAGCGGAGCCTGCCGACCAGCGTCACCGGCAGGTCCCCGAGGAGGAAGGCCAGGCGGACCACGTCGTAGCCGGCATCCATGACCACCAGGATGTTCGGGTCCCCGAACCGGTAGTGCCCGGACTTCGTGAGTTCGTCGACGACGGTGCGAAGTTGGGCGGCCGTCACGACTGTCGCGTCGTCGTCGGGATGCAGGCGGGCCGCGTCCAGCACGGCCGTCCAGGACGAGGCTCCGGCTTCGAGGGCGGCGACGAAGGAGTAGGGCCAGCCCGGGATCATCTGCGCCTGCCCGCGGCCGCGGGCGTAGGTGTGGCAGAACGACCGGGCCGGGCTGGTGCCCGCATCGGGCCGCAGCCAGTTCGACACGTCCACGGCCAGCACCATCCGCTCCCGCCCATCGGGGCCGATGACCTTCGGCAGCGGCCCGGCACAGACCAGGGAGCGCAGCCGGCCGGTATCGACCATCCCGGCGTTGAGCCCGTCATACAGGGCACCGTGGCCCCGCCGGTGTTCTGCCTCCAGGGAGAGCCGGGCCAGATCGGTGACCTTCGACGGTGCGCACGACACCGCGTCGGTCAGCTCGAACAGCGCATCCCCTCGACGGCACAGGCACGAGTACAGGCCGGTGCGGAACCGGTCCAGAAACCCCGCCCCGTCCCGGGGTAGCGCAGAAAGTGTCAGGTCGTCAATAATCATGACGCAGCCGCCGTTTCGATCGCCTCTTGGTCTGGTAACCAGAAGCATCAAAGACGGCGGCTGCACTGCGCCCATCGACACGCCGAGGAAGTCGACAACCGGCGAGTCACAGGTTAAACAACAAGCTTAGTCCTGCAGTCCTACGTTGTTCTGATCATCTTGAAGTTGGCCGCCTGGGCCACGGGCCGCAGCACGATCTGGTCCAGGTTGACGTGGTGGGGCACCGAGACGGCATACGTACAGACGTCCGCGACGTCCTCGGCGGTGAGGGGCTTCTCCACCCCCGCGTAGACGCGGTCCGCCGCCTCCTGGTCGCCGCCGAGACGGTTCAGCGTGAACTCCTCGGTGTGCACCAGTCCCGGCAGCACCTCGACCACCCGGATGTTGTGGTCCACCTCCTCGAGGCGCAAGGCGCCGACGAGTCCGTGCTGGGCCATCTTCGCCGCGTTGTACCCGCCGCCGCCCTCATAGCTGGCGAGCGCCGCTGTCGAGGTCAGCACCAGCACGGTGCCGTGCCCGGTGGCGCGGAGCAGGGGCAGGAACGCCTGGGTGGTGTTCAGGGTGCCCTGCACGTTGACGCGGTACATCCAGTCCCAGTCCCTGGCCCGGCCGTCCGCCACCCGGTCGGTGCCCTGGGCGCCGCCGGCGATGCACAGCACGGTGTCCACTCCCCCGGCGTCCTCGACGACCTGGCGGGCCCTGGCCATCTGCTCGGCGTCCGTGACGTCGGCGGGCACCGGGACGATGGTTCCGGTGCCGGCGGGCACCGCCTCGGCGAGGGACTGGAGTCTCTCGGCGCGGCGGGCCACGGCGTAGACGGTCCAGCCCTCGGCCGCGAGTTGCGCGGCCGTGGCTCGGCCGATGCCGGAGGAGGCCCCGGTCACGACGGCGGCGCGATTCGGTCGGGTGTTCTTCTCACCAGTCATGGCACCACTCTATTCACGGTCAGGACTCTTCGCGGTCAGAGGCCTTCACAGCCGGACACCCGGTCAGAGTTCGGCGAGTTGTTTGCCGGGATTGAGGATGCCCCGGGGGTCCACCGCGTCCTTGATCGACCGGTGCAGCCGCCGGCTCCCCTCGTCCAGTTCCCGGGGCAGCCAGGCACGCTTCAGCGAGCCCACCCCGTGCTCGCCGGTGATGGTGCCGCCCAGCTGCAGGCCGATGTCCATGATCTCCTCGAACGCCTCATGGGCCTGACGGGTCGATTCCGGGTCCTGGGCGTCGAAGAACACGGAGGGGTGGACGTTGCCGTCACCGGCATGGGCGACCACGGCGATCATCAGGCCGGTCCGTGCGCGGATGGTCTCCAGACGGTCGTAGAACTCGGGCAATGCCATCCGTGGCAGGCAGACGTCGTCCAGCAGCTGCCCGCCGCCGTGGGTCTGCGCATGGCGTTCGAAGGCCGGCTGGGCCATCCGCCGCGTGGCCACCAGGGCATCGCTGTCCTCCGGATCCGTGCTGAACGCGACGTCCAGGGCGCCGTGGTGTTCGGCCGTCGCCGCGAAGGCGGCCACCTCCTGTTCGGCGGCCTCCCGGTGGCCGTCCCCGTTGGACTGCATCAGCAGCAGGGCTCCGGCCTCCGCGTCGAGTCCGAAGTCCCCGAACTCGTTGAGGAGCGCGATGGCATGGCGGTCCAGGGACTCCAGCATCGAGGGGCGGGCGCCCGTGGCCATGAACGCGGCCACGGCGGAGGCGGCCGCGCGTTCCGTGGCGAAGGCCGCCACGGCCGTCAACGGAGGCGGCAGCAGGGGCACCAGCCGCAACGTCACCTCCACGACGACGCCCAGGGTCCCCTCCGAGCCGACGAACAGGCCGACGAGGTCCAGTCCGGCCACTCCCTTGGCCGTCCGATGGCCCAGCCGGGTCAGCGTGCCATCAGCCAGCACCACCTTGAGTTCCCGGACGTAGTCCCGTGTCACCCCGTACTTCACGCAGCACAGACCGCCGGCGTTCGTGGCCACGTTCCCGCCGATGGAGCAGATCGCCACCGAGCCGGGATCCGGCGGGTACGCCAGGCCGTGGGGCACGAGGGCCTCCTTGAGGTTCTGGTTGATGACCCCGGGTTCCACGGTCACCGTCTGCTCGCCGGTGTTGATCTCCAGGATCGAGTCCATCTGCTCGACGGAGAGCAGGATGCACCCGTCAACGGCGTTCGCACCACCGGAGATGCCGGTGCGGGTGCCCTGGGGCACCACCGGGATGCCGAGCCGGGACGCGAACCGCAGCGTCGCCTGGACGTCCTGGACGGTGCGGGCCCGTACCAGGGCCAGCGCATCGCCCACCGCGCCGAAGGGTGCCTGGTCCGCGGCGTGGCCCGCCACGACGCCCGGCTCGACGCTGACGGCGCCCGGGGTGAGCTCGGGCCCCAACTCGTTGACTACTCGGTTCGCCAGGCTCGCCAGCTCCACCGGGTCAGTGCGCTCTGCCGCGACCGGCGCGGTGCCGGTCATGCTGTCACCGAGGCCGGTACTGGTACTGGTGCTGGAGGGATTCATGATGACGGGTCCTTCTCGTGGGACTGACGGCGTTGATGCCGCTGATGGTGTGTGCCGCCGCCCTTGTCCTGACCGTCACTCTTGCCCTGACCGCCGCTCTTGCTCTGAAGGAACCGGCGCAGCACCACCGCATGGTTGACCTCCGGGTCCTTGGCCGCATACAGGAGCACGAGATCTTTTGTGCCGTCCTTGCAGGAGTCCTCCCAGCGTTCCAGGAGCGCGTCGACGGCCGGCTCGCCGCCGTCGTCGGGCTCTCCATGGTTTCCAGGGCGTCCCGAGGCGTCCAGCTCGGCTTCATAGCGCCGGGTGAAGTCCGCGAAGCGGTCAGGATCGTGGTGGAAGTCCTTGCGGGCCAGGCTGGAGGGGGCGACGGACTTGCACCACTCGTCCAGCTCGAGGTCTGCCTTGGCGATCCCCCGCGGCCAGATCCGGTCGACCAGGACCCGGTAACCGCCGTCCGGGGCCTCGTAGACACGGCGGAGGCGGATCTGCGGCGGGGTGTTGCCGCGCTGGCTGCCATGTTGGCCGCCGGCCTTGCTTCCGGCTTTGCTGCGCGAGGTGGACATAGCCCCACGGTAGGCCGGGATCCCGCATCCCGCCATCACACCGTCCCGAGTGACCCGGTTCGGAGAGCCTCAGGGGGCGTGGGACAATCGGGATCATGGCTGAACAGATTCCGGGCACAGACACGCCCGTTTCCACGACCGCGTCCACCAGTCCTGCCGTGACTGTTCCGGACCGCCCCGCCCTCGAGGGGCTGGAGGACAAGCTCTCCGCCCGGTGGAGGGCCGAGGGCACCTATGCCTTCGAGGCCGACACCACGCGGGAGCAGGTCTACTCGATCGACACCCCGCCGCCGACTGCCTCCGGATCGCTGCACGTGGGGCACATGTTCTCCTACACGCAGACCGACGTGTTGGCCCGCTACCAGCGCATGAACGGCAAGAACGTCTTCTACCCCATGGGCTGGGATGACAACGGCCTGCCCACGGAGCGCCGCGTCCAGAACTACTACGGCGTCCGCTGCGATCCCACCAAGCCCTACCTCCCCGGGTACCAGCCGCCGGAGAAGCCCGCGAAGAACCAGCGGGACTGGGACGTGGTCTCCCGCCGCAACTTCATCGAGCTGTGCGAGGAACTGGCCGTCGAGGACGAGAAGGTCTTCGAGAACCTGTTCACGCGGCTCGGCCTGTCCGTGGACTGGTCCCTGACCTACCGGACGATCGATGACACCTCCCGCGCCGTGTCCCAGCGCGGCTTCCTGCGCAACCTGGCCTCCGGTGACGCCTACATGGCCGAGGCCCCCACCCTGTGGGACGTCACCTTCCGCACCGCCGTGGCCCAGGCGGAGCTCGAGGACCGTGAGGTGCCCGGCGCCTATCACCGCATCCCGTTCTTCACCGCTGCCGGGGAGAAGGTCGTCATCGAGACCACCCGTCCCGAGCTGCTGCCGGCCTGCTCGGCCCTCGTGGCCCACCCCGATGACGAGCGGTACCAGCCACTGTTCGGCCAGACCGTGACCTCTCCGCTGTTCGGAGTCGAGGTCGAGGTCCGCGCCCACGGGCTCGCCAAGCCGGACAAGGGCTCCGGCATCGCCATGGTCTGCACCTTCGGCGACCTCACCGACGTCACGTGGTGGCGCGAACTGAACCTGCCGACCCGCACCGTGGTGGGCCGCGACGGCCGCTTCCACGCCGAGACCCCCGAATGGATCACCAGCGAGTCGGGCCGCGCCGAGTACGAGACGCTGGCCGGTAAGACCGTGTTCTCCGCCAAGGAGACCGTGGTGACCGCGTTGACCGAGGCCGGGCTGGTGGACGGCGAGCCGAAGAAGATCACCCACCCGGTGAACTTCTACGAGAAGGGTGACAAGCCGCTCGAGGTGATCTCCTCCCGCCAGTGGTACATCCGCAACGGCGGCCGGGACGCCGAACGCCGCGAGAAGCTCCTCGCCCGGGGCCGCCAGCTGTCCTGGCACCCGGAGTTCATGCGCTCCCGCTACGAGAACTGGGTGGAGGGCCTCAATGGCGACTGGCTGGTGTCCCGTCAGCGGTTCTTCGGTGTGCCGATCCCGGTCTGGTACCCGCTGGACGCCTCCGGCGAACCGGACTACGAGCACCCGATCGTGCCCGCCGAGGACCAGTTGCCGGTGGACCCCGTGGCCGAGGCGGCTCCCGGCTACGACGAGTCCCAGCGCGACGTGCCCGGTGGCTTCACCGGAGACCCGGACGTCCTGGACACCTGGGCCACCTCCTCGCTGACCCCGCAGATCGTGGGCCGCTGGAGCCGGGACGAAGAGTTCTTCGGCAAGGTCTTCCCGTTCGACCTGCGCCCCCAGGGCCACGACATCATCCGCACGTGGCTGTTCTCCACCGTGGTCCGCGCCGAGGCGCTGAACGACTCGGTGCCGTGGAACCACACCGCCCTGTCCGGTTGGATCCTGGATCCGGATCGGAAGAAGATGTCCAAGTCCAAGGGCAACGTGGTGGTCCCGACCGACGTGCTGGACGAGTACGGCTCGGACGCGGTCCGCTACTGGGCGGCCTCCGCCAAGCTCGGTGCGGACACCGCCTATGAGGTGGCGCAGATGAAGATCGGCCGACGGCTGGCGATCAAGCTCCTCAACGCCTCGAAGTTCGCCCTGAACCTCGGCGCCTCGGTGGACAACGTCGTGCGACCGGCCGACGATGCCGCGGTCATCACCAACCCGCTGGACAAGGCCCTGATGGTCCGTCTGTACGACACCGTGCAGCAGTCCTCGCGGGCCTTCGAGACGTACGACTACGCCCGGGCGCTGAACCTGACGGAGTCCTTCTTCTGGCAGTTCACGGACGACTACGTGGAGCTCATCAAGGACCGCGCCTACGGCGGCCACGGCGAGGCCGAGCAGGCCTCCGTGCTGGCCACCCTGGCGACCACGCTGGACGCCCTGCTGCGCTTGCTGGCCCCCTTCCAGCCTTTTGCCACGGATGAGGTCTGGGGCTGGTGGCGGAACGGCTCCGTGCACCGCGCCCCGTGGCCGGGCCGGCCTGAGGAGATCGCCGGCATCGAGGCCGCCTCTTCTGGCGCCACCGCTGACGTGCTCGCCGCGGTCGCCCTGGCCCTCGGCGGCATCCGGAGGGCCAAGTCCGAGGCGAAGGTGAAGCAACGCACCGAGGTGCTCGCCGCCGTCGTGACCGCCCCGGAGAACCGCTTCGGTTCCCTGCGCGGCGGACTCGCCGATCTCAAGGCCGCGGGCAACGTCCGCGAACTCACGCTGGTGGCCGGCAGTCCGGACGGGGATGCCGACATCGAGGTCTCCCAGGTGGAGCTGGCCACACCGGACGTCTCGGAAGCCACCGCCGGATAGGTATGGCCGTCAGGCGTGACGGATCTGCTCCATGATGCTGGACCAGGGGATTAATAATCTCGGGCCAGGGTAAAAAAGTCTGGCAGCCGTGCTGATATATGGATCACCGGATGACCCGCGTTCTATCCCCAGGACGCCCGTCATTGACCCGCACGATCTCCGTATCTTCCGACGGGAGTTGGTCTTCTCATGGCGCCACCATCCTCAACTCGTCATGCCCTCGTGGTCGAGGACGATGATGACATTCGCAGTCTGCTGGTCCACACCCTGAACCGGGAGGGCTTCACCGTATCCGAAGCCCCCAGCGGCACCCGGGCCGTGGAACTGGTCCAAACCCTTGATCCCGAATTGATCACCCTGGACGTGCAGCTCCCCGGCCTCGATGGGCTGGAGGTCTGCCGCCAATTGCGCGAGTACTCCAACGCCTATGTGGTGATGATCTCCGCGCGCTCAACGGAGATCGACAAGCTGGCCGGGCTGGAGGCCGGCGCCGATGACTACCTCAGCAAGCCGTTCAGCACCCGGGAGCTGAGGGCACGCGTAGCTGCCTTGTTCCGGCGGCCCCGCGACTTGGTGACGGACTCGACGGAACTGGAACGCGCCGTCGAAGTTCAGCGTGGTCTCCTGCCGGAGGCCTCTCCGGATCTGCCGGGCTACGAGGTGGCGGCGAGCTTCCGTCCCTCCCAGGCGGTCGGGGGCGACCTCTACGACTGGCATGTCTCCTCCGGCCAGTTGCACGTGATCCTCGCGGATGTCATGGGCAAGGGCATGGGCGCGGCGATGATCGCCGCAGCCGTGCGGTCTGCCTTCCGGACCGTGGGGAACATGCCGGGACTGACCTCGGCCTTCAACCACGCCGCCCAGTCACTGGGGGGCGCCCTGGAAAGCTCCGATTCCTATGCCACGGTCTTCAAAGTCCGCCTCAATCCCGCCAACGGCCGCTTCTCCTACGTGGATGCCGGCCATGGAATCGCGGCCATCGTGGGCCCCGACGGCAGCACGAGGCGCCTGGAGCCGGGCGGACCGCCGGTGGGCCTCTGGGTCGAGGTCCCCTGGGTGGCCCAGCGGGCCGACCTGAACCCCGGAGAATCACTGATCCTCGTCAGCGACGGCGTGCTCGATGCCGTCGGCGACCTCGAGGGGACCTTTACGGCCATGTCACAGGCCGTCCTCGCCCACCGCACCGTCCAGGACGTGGCGGACCATCTCGCCCGGCTCGCCCAGGACGATCCCGAACACGATGACGTCACCGCCGTCGTCGTCCACCGTCATCCCGATGTCCCAGGAAAGGACCACCGCTAATGCAGGTCACCGTAGAAAGACATGACACCTACACAGAGGTGAGGGGCGAGGGCCGCCTGAACATGGCCGCCGCTCCCAAGCTCAAGGACGTGATCTCCAGCGAGATCAGTGCGGGCTCGCGGCAGATCGTGGTGGACCTCAGCGCCACCGAGTTCATGGACTCCTCCGGCCTGGGAGCCCTCATCGGCTGTCTCAAAATGGCTCGCCAGGCCGGCGGAGACCTGCGCATCTCCCAGGTGCCGCCGCAGGTGCTGATGGTGCTACAACTGACTAGCATGGACCGCGTGCTGACCCCCTACCCCGACTCCGCCTCGGCATTCTCCCGTGCCTGAGCCAATCCTGCTCTGCGCCGACCGTCTTCCGGCAGAACCGGGGACCCTCGAGACCGTCCACGACCACCTGGAAGATCTGTGGGCGGCGGCCGGCCATGTTCCGGCCCTGGACCGGATGGCCTTCGACACCGCCGTCATCGAAACGGTCGGCAACACCATCCGACACGGTGTGGGCGACCCGGGACCGGTTGAGCTGGGGATGGAACTCGTGGCCTCCCCCGCCGAGCTGCGGGCGACCATCGTCGAGTTCGGTGCCGCATCGGCGGCGCCGAACGCTCCGCTGGGCACCGTGCCGTGCGGAGGTGTCATGGCCGATGCCCTGGCGGAGTCGGGACGCGGGCTGGCCTTGATTCGTGCCCTCGTCAGCCTCGATTTCGAACGCGACGGTGCCACGAACGTGTGGCGCCTGTACCGCCCGACGCACGCGACGGAGCCAGGCCATGGCACGGACTGATCTGACGCGAGATGAGGGCCCAGGACGAGCCGTAGCCATGGCCGCCGCCCTGGCGGGCATGGGCGTTCTGCACTTCGCGCAACCTCGGGGTTTCGATGGACTCATCCCCCGCGCCCTGCCGGGCTCGGCCCGTGCCTGGACCTACGGTTCGGGCGTGGCGGAACTGGCGGTCGCCGGGCTGTTGGCCGTACCGGCTACCCGACGCGCGGGGGGCCGGGCCGCTCAGGTGCTCTTCCTGGCCGTCTGGCCGGGGAATTTCTACCACGCCTGGCGTGCCCGGAACGCCTCGCCGAGAACCAGGGCAATCACGCTCGCGCGGCTGCCCCTGCAGATCCCGATGATTCGGGCCGCGGGGCGCATTGCCCGCGGGCGCTAAACACGCCCGCCGCGCACCGCAGCGGGGCGACCGCAGCGGGGCGGGAGTGAGGCCAGAATCAGACCAGATTCAGGCCCGTTGAATCGGACGAGGGTCAGTCGAACTGCGGGCTGGTCGTGCGGGAACGCTTGATCTCGTAGAAGTAGGGGAATCCGGCGAGGGTGACGGCGGCATCGAAGATGCTGCCAGCCTCCTCACCACGCGGGATGCGGGTCATCACCGGACCGAAGAAGGCGGTGCCGTTGAAGGAGACCACCGGGGTGCCGACGTCGTCCCCGACCTTCTCGATTCCTTCCGCGTGGGAGGCCCGCAGCGTCTCGTCCAGCACATCGGTGCGGGCCGCCTCGAGGATCTCCTCGGTCTCCAGACCGAGATCCTCCAGCGCCCCGCGGACGGCGGCCTCGAAGTCCTTCTGCCCTTCATTGTGGATGCGGGTGCCGACGGCGGTGTAGAACGCACCGATGGCCTCGTTGCCGTGGCGCTCCTGGATCTGGGTGGCGGCGCGGGCCGGCAGCCAGGCCCGATCGAGCATGGACCGGTAGCCCTCGTCCAGGTCCTGATGCTCGTTGAGGACGGACAGGGACATGATGTGCCAGTTCACCGTGATCGGGCGGACCTTCTCGACCTCCAGCATCCAGCGTGAGGTAATCCAGACGAACGGGCAGACGGAGTCGAACCAGAAGTCGACGGTCTGCGTCCCCGCCTCGGTGGCGGTGTTGGTTGCTGTAATGGTCTCGGTCATGGTGCCTCCTGGCATACGTCTGGGTGGATCTGGAACGGTCCGCAGTGGGTTCTTGGTGTGGCCCGGGATATTCCGTCAGGCCGACTTGTTGCGACGCTTGCGCTGCACCTCACGGGAGATCAGCGTGGGCTCGGTGCCCTCGCGGACCACGTCACCGGTGATGACCACGGTGGCGATGTCATCACGGGAGGGCAGGTCGAACATGACCGGCTTGAGGACCTCCTCCAGGATGGAGCGGAGTCCGCGGGCGCCGGTCCCCCGCTCCTCGGCCTGCTCGACCACCGCGTCCAGCGCCTCGTCCTCGAACTGCAGCTCGACGCCGTCCATCAGGAACATCTTCTGGTACTGCTTCACCAGGGCGTTCCGGGGTTTGGTCAGGATGTTGACGAGTTGCTCGTGGTCCAGGTTGTCCACGGTGGTGATCACGGGCAGACGACCGATGAACTCGGGGATCAGGCCGAACTTCAGCAGGTCCTCCGGGCGGACGTCGGAGTAGGACACGTCCCGCTTGCCGATGGTGTTGATCGGCGCGCCGAACCCGATGCCCTTGGACCCGGCCCGCGAGGAGATGATCTCGTCCAGACCGGCGAAGGCCCCGGCCACAATGAACAGCACGTTCGACGTGTCGATCTGCAGGAACTCCTGGTGCGGGTGCTTGCGGCCCCCCTGCGGCGGCACAGCGGCCGTGGTGCCCTCCAGGATCTTCAGCAGGGCCTGCTGGACCCCCTCGCCGGAGACGTCCCGCGTGATGGAGGGGTTCTCGGACTTGCGCGAGATCTTGTCGATCTCGTCGATGTAGATGATGCCCTGCTCGGCCTTCTTGACGTCATAGTCAGCGGCCTGGATGAGCTTGAGCAGGATGTTCTCGACGTCCTCGCCCACATAGCCCGCCTCCGTCAACGAGGTGGCATCCGCCACGGCGAACGGCACGTTGAGCTTCTTGGCCAGGGTCTGGGCCAGGTAGGTCTTCCCGGAGCCGGTGGGGCCCACGAGCAGGATGTTGGACTTGCCGACCTCCACGTCCGCCAGCTCGTCGACTTCCTCGGCCGAGCGGTCGGCGAACGAGTCGCTCTTGGTCTGCGCGGACTGCTGGCCGGAGCGGATGCGCTTGTAATGGTTGTACACGGCGACGGCGAGGGACCGCTTGGCATCGGGCTGGCCGATCACGTACTCCTCGAGGAAGTCGTAGATCTCCCGGGGCTTGGGCAGCTCGACCTCGGCGGTCTCCGCGACCTCGGAGAGCTCCTCCTCGATGATCTCGTTGCACAGCTCGATGCACTCGTCGCAGATGTAGACGCCGGGTCCGGCGATCAGTTTCCGGACCTGCTTCTGGCTCTTTCCACAGAATGAGCACTTCAGCAGGTCGGCGCTTTCACCGATGCGGGCCATGCGGGAATCTCCTCGATTGGGTCGGGCCTCCAGACGAAGCTGCCCGGGGTACTGCCATTACAGCTTAGGGGGTGGACACGTTAGGACGGTGGATTGCAACGGCGGCCCACACCGGACGTGACGAAGCACGTCCCGGTGCGGGCCGCCGTCGGGCGATCCCTGGCCCCCGGCGGGCCCTGCCGCTGCGCGTACGGCCGCGGGCCCGCCAGCGGACCGGATCAGTTGGAGAGCTGCGGACGGGTGATCTTCCGGGACTCCAGGACTTCGTCCACCAGACCGTAGTCCTTGGCGCCCTGAGCCGAGAGGAACTTGTCCCGGTCGATATCCTGGCGGATCTGCTCGGCCGTCTTATTGGTGTGCAGGGCGAGCGTCTCCTCCATCCAGGTGCGGATCCGGAGCAGCTCCTCGGCGTGGATCTGCAGGTCCGTGGCGGTGCCCTGGTCCCCACCCATGGACGGCTGGTGGATCAGCACGCGGGCGTTCGGCAGGGCCAGGCGCTTGCCCGGCGCCCCGGCGGCCAACAACACCGCCGCCGCCGAGGCAGCCTGGCCGAGGCACACGGTCTGGATCTCGGGACGCACGAACTGCATGGTGTCGTAGATCGCGGTCATCGCGGTGAACGAGCCACCCGGGGAGTTGATGTACAGGGTGATGTCCCGCTCCGAATCCATGGACTCGAGCACAAGCAGCTGGGCCATGATGTCATCCGCGGAGACGTCATCCACCTGCGAGCCGAGGAACACGATGCGGTCCTCAAACAGCTTGGCGTAGGGATCGTTGCGCTTGAAGCCGTAGGGCGTGCGCTCCTCGAACTGGGGCAGGACGTAGCGGCTGCTCGGAGCCGGCTGACCGGCACCGGAAGGCATTCCGACGGGGAACTGGTTCATGTCTGGTTTCTCCTGGGCAAAGGGTCTGGTCGGTCGTGTGGACGTGTCTGGGCGGCCGGGGCCGGATCAGGCGTTGCTGTCCACGCCACCGCCGCCGGACACGGAGCCGGCACGTTCGGCGATGCGGTCAAAGAACCCGTATTCCAGGCCCTCCGTGGCGGTGAACCACTTGTCCCGCTCGTTGTCCTTCAGGATGGTGTCCACGGTCTGGCCGGTCTGCTCCGCGGTCAACTCGGCCATGACCTGCTTCATGTGCAGGATCAGCTGCGCCTGGATGCGGATGTCCGACTCGGTGCCGCCGATGCCGCCGGAGGGCTGGTGCATCAGGATGCGGGCGTGGGGGGTGGCGTAGCGCTTGCCCGGCGTGCCCGAGGACAAGAGGAACTGTCCCATGGAAGCGGCCAAGCCGGTCGCGACGGTGACGACGTCGTTCGGGATGTACTTCATCGTGTCGTAGATCGCCATGCCGGCCGTGACGGAACCACCCGGGGAGTTGATGTATAGGTAGATGTCCTTCTCCGGGTCCTCGGCGGAGAGCAGGAGCAATTGGGAGCAGATCACGTTGGCATTGTCATCCCTCACCTCGGAACCCAGCCAGATGATGCGTTCCTTGAGCAGACGGTTGTAGATGTAGTCCTCGCGGGCCGCCGGATCAACCGACGCCATACGGGGAGCAGTGGACGATGCGGACATGGCGCCCTGCCTTCCTTCAGATGGACTTCACATGCGACGACGGCACCTGGTGGTACACGTCCGGCATTGGTCTTGGATCGAGACTACTGTCCAACGGTGCCACCCGGGCCCTCCTGACCCGGCTGTTCGCTGTTGGCGTGGATGGGCGACGACGGCGACCACCTCCCTGATCCGGACGCCAAAACGCCCGGGCCGACCATGCATGGTGCATGGTCGGCCCGGGCGTTCGCCTCCCGCTGCCACCGATCCGGCGGGGATCAGTGTCTGCGGGCGGCCGGTGGTTCGGCGATCACTCGGCCGTGTCTGCGGCCTTGTCAGCGGACGTGGCCGGAGCCTTCTTGGCGGCAGCCGCCTTGGCGGGGGCCTTCTTCGCCGGGGCCTTCTTGGCGGGGGCCTTCTCCCCGCCGTCGGCCTCAGCTTCGGCCTTCTGGGCGGCGGCGGTCTTGGCCGGGGCCTTGGTGGTGGCCGACTTCGCAGCGGCCGTCTTGGCGGGGGCCTTCTTCGCCGGGGCCTTCTTGGCGGGGGCCTTCTTGGCCGTAGCCTCCTCGGCGTCCGCCGAGCCCTCTGCCTCAGACTTCGCGGCAGCGGCCGTCTTGGCCGGAGCCTTCTTTGCCGGGGCCTTCTTCGCAGGAGCCTTCTTCGCGGGGGCCTTCTCCGCCTCGGCCGGGGAATCGGCCGAGGGGGCGGAATCAGCAGAATCGGCGGAGTCGGCAGAATCCGCGGAATCGGCCGAGGCAGCGCTGTCTTCGCCACCCGGCGTGACGAAGGCGGTCAGGTCGACGGCCTTGCCGGCGGTGTCGGTGACCACGGCGTACTCGAGGACCTTGGCGAGGGCCTTGCGGCGGCGGACCTCACCCATGATCATCGGCACCTGGCCGGCCTGGTCCAGCATCTGGGCGAACTGGTTCGGGTCCATGCCGTACTGCTGGGAGGTGGAGATGATGTACTCGATCAGCTCGCCCTGGTCCACGCCGACCTCTTCGGCGTCGGCAACCTTGTCGAGGATGATCTCGTTGCGGAAGGCCTCGCGGGCGTTCGACTCGACCTCGGCGCGGTGCTCCGCGGTGTCGTGGTCGTCACCCTCGGAGTGACCCTGCTGGGAGAAGTGCTGTTCGATCTGCTCGTTGACCACGGAGTCCGGGACCGGCACCTCGACGAGCTTCACGAGTTCCTCGAGGACCTTGTCACGGGCCTCGACGCCCTGGCCGGTGACGGCGCCCTCGGCAGCCTTCTCCTTCAGGTCGGCCTTGAGCTCGTCGATGGTGTCGAATTCGGAGGCCAGCTGGGCGAAGTCGTCGTCAGCCTCGGGCAGCTCGCGCTCCTTGACGCCACCGAGGGTGACCTTGACGGTGGCCTTCTCGCCGGAGTGGTCGCCGCCGGCCAGGACGGTCTCGAAGACCGCGTCTTCACCGGCGGACAGGCCTTCGAGGGCCTCATCCATGCCGTCGAGCATGGTGCCGGCTCCGACCTGGTAGGACAGATCCTCGGCGTGGTCGACCTGCTCGTCCCCGACCGTGGCGGTCAGGGTGATGGTGACGAAGTCGTCCTTGGCGGCGGGGCGCTCCACGGTCTTGAGGGTGCCGAAGCGGGAACGCAGCTCGTCGAGGGCCTTCTGCTCGTCCTCCTCGGACGCGGCGGCCGGCTCGACGGTGACCTTGAGTCCCTTGTAGTCGGGCAGCTCGACCTCGGGACGGATGTCCACCTCGACGCTGAACTTCAGCGGGCCCTCGGCTTCGCCGTCAACGCCGGGCATGGAGGTGACCTCGACCTCGGGACGTGCCATCGGGGTGGTCTCGGTCTGCGTCAGGGCTTCCTGGTAGTAGTCGTTCAGGCCCTCGTTGACGGCCGTCTCCACCACGTAGCCACGGCCGACCCGCTGGTCGATGAGGCGCGCAGGAACCTTGCCCTTGCGGAAGCCGGGGACCTGGATCTGGTTCGCCACCGTCTTGTAGGCCTGGTCCAGGCGCGGCTTGAGGTCCTCGAAGGGGACCTCGACGTCCAGCTTGACCCGGGTCGGGCTGAGGTTTTCTGCGGTGCTCTTGACCACGTGGGACTCCTGTGTGGATTGATCGTCTCGTCTATATGGCGCGGATGGGCCCGGCCGTCGGGCATCCGGTGAATCAGGCCGCCCCGGCAAGCGGGGCGACCATGACGTCGGGGTGACAGGATTTGAACCTGCGGCCTCACGCTCCCAAAGCGCGCGCTCTACCAAGCTGAGCTACACCCCGCAGACGGCCCTGGCCATTTCTGGCCAGAGACCAGTGTACGCATGACGGCCCCATACTCCGCATTTCTGCGGCGTTCAAGCCCGGGCCGCACCTCTGCGCCGCGCCGACGTGGGGCTGTTTTGCTGCTCACACGGCCTGCTTGATACGATCGTCTTCGCTGCGTTCGGTAGATGCCCCCAAAAAGGACACACATCCCAACCGACGCCGTGGGGATGTAGCTCAATGGTAGAGCCCCAGTCTTCCAAACTGGCTACGCGGGTTCGATTCCCGTCATCCCCTCCGCTGCATCACGAAGGCCCCGGATCCGTCCGGGGCCTACGTGTTTAATACCCACACGTCACAGCATAACTCTTGCCTTATATAAGACTCGATGCAATCATGGATCCATGCACGCTCTCGACGTCCTGGGTGACCCCGTCCGGCGCCGCATCCTGGAGATGCTGGCCGGGGGCGAACTCAGCGCCGGAGAAGTCGGCACTCAGGTGCAGGCCGAGTTCGGGATCAGCCAGCCGGCGGTCTCGCAGCAGCTGAAGGTCCTTCGCGATCACGGCTTCGCCACCGTGCGGCCCGAGGGCACGCGGCGGCTCTACGCGGTTGATCCCCAGGGGCCCCGGGAGGCCAGCGACTGGCTCAGTCCGTTCGAGCAGTTCTGGCGGCCGAGGCTGGATGCACTGGGGACCGAACTGGCCCGGGGCAAACGCCAGCGGAGACTGGCGGCTGAGCGTGCAGCAGTGGAGCCCACCGTGGACAACACCGAACACCACCATCCTTCCCAACAGGAGTCATGACATGGTCGATATCCAGAACCAACTCTCCGCTGTCACACGCGGCCTCTCACTCGAGGACCGGGACGGCGAACCCTCACACGTCCAGACCCTCGAGCAGACCTACCCGGCAGGGCTCGAGGATGTCTGGGAGGCGGTCACGACAGCCGATCGCATCGCCCGCTGGTTCCTGCCGGTCAGCGGCGACCTTGGCCTCGACGGCCAGTACCAGCTCGAGGGCAATGCCGGCGGAACCGTGCTGGAATGCACCCCTCCCGCGGACGGCACGGCACGCTACCGGATCACCTGGGAATTCGGCGGGGGCGTCTCCTGGGTGACCGTGCGCCTGGCCGCCGAGGGCGACTCGACGCGATTCATCCTCGAACACGTCGCCCGCGCTGCAGACCTCCCGGAGGGGATGTGGGACACCTACGGCCCCGGCGCCACCGGAGTGGGCTGGGACGGCGGCCTGCTGGGCCTGGGATTGCACCTCGGCGCCGTCGAAGGCTCCCTCTCACCCCAGGAAGCCGAAGCCTGGGCCTTCACCGAGGAGGGCAAGCGGTTCTACCGCGGAGCCGCAGACGGTTGGGCGGCCGCCCACGCGGCCGCCGGCGCGGATCCCACGGTGGCGGCCCGCGCGGCGGACGCCACCTATGGCTTCTATACCGGGTCGGACGCCTGATCCCGCACCCCGGGGCTGTCCAGCCCCGGGGTGGCTCGGCCCTACCCGCAGCTCACCGGAAGTCCTCCACGGCCAGGTCCGCGGACGGCGTCGTGTCCATCGCAGTGATGAACCCCCAGGCGTCCGGCCGGGAGCCATCCACGTCGGTCACGCCGTAGTGCCGGGCCAGTTCGAAGGAACTGACGGACCGGGTGTTCCACTGGGCCCGCTGCGGATCGGCCGCCAGCTCCACGATGCCGCGGGCGAGCAGGGCGGGGGTCTCCGAGATCACGAACTCGTAGGGCGGGACCACGTCGGTCTTCCCGCGGTTGGCTGCCGCCGACTCGCGCCACGTCTGCTCGGTGACGCCGAAGGCATCCAGCATCATCTCCGAGCGCAGCCATCCGGGTGAGACGGAGACCGCCGTGCCCCCGTGGGCCTTCAGCTCGTGTCCCTCGGCGAAGGCCAAACGGTCCACGGCGGTCTTCGCGAGGTCCAGGAACACGGTCTCCCGGAAGTGGCCCTGGTTGTAGTCCCGGGTCCCGTCGGTGGTCTCCACCACCAGGCCCCCGGGGTGGCGGATCAGCAGGCCCAAGGCTGCGTGGCTGGTCAGCAGGTGGGTGCGGAAGCCGGCGTCGAAGAGCCGCATGCCGTCGTCGAGGTCGTACTCCCACAGCGGGATGCCGAACTCCACGTAGGCCTCTCCCCCGATGTCGTTGATGAGGATGTCCAGCCGGCCCTGTTCCCGGTCGATCCGCTCCACGAGTTCACGGACGGCGCTCACCTCGAGGTGGTCCACGATCACGGCATGGGCTGTCCCGCCCTCGGCCCGGATCAGGCCGGCGGTCTCCTCGACCGTTTCCGGCCGCCCGTAGTCCGAGGGGTGGCCCGCCGTGGAGCGGCCCGTGCAGTAGACGACCGCCCCAGCTCGGCCCAGTTCCCGGGCAATGGCCCGGCCGGCACCGCGGGTGGCTCCGGCCACCAGGGCGATCCTTCCCTCCAGGGCCCGTGGGCGTTGACCGGCCGGCTTCGTTGCTGCCGTTGGTCCGGCGGATTCGGTTTCTTCCGTTGGTTCCATCGCCATGACTGCGTCCACTCCGGTTCTCGTGTTCGATCAATGTCTGTGCTCCCCATGGTGGCGCCCATTCATGACACCTCATGTCATCAATTGGTTAGGGTGTTTCGTGCGCACCACCCGGCTGTTGGAGATCATGATGGACCTGTCACGCCGTCAGCAGACGTCCGTCCGGCAGCTCGCCGACCACCATGGGGTCTCCCCCCGCACCATCCAACGGGACCTGACGGCACTGCACCAGCTTGGAGTGGCGGCCGGAGGACTTCTCCCTGGCGGCCTACTGGGAGGCCAGCAGGACGGCCTTCGAGGCCTCCGTCCGGAGCCTTCCGGTCCGCCTGTCCCTCCCCATGACCTCTCGCGAAGCCCTGCAGAACGCGGTCCCGGGACGGGGAACCGAGTCGGCCGTGGCGTCGGCGCGCCATGAAGGTGACCGGCTGGAGCTGGGCCTGCTCATGGAGCACCAGGACATCACCGTGGCACAGCTCCTGCAGGTTCCAGGCGTCGAGGTACAGGAGCCACCGGCAGTACGGGAGGCGTTGTACCGCCGCGGCGCAGAGCTGGTCGCCCGCAACCGCTCCAGGACTCCCGACGATCGTGAAGAGTCCCGTTGATCATCATGGGGAATGCTCATGATCACCGGGAATCGCGGGGCTTCACCCCGTCGGTCACCCCGTGAGCTGACAGCCCGGGCACCAGAAGAGCTTCCGGGCCTGCATCTCGGCCAGCCGGACCGTGGTCCCACAGACCCGGCAGTCCATCCCGTCCCGCTGATACACGTAGTACGCGTTGTCCGGCCACACCGGTGCCAACTGACCGCACCCATCCAGCCCATCCGGCCCAGCCTTCGTGGCACGGTGCTCGGGGCGCGTGGTGATGATCTTGCCGTCCCGGACGCCGTCGTTCATCAGCGCCACGAGATCCTGCCAGAGGGCGCTGCCGGCCTCCCGCCCCAGCGCCCGCCCCGGCAGGTACGGGTCGATCCCCTGCCGGAACAGGGACTCGGCGCGGTAGATGTTTCCCACCCCGGCCAAAACGTTCTGATCCATCAGCAGCTGCCCGAGCGCCACCCCGCGGCCGGACACCCGCCGCAGGAACTCCTCCGGCCCGGTTCCGGGCACGAGCGGGTCCGGTCCCAGGCGGTCGACGACGGCGGCCGCCTCGGGCGGCGTAATCACCTCGCACGCACTCGGGCCGCGCAGATCCGCCCACCCGTGGGCGGAGACCAGCCGGACGCGGACCTGGCCCACCGGTGCCGGCGGGCCGGCGTACCCGGGTGCGGCGCCGGCGTCGTGCGCTGGGGTGTCCGCTGCCGTGTCTGCAGGCGCCGCCGGCGCGTCGAAGGTGTCCGTCTCCCCCATCCTGCGCGGTGCGCCGATGCTGGAGGCACCGCGGAACGTCTCATCGCCGCCGAAGCTCCAGGCGCCGTACAGGCCGAGGTGGACGCGGAGGACGAGTGCGGTGCCGGTGTCCTGGCCGAAGTCGAGGAACAGGTGTTTGCCGTGGGCCCGCGCCGCGGTCAGCGTGGCTCCGTCGATCAGGCGGGCACCGGCGGCGAAGCGGCCCTGCGGGGAGATCACCTGCAGGCGCTCACCGGCGAAGACGTCGGAGAACTGCCGGGCGAGGCGGTGGATCGAATGGCCCTCGGGCATGGGTCAGGCCACCGTCAGCTGACGATCTCGCGGGTCTGCTCGTAGTGCGCGATCTTGCCGATGCGGCGCACGTGGCGGGCGTCGCCGGAGAAGGGCTCCGCCAGGAAGGCCTCGATGAGGGCGGTGGCCTCCTCGAGGGAGTGCTGCCGGCCGCCGACGGCGATGACGTTGGCGTCGTTGTGCTCACGGGCGAGCCGGGCGGTGTCCAGGTTCCAGGCCAGGGCTGCGCGGATGCCGCGGACCTTGTTGGCGGCGATCTGCTCACCGTTGCCGGAACCGCCCAGGACGATTCCGAGCGCCTCCACCCCGGACTGCTGGTCCACCACCACGGCGGCGGCCGCGTTGATGCAGAACGCCGGGTAGTCGTCCTGCGGGTCATAGGACTGGGGTCCGTGGTCGACCATCTCGTAGCCGGCGGCCGTCAGGTGCTCGATGAGGTGGGCGCTCAGCTCGAGGCCGGCATGGTCGGTGGCGATGTGCACGCGCATGGGTCTGCTCCTGCTGTCGGCATCTGGCGGGTTCTCGTCCGGCCGTGGCGATGGGGTGGGATACGGTCGGGACCAGCGACCAGCCTACCGGGGCGCATCCCCTACCCGCAGGGGTGTGTCCGGTGGCACAATATTCCGTGAACCAGTTATCCAGCATTCGCTTCACACCAAGGTGCCTGCTGGTCCTGTCCGCCCGATGGCTCCTGTGCGCCATCAGCTCTATCCGTTTCTGTCCGTTCCCGATCGACCGGAGGCCACGTGCCCACTCTGAACATCACCCGCACCGAGGCCGCCGAGCGTGCCGCAGCCCTGAGGGTCGCCTCCTACGAGGTCGACCTGGACCTCACGGTCGACGGCGACCACTTCCGTTCGGCGACCACCGTCACCTTCTCCGCGGCGGAGGCGGCCGTGGGCACCAGCACGTTCATCGACTTCGTCTCCACCCAGGCGCCGACCGTCACCCTCAACGGAGATGTCCTGCCGGCGGAGGCCTTCGACGGCACCCGCATCGCCATCGGACCGCTGGCGGCCGAGAACGTGCTGGTGGTGGACGGGCTGGCCGACTACATGAACACCGGTGAGGGCCTGCACCGCTTCGTGGACCCGGTGGACGGGGAGACCTACCTGTACTCGCAGTTCGAGGTCCCGGATTCCCGCCGCATGTTCTCGGTCTTCGAGCAACCGGACCTCAAGGCCACGTTCGCCTTCACCATCACCGCCCCCGATCACTGGGCCGTGGTCTCCAACTCCCCCACCCCGCAGCCGGCCCCCGCCGAGGGCGCACGGGACGGGGCTTCCACGTGGACCTTCGAGCCCACCCTGCGGATCTCCTCCTACATCACCGCGCTGATCGCCGGCCCCTACCGGTCCACCCATTCGGAGCTGACCAGCTCGGACGGCCGGACGATCCCGCTGGGCGCCTACTGCCGCGCCTCGCTGTTCGAGTACCTTGATGCCGAGAACATCTTCGAGCTGACCCGCCAGGGCTTCGAGTTCTATGAGGCCCAGTTCGGCACCCCGTACCCGTTCGCCAAGTACGACCAGCTCTTCGTGCCGGAGTTCAATGCCGGGGCCATGGAGAACGCCGGCGCCGTGACCTTCCTGGAGAACTACGTCTTCCGCTCCACCGTCACCGAGGCCATGGTGGAGCGCCGCGCCATCACGATCCTGCACGAGCTGGCCCACATGTGGTTCGGCGACCTGGTGACCATGAAGTGGTGGAACGACCTCTGGCTCAATGAGTCCTTCGCCGAATTCATGTCCACGCTCTCCGCCGCGGAGAACACCCGCTACACCGGGGCCTGGACCACGTTCTCCGCCATGGAGAAGAACTGGGCCTACAAGCAGGACCAGCTGAGCACCACGCACCCGATCAAGGCCGAGATCCGGGACCTGGACGACGTCCTGGTCAACTTCGACGGCATCACCTACGCCAAGGGCGCGTCCGTGCTGCGCCAGCTCGTGGCCTGGGTGGGCCAGGAGAACTTCATGGCCGGAGTCCGCGCCTACTTCGGCAAGCACGCCTGGTCCAACACCGAGCTGCCGGACCTGATGCGTGAGCTTGAGGCCTCCTCCGGCCGCAACCTGACCGAATGGACCCGGTTGTGGCTGGAGACCTCGGGGGTGAACACCCTGTCCGTGGAGGTCGAGACCGCCGGGGCATCCAGCTCCGGCACCACTGACGGCGGAACTCCCGACGCCGGCGCCATCACCTCCCTGCGCCTGCACCAGTCAGCGCCGGAAGACCAGCAGCCCGGGGACGCCGTGCTGCGACCGCACCGCATGGCCGTGGGCTTCTACTCCGCGGACGACTCCGGACGGCTGGTGCGCACCCACCGGTTCGAACTCGATGTGGCCGGAGAGGTCACCGAGGTCATGGAAGCCGCCGGCTTGGCGCGCCCGGACCTGATCCTGCCGAACGATGACGACCTGGCCTACGCCAAGATCCGCCTGGACGACGCCTCCTGGTCCTTCGTGGCCACCCACCTGAAGGATGTGGCCGAGTCCCTGCCGCGCACTCTGCTGTGGGGTGCCGCCTGGGACACCGTCCGTGATGCCGAGGCCACAGCCGGATGGTTCACCGACCTGGTGCTGTCCAACATCGGCGAGGAGCGGGATTCCTCCGTGGTGCAGACCCTACTGCGTCAGCTGGCCACCACGCTGTCCCAGTACGCGGCGCAGGAGCACGCCGTGCAGCTGCGCATCTCCACAGCGGACCGACTCCTGGACCTGGCCCGGAACGCGGAGGCGGGCTCGGACAACCAGCTCCAGTTCACCAAGGCGTTCGCGGCCGCGGCCCGCTCGGAGGGGCAGCTGGACACGCTGGCCGCCCTGCATGCCGGGACCGAGTCCCTGGACGGGCTGGACCTGAACACGGACCTGAAGTGGGAGATGCTCACCGGGCTCGTGGCCGGAGGCCGCGCCGGCGAGGCGGAGATCGCTGCCGCCGAGGCCGCCGATGCCACCGCCACCGGTGCCCTGGCGGCCTCGCAGGCTCGCGCCGCGGTGCCCACCATCGAGGCCAAGCGCACGGCGTGGGACCAGGTGGTGAGCGGGGAACTGTCCAACATGACCCAACGCAACGTGCTGCTCGGCTTCAACCGCGTGCACGATCCGGCCCTGTTGGCCCCGTTCGCCGCCGAGTTCTTCGCGGGTGTGGAGGAGCTGTGGGCCTCGCGTTCGCACGAGATGGCGGAGTCAGCAGCGATCGGGCTGTTCCCGGGTGCCCAGGTCTCCCAGGAGACCATCAATGCCGCGAACGCCCTGGTGGGGCGCTCGCGGGGCACGCAGGCCGCCCTGTCCCGCACGGTGGCCGAGTCCCGCGACGAGATGGTCCGCGCCCTGGCCGCTCGACAGGCAGACGCCGCCGGCTGACCCACCCCTGGCAACTGGAGGTCGGAAGCGCCCCACGCTACCGGCGTGCCGCCGGCGTCTCGGGTGCGCTCTCGGCCTCCAGTTGTCCTGTGGAGTCGGGGAGGATCCGCTGTTCCCCGGCGTAGATGACGAAGCGGTCGCCGCGGACGAAGCCGGCCAACGTCATCCCGGCCTCCCGGGCCAGATCCACCGCCAGCGACGACGGCGCGGAGACGGAGGCGAGCATCGGCACCCCGGCCATCATGGCCTTCTGGGTGAGTTCGAAGCTGGCCCTCCCGGAGACCATCAGGGCATGCCCGGACAGGGGCAGCCTTCCCTCCAGCAGGGCCCAGCCGAGGACCTTGTCCACGGCGTTGTGGCGGCCTACGTCCTCACGCACCGTCACCAGCTCGCCCGTGGCGGTGTTGAACAAGCCGGCGGCGTGCAGCCCGCCGGTGCGGTCGAAGACCTTCTGCCGCTCGCGCAGCACCTCGGGCATCTGCAGGACGAAGGCCTCGGTGACCTGCATCGGGTCACCGTCCACAGGGAACCGGGACTGGGTGCGGACGTTCTCGATGCTGGTCCGCCCGCACAGACCGCAGGCGCTGGACATGAGCACCTGGCGTTCCATCTCCGGGGCCGGGGCCTGGACTCCGGGCCGCAGGACCACGTCCACGGTGTTGTCGGCCTCCTCCGCACCGGGGCCGAAGTCACGGCCGCAGTACCGGACGGAATGCACCTCGTCGGCGGCCCCGATCAGCCCCTCGCTGAGCAGGAAGCCCACGGCCAGGGAGAAGTCCTCCGTGGGCGTGCGCATGGTCACCGCCAGCCGCCGGCCGTTCACCCGGATCTCCAGAGGCTCCTCGGCCGCCAGCACGTCCGCCCGGGCGTCACGCTCCCCGGCCTTGACCCTGACCACGCGGACTCGCGATTCACTTCGTGCCATGACTCCATCTTCGCCCCCGGCCCGCTTTCCGTCGACTTCGGGTGGGTCTCGACGCCCGACACCCCCACGAAGTCGACTGAAAACGCGGAGGTGAGTGCGCCGCGGTCTAGTGATGACGCCGCGGACTAGGCTGGCTCCATGCCCCAGGACCGCCACGCGCACACCGCAGAACGGACGCTCCGCCAACGGACGCTGCCCCAGATCGGCGATTCCGGACAGGATCTCCTGTCACAGGCCTCCATCGCCGTCGTCGGCGCCGGAGGGCTCGGCTCGCCCGTCATCAGCTACCTCGCGGCCGCCGGCGTCGGCACCCTGCACGTCATCGACGACGACCATGTGGAGCTGAGCAACCTCAACCGCCAGACCCTGCACGGCGTGGACACCCTCGGCGGACTCAAGACGGACGGCGCGGTGTCCGCTGCCCGGCGCCTCTCCCCCGAGACCACGGTCATCCCGCACACCGTCCGCCTGACGGACGCCAACGCAGCGGACCTGCTCGCCGGCGCGGACCTGATCATGGACGGCAGCGACTCCTTCACCACCCGCTTCATCGTCCACCGGGCCGCCACGGCCCTCGGCACACCGGTGGTCTTCGGCGCCCTCATGCAATGGAGCGCCCAGGTCACCGTCTTCTGGTCCGATCCCCCCGCGGCCTCCGGCCTTCCCGCCGTCGTCCTCACCGATGTCTTCCCGGACAATGCCTCCACCCATGCCGCACCCGGCTGCGCCGAGGCCGGGGTCCTGGGCGCCGTCGTCGGGATCACCGGCTCCCTGATGGCCCTGGAGGCGATCAAACTCGTCCTCGGCACCGGCACGCCGCTGTTGGGACGGATGATGCTGATCGACGGGCTCTCCGGCACCACCACGGACATCCCCCTCGCGCCGTCCGCCCCGCCCAACCCGTCCGGGCCGGCTTCGCCTTCCACGCCGGCCTCCCAGTCCGCACCGTCTGGCCTTGCCGCTTCCGCCGCCGCATCAGCCGGAGATACCGCCCGCGTGGTCCCGATCGCTCGCTCTGACGTGGATCCGGCTGCCGTCTGGCTCGACGTCCGGAGGCCGGAGGAATCCCGCAAGCGCCCCGGCCCGCCCGGTACGGTCGAGCTGCCCCTCGACCGGCTCCTGCGTCTGCAGGGCGGCCCTGAGTTGCCCTTGCCTCCCGATCATCCGCTGGCAACCGTCCAGGCCGCCCTGCGCCCCGATTCCATCGCCAGTTCGCCGGCTGGACCGACATTGCTCCCCTTCTGCGCGGCCGGCCCACGGAGCGCGACGGCGGCCCGTCACCTGGCGCGCCTCGGCTGGCCCGTCCAGGGGTACCTGGACGGCGGACTTCCCCCAGCAATCACCGAGCCCCCAGGAGACCCCCGTGGCTGAGGCCCGCTACCGCAGCACCGTCGAGGACCACCAGCGCCGGATCCTCGCCCTGGCTCCCCTCCTGCCCGCAGACACCCTGCCCCTGGCCGAGGCCACCGGGCTCACGCTGGCCGCCGACGCCACCGCCACCCTGGACCTGCCCCCGTGGGACAACTCCGCCATGGACGGATACGCCGTCCGGTCGGAGGACACCACGCGAGCCTCCGCGCAGGCACCGGTCCGCCTGGACCTCATCGCGGAACTTCCCGCCGGCACGGAGGCCGACCCGGCGCTGGCCCCCGGCCAGGCGGCCCGCATCATGACCGGCGCGCCGATGCCCACGGACGCGGACGCCGTCGTGCCCCTGGAGGATGCCGTGGGCTGGGACCCGGCCGCGCCCACCGCCGGCACCGAGACCCCCGCTCACGTGGAGCTCCACCACCCTGTGATGGGGGGACGCCATCTGCGGCGACGTGGGGAGGACGTGCTCGCCGGAGACCTCGTCTCCCCCGCCGGCCGGCCGTTGACACCGCACCGGCTGTCCGCGCTCGCCGCCGCCGGTATCGCCGAGGTGCGGGTCCGGCGCCGGCCACGGGTCGTGGTCGTCAGCACCGGTTCAGAGTTGGTGGCCCCCGGCGAATCGGTCCGCCGCGGCCAGATCCCCGACTCCAATAGCCTCCTGCTGGCGTCCCTGGCGGCGGCCAGCGGCGGGCACGTGGCCCACCGGGGCCGGGTCTCCGACGACCCCGCCGAACTGCAAGCCGTGCTGCGATCCACCCAGGGCGCCTCTGACGCCGTGATCCTCACCGGAGGAGCCAGCGTGGGGGCCCATGACGTCGCCCGGCTCGTCCTGGCGCCGGACTCACCGGGCGGCACCGTGCACTCCATGCAACCCTTTACGCACGACGGCGGCGCCCCGGCCCCCGAGGATCCCACCGTGCGCTTCGACCGGGTCGCGGTCCAGCCGGGCAAGCCCCAGGGCTTCGGCCTGCTGCCGGACGGGCGGGCCGTGTGGTCGCTGCCGGGCAACCCGGTCAGCGCGTGGGTGTCCTACCTGCTGTTCGTGGAGCCGGGGCTGCTGGCCATGCAGGGCCGCGATACGCCGGTGGCCCCCTGGTACCCGGTGATCACGGAGGAGGGCTGGCGATCACCGCCCGGGCGGGAGCAGTTCGTGCCGGCACGGGTGGTCTCCGGCCCCGGGGAACCGCTGCGAATCGCCCAGGCCACCGAACGGGGCTCCGGATCCCATCTGGCCGGCCGGATGGCCCGCGCCACCGGACTGGCCCGCGTGCCCGCCACCACCGACGCGGTGTCCGCCGGAGACACCGTCCTCTACCGAGCCCTGGAGGCCTGATGACCGAATTCCCTGCCGTCCCACCCACTGCTGCCGGCTCCATCGACGCCGGAGCCGAGGGCTTCACCCACCTCGCCGGTGACGGCTCGGCCCGCATGGTCGATGTCACGGCCAAGACGCCCACGATCCGCAGCGCCACCGCCGAGGCCACCGTGCTCGTGGCCGCGGAGGTCCTCGAGGCCCTGACCGGGGGCACCGTGCCCAAGGGTGATGTCTGGGCCGTGGCCCGGATCGCCGGCATCCAGGGCGCCAAGAAGTGCGCCGAGCTCCTGCCCCTCGCCCATGTGATCGGCGTCCACGGCGCCACGGTGGACTTCGAGGTCGGCCCCGATCGCATCCGCATCATCGCCACCACCCGGACCGCCGACCGGACCGGGGTGGAGATGGAGGCCATGACCGCCGCCTCCGTGGCCGGGCTGGCCATGGTGGACATGGTCAAGGGCCTGGACCGAGCCGTCGAGCTGACCGGAGTCCGGCTGCTGGAGAAGACCGGCGGCCGCTCCGGCACGTGGCGCCGTGACGACGCGGGTCACCCGGCAGCGCCGGAAGCCTCAGAGGCATCAGGTGCCCCGGATGCCCCGGTCGCCCGTGGCTGAGACGCTGGCGGCGATCGTCCTGGCGGGAGGGGGGTCCACTCGCATGGGCCGGGACAAGGGCTCGATCGTGGTGGATCCTGCCGAGGGAGCCACCCTGCTCGAGCGCACCGTCCAGGCCGCCCTGTCGGCCGGCGCCACCACCATCGTCGTGGCCGGTGACCGGCCGGTGCGTGCTGCGCCCACGGTGCAGGCCGTGCAGACCGTGCCGGCGTCTTCCCCCACAGGCTCGACGGGTCCAGAAGGCTCCATCCTGGACTCGCCGGCCGTCCGGTTCGTGCGGGAGGACCCACCGCGGTCCGGCCCGGTCGCCGCCCTGGACGCGGCACTGACCGCCCTGACCGCCCTCGAGGCAGATCGCGTCCTAGTGCTGCCCTGCGACCTGGCCGATCCGGTGGCGGCCGCCCGTGAGCTCGTCCGGGCCTTCGACCGCACCCTGGCTGGGGTCCCGGACGGCCTCGTGGATGGGGCCCTGGACGACGGCGGCCACGACGGCGTCGTCGCCGTGGACTCCACCGGTCGCCGCCAGCACCTGACGGCCCTCTTCCAGCTTCCAGCCCTGCGTCAGCACGCCGCACGTCCCACCACGGACGGTGGCACCCGCGTCACCCGCGTGCGGGAGCGGGTCGCCGGCCTGGACCTGCTCGAGGTTCCCGAACCGGCAAGCCGCCCCGGTCTCTGGGACGATATGGACACCCCCGAGGATCTGCAACGCCACCAGCCCCACCCGGCAGGATCCGCCACGACACCACCAGGAGCTCCCGTGCCTGAGAACAGCACCACCGAACCCCACGCCGGCGAGGTCTCGCCCGGCACACGCCCCGGCACCCACCGCGACATCCAGCAGGACATTCCCGGACTGGCGGACTGGCTGGACGCCGTCGCCGGAGAACTGGGCCTGCCGGCCTCCGTCGTGCTCCCCGGTCCCCTGCTGGACGTGGCCCGAGACGTGGCCCACGGGGTCCTGAGACCCGGGGCCCCAACCTCGACCTACCTGATCGGCGTCGCGACCGGGCTGCAGCTGGCCGGTCAGGAGCGAACACCGGAGGAGATCGCCGACCTGGTGGACAGGCTCTCGGCACGGGTCCAGGATCTGGCCCTCGGCTATGATCCGACAGGGGGTGAGGGCTGATGGCCCGGATCCGTCTCTTCGCGGGCGCCGCTGACATCCTGGGCGCCTCAGAACTCACCGTCGAGGCCGCCACCGCGGGCGAACTGCGCCGGCTCCTGGTGGTCGGCCACGGGACCAGCGCCGAGCAGGTCGTCTCCCGTTGCTCCCTGATGGTCGACGGCGTGCGCGCGGCCGAGGACGACCACCCGGTCCAGGCGGACTCCCTCGTGGACGTCCTGCCGCCCTTCGCCGGCGGCTAGCTTCCAGCAGACGGGCCGGCGTCAAGTGACAGGCCGTCAAGGGGCGGGTCGTCAGCCGCCGATGGCGTTCATGCCGCGGCCGGGCTGGACGAAGTCCGGATCGTCGATGCCGTGACCGGCCTTCTTGGCCCCGACCGAGATCTTCATGGCCGCCGCCAGGTCCACGTCCGACGCTGAATCCCACAGCAGGGTCCGCAGATCGGTCTCCTCCCGGGCGAACAGGCAGTTGCGCATCTGCCCGTCAGCGGTGAGTCGCAGGCGGTCACAGTCGCCGCAGAAGGGCTTCGACACCGAGGCGATGACGCCCACGGTGTGGGGGCCGCCGTCGACCGTGTAGAGCGCAGCCGGGGAGGAACCGCGGCCGGGGACCTCCGCGAGGTCGAAGCGCTCGGCGAGCCGGGCGAGGATCTCCTCGCCGGAGACCAGGTTGTCCCGCTTCCAGGTGTGCCCGGCGTCCAGGGGCATCTGCTCGATGAACCGCATCTGCGCGTCCTGGGATACGGCGAAGGCCACGAGGTCCGCCAGCTCGTCGTCGTTGACCCCGCGCATGGCGACGGCGTTGAGCTTGAGCGGGCGCAGCCCGACGTCCCGGGCGGCGGCGATCCCGGCCAGGACGTCGGCGTGCCGGTCACGGCGCGTCAGCTGGCGAAACTTCTCCGGCTGAAGGGTGTCGATGGAGATGTTCACGCGGGAGAGTCCGGCCTCGTGCAGGGCGGGCAGCCGCCGGTCCAGGGTGATCCCGTTGGTGGTCATGGCCACCGGCAGGCGCCCACCCCCGGCAGCATCGGGCAGCTCGATTCCGGCGAGCCGGGCCACGATGTCCTCGAGGTCCTGGCGCAGCAGCGGTTCGCCGCCGGTCAACCGCACCCCGGTGATGCCGTGGTCCACCGCGATCCGTACCAAGCGTTCAATCTCGGCGGCCGAGAGCAACTGGTCCTTCGGCATGAACGGGCCGGCGTCCTCGGGCATGCAATACGTGCAGCGCAGCGAGCACTTGTCCGTCAGCGAGACGCGCAGGTCCCGGTGGACGCGCCCGAATCCGTCCGTCAGGGACCGGTCGGTCCCCTCATGGGGCCCGACGCCGGCCAGCTCGGCCGGGGTGGGCAGCAGCCTCCTGGCTTCGGGGCCGGGTGCCGCTGCTGGCGCGGTGTCCGCGGCGCCGGCGGGGCGTGCGCCCGGCCCGGTCGCGGTCCGGGTGGTCAGGGTGATCGGCACTGAGGTCATGGCAGTCCCACCCAGTGAGCCTCGCCGGAGGCGGTCTGTTGCTTCTTCCAGATCGGGACCTCGGCCTTGATGTCCTCCACCACGCTCCGGCACACCTCGAAGGCTTCGGCCCGGTGCGCGGAGGCCACGGAGACCACCAGGGCGAGGTCGCCGACGTCGAGGTGTCCGATCCGGTGCGCCGCCGCGACCCGAACCTCCCCGCGCGGGTCCCCGGGGACGCGGACGTGACGCGCCACGATCCCGGCCAGCACAGCGCCCGCATCCGGATGCGCCGAATAGTCCAGCGAGGTCACCGTGCCGGTGGCTTCCGGATCATGGTTCCGGACGATGCCAGTGAACGTCAGGGCTGCCCCGCAGGCAGAGGTCACGACCGAGGACTCCAAGACCATCGGGTCCAGGGGCTCGTCGGTCACCCCGGTGTGGACCGGTGCGGCCGGGCGGGGCGTTGTCGAGACGGGCCGCAGGGTGGCTGCATCCTCAGTGGCGGGCATGGTCGCCACCTCCGCCGAGTTGCTCGACCAGGTGCGCCAGCAAGGGCGCCAGTAGGGGAATGCCCTGGTCCGTGGCACGCAGGGAGCCGGGGAGGTTCACGACCACGGTCCGGCCGATGATCCCGGCGCGTCCGCGTCCCAGGGCGGCGGTGGGGGTCTGCGCGGCACCCTCCCGGCGCAGCATCTCAGCGATGCCGGGCAACTCCCTGCCGATGAGCCCGTCCATGGCCTCGGGCGTCACGTCCCGCGGGGACACCCCGGTCCCGCCGAGGGTGACCACCACGTCGGCCCCATTGCCCTGTGCCGCACGGACCCCGGACCGGACGGACTCGACCCCGTCCGCCACGATGGCCCCGTCCGCCGTCCACTCGCTCAGGTACTGGGCTGCCAGTTCGAGGGCGCGCGGTCCGGCCGTATCCGGAGCCTGACCCGCATGGGCCCGGTCGGAGACGGTCAAGATGTGGATGTGTGGCATCAAACCTCCCAGCGTGACTCGAGTCTAGGGTGACTGGGGCGGTCCGGCCAGCGGCGCCACCCCAGTCACCACCCAGCGGCACCACCCATGTGGAGCGTGGCGGAGCCGAAGCACGGCTGCGACGCCGCGGGCGGTACCGTAGAGAACGTGGAACACTCCTTCTCCCTGCATGCCGAATGGACCGGAAACCGGGGCTCCGGCACCTCCGGATACAAGGACTACGGCCGTGAGCTCGTGGTCCGCGCCGAGGGCCCCGGCGAACTCAACGGCTCCGCCGCGCGGGCCTTCCACGGGAGCGACTCCCGGTGGAACCCCGAACAGCTCCTGCTCGCGGCCCTCGCCGAGTGCCACCTGCTGTCCTATCTCCAGGCCGCCACGCAGGCCGGGGTGGTCGTCACCGGCGCCTCCGTGCGCGCGGAGTGTGTGCTGACCCATGACCACGACGGCGGCCGGATCACCTCCGCGACCCTGGTCCCGGAGATCTGGCTCGCCGACGAAGAGCAGCGGGGCACCGCTGACGGACTGCACGCGAAGGCCCATGAGCAGTGCTTCATCGCCCGCTCCGTCAGCTTCCCCGTCACCATCAGGCCGCAGCAGGTGCGCCGCCATCAGAACCAGAACCTGCCGGAGTTCGGCAGCCGCCTGGGCGCGCCCATCGCGGTGCTGAAGCCGCGCCAGGGCAAGGCACCCAGCCAGGTGACCGGCCTGCAGGACCGGCCCACCGCGTCGACCGGCCAGCGACCGCCGCAGGTGATGACGCCCGCGTCCGGCGCCCCTGCCGACGCTGGTGCCAGGGCACGTGCCGATGCTGCTGCTGCTCCGGCGGCCCAGCCGGAGAACGCGAGCTTCTACGACCAGGTCGGCGGGCACGAGACCTTCGTGAAGCTGGCCCGGGTGTTCTACGAGCAGGTGGCGGCGGACCCCGAGTTCCGGGCCATATACCCGGAGGCGGACCTCGGCCCGGCGGAGGAACGGCTACGCATGTTCCTGGAGCAGTACTGGGGCGGGCCGAAGACGTACAGCGAGCAACGCGGCCACCCGCGGCTGCGGATGCGGCACGCGCCCTACACCGTGGACTTCGCGGCCCGGGACACCTGGCTACGGCACATGCGGGCAGCCGTGGACGCCCTCGAGCTGCCCCCGCTGCTGGACGAGACCCTGTGGGACTACCTGGAACGGGCCGCCCATTCCATGGTGAATTCGGCCTAGAGCAGCATCGGCTGGCGGCAGAGCACGTACCCGGCCGCGTTCGAGAGGCGCACCCAGGGGCCCGAGGTGTGGACCGCCGTCGTGCCCTGCGGGCTGAGGAAGCCCAGGCCGTGGGCCGCGAAGGCCGCCCCGGCCGGCAGGAAGCCGTCACCGGCCTCCTCCGCAGTGCCGCCCAACAGTCGTCCCCAGACCGCGGCGCGGGCCTGGGCGACCATGGAGGCCCCCGGATCCTGGGGCAGTGCGTCGGCCAGCTCGCGGATCCCGTCCCGGGCGATCTGCTGGAGTTCGCCGTCCTCCACGGTGGCCACCGGGGTCCAACCGCCCCGCGGCGGGGTCACGGCCGTCCACGGGGCGCTCTCGGGCACGGGAGGCAGCGTGAAGGCGGTGGATCCCGTGGTCGACATGCGGGCCAGCCGCTCCAGCACCGAGGACAGGGCGTAGACCGCATCGATCCCGTCATGGCGGCCCTCCACCAAGCGGACCGTCCGCAGGCCCAGGGCCACCGGGACCCGGTCGCCCAGGCCCCGGGGGTGGAGCACGGAGGACCAGGCGGCGAGCACGTTGCCGGCCACCTGGAGACGCAGGCCCGTGTCCGCCATGGTCTTGGCGCGCGTCGCGTACCGTTCGAGATCCTGGGCCGCTTCCAGGTCCTCCAGCTGCAGTTCGGGGCCAGCCGGGCCCCGAGAGGACGTGGAGTCTGGACGGAACGGATCGACGGGGGAAGAGGACATGGCTCCATTGTCCCATCGTCGGCACTGGCGCCCGGTCAGCACGGCAGGTCAGCACGGCAGGTCAGGGCGGCAGATCAGGGCGGCAGCGTCCCGCGGGCGGAGTAGACTTCCGAGACGGTTACCGGCCGGTACCGAGGCAGTCGGACAGGCCGGATCAGCCGGACGGCTCGGAGACAGCGAAGGGGCATTCATGAGTACTGGCAAGGTCCACAAGGGGCGCAACGACTTCCCGGAGGATCCGACCGACGTGCTCCGCAGCGTCCTGGACCTGACCCCGGACGGCGAGGACGCCGCCACCGGCGAGCTCCTCTTCACCGGTGAGACTCCACCGCAGGCCCGCGGCCGGGTGTTCGGCGGACAGGTCATGGCTCAGTCCTTGATGGCCGCCATCGCCACCGTGGACGGGGACCGTGCCATCCACTCGATGCACGGGTATTTCCTCCGCCCGGGCAACGCCCTGCTGCCCATCACCTTCGCCGTCGAGACTCTGCGTGACGGACGGTCCTTCTCCGCGCGGCGCGTCCAGGCGATGCAGGAGGGAAAGACCATCCTGTCCCTGATCAGTTCCTTCCAGGATCCGGTGGCCGGCCTGGACCACCAGTCCCCCATGCCCACGGGCGTACCCGATCCGGAGTCCCTGCCGTCCACCGCAGACCGGCTGGGCCGCATGCGTCACCCGATCGCGCAGGAGTGGTCCTGGGCCCGGCCCTTCGACATCCGGCACGTGGATCCGCCCATCGAGATCGCCCCGGACCGGAGCGAGGTGGCCACCAACATGGTGTGGATGAAGACGTTCTCCGATATGGAGGGCAATGCCAACCTGCACCGGGCGGCCCTGGCCTACGCCTCGGACTACACCCTGCTCGAGCCGGTCCTGCGCCGGCACGGCATCTCCTGGGTTCGTCCCGGGATCTCGGTCGCGTCCCTGGACCACGCCATGTGGTGGCACCGGCCGGCGCGCGCGGACGAGTGGCTGTTGTACGTCCAGTCCAGCCCCTCGGCGCAAGGCGCCCGCGGGCTCAGCAACGGACGGATCTACTCGCGTGATGGTGAGCTGGTGGCCTCGGTGGCCCAGGAGGGGATGATCCGGGTGCCCGGCGACCTGCAGTACCGGGTGAAGAACTCGGTTCAGAGCCTGCTCCTGAAGGGCGCCGGCCGACCACGTCGATAGATCCGTGGAATACCGGTGCCCCGCAGGGCGGGCTCCGCTCAGTCGCGGGTGAGCTTGCGGTGGGTCACACGGTGCGGGCGGGCGGCGTCGGGGCCGAGCCGTTCCACCTTGTTGGCCTCGTAGGACTCGAAGTTGCCCTCGAACCAGTACCAGTTCGCCGGGTCCTGCTCCGTGCCCTCATAGGCCAGCATGTGGGTCGCCACCCGGTCCAGGAACCACCGGTCGTGGGAGATGACCACGGCGCAGCCCGGGAATTCCAGCAGGGCGTTCTCCAGGGAGGTCAGGGTCTCCACATCGAGGTCGTTGGTGGGCTCATCCAGCAGAAGCAGGTTGCCACCCTCCTTGAGGGTCAGCGCCAGGTTCAGGCGGTTTCGCTCACCACCGGAAAGCACACCGGCCTTCTTCTGCTGGTCCGGGCCCTTGAAGCCGAACGCCGAGACGTAGGCACGGGACGGCATCTCGACCTGCCCGACCTTGATGTAGTCCAGACCGTCCGAGACGACCTCCCACAGCGACTTCTCCGGATCGATTCCGCCGCGGGACTGATCCACATAGGAGATCTTGACCGAATCGCCGATCTTCAGCTCCCCGCCGTCGAGGGACTCATAGCCGACGATGGTCTTGAAGAGGGTGGTCTTGCCGACACCGTTGGGGCCGATGATGCCGACGATGCCGTTCGGCGGCAGGGAGAAGGACAGCCCGTCGATGAGGACGCGGTCGCCGAAGCCCTTCTGCAGGTTCTTGGCCTCGATGACCTGGTTGCCCAACCGCGGGCCCGGCGGGATCTGCAGCTCTTCCATGTCCAGCTTGCGGGTCTTCTCGGCCTCCGAGGCCATCTCCTCGTAGCGGGAGAGGCGGGCCTTGGACTTGGCCTGACGCCCCTTGGTGTTGGAGCGCACCCAGTCGAGCTCCTCGGACAGCCGCTTGGCCATCTTGGCGTCCTTCTTGCCCTGGATCTCCATGCGGGCGCGCTTCTTCTCCAGGTAGGTGGAGTAGTTGCCCTCGTAGGGGTACAGGCGTCCGCGGTCCACCTCACAGATCCACTCGGCCACGTGGTCCAGGAAGTACCGATCGTGGGTCACGGCGAGCACAGCGCCGTGGTAGGCCGCCAGGTGCTGCTCCAACCACAGCACGGACTCCGCGTCCAGGTGGTTGGTGGGCTCGTCGAGCAGCAGCAGGTCCGGCTTCTGCAGCAGCAGCTTGCACAGCGCCACGCGGCGGCGCTCACCACCGGAGAGGTTGGTGACGTCGGCATCGCCCGGGGGGCATCGCAACGCGTCCATGGCCTGCTCGAGCTGAGAGTCGATGTCCCAGGCGTCAGCGGCGTCGATCTGCTCCTGGAGCTTGCCCATCTCCTCCATCAACGCATCGAAGTCGGCATCCGGATCGGCCATCGCCTCCGAGATCTCGTTGTAGCGCTGGATCTTGCCGTAGATCTCGCCGACGCCCTCCTGGACGTTGCCGAGAACGGTCTTCTCCTCGTTCAGCGCGGGCTCCTGCATGAGGATGCCGACGCTGTAGTCCGGAGTGAGCCGGGCCTCTCCGTTCGAGGGCGTGTCCAGCCCCGCCATGATCTTCAGGATCGTGGACTTGCCCGCACCGTTGGGGCCCACCATGCCGATCTTCGCCCCCGGAAGGAAGGCCATCGTCACGTCATCCAGGATCAGCTTGTCGCCCACTTTTTTACGGGCCTTGACCATGCTGTAAATGTATTCCGCCATGGTCCCCAGGCTAGTGGGTGGCCGCCGGTTTGCCCGCATCGGTGGCGTCCGGCGGCCACCGGCTGCCCTCAGGCCACTGACAGGGCCTGCGAGTCGGCCGAGTCCACCCCCGCATCCGGGTCCTCAGTGTCCTCCGCCGCCCCGGTCCCGGCGCCCTCGTGGCCCAGCAGCTCGCCGGTCTCCCGGTCGAAGGACTCCTCGCTGGGGCCGTGCGACCCGACCGACCCGCCCGGCTCGCCCGTTCCCGTCCCGGCCTCCGCCGCTCCGGCCGCCACCTCGCCCGGTCGCCCGGAGGAGCGCTGGAAGGTGGCTGTGCCCAGGGACAGGTCATGGCCGATGGTGTCCGCCTCGATCTCCACGGCGGTCCCGGAACGCTCCTCCGTCTCCCAGGGACGGACCTTGAGCCGGCCGGTGACCACCACGGGCTGGCCCTTCTGCAGGGACGTGAAGGCGTTCTGGGCGAGACTGCGGAAGAGATTGACGGTGAACCAGTTCGTGTTGCCGTCCACCCACGCATTCTGCTCCCGGTCGAAACGCCGGTCCGTGGCGGCCAGTCGGAAATTGCCGACGGGGAACCCGGCCTGCGCATTGCGAATGGTGGGATCGGTGGCCACGAAGCCGCGGACGGTGATGTGCTGACTCATGCTGGTGCCTTTCGGAGAGCCGGCCCGCGGCCGGCGAGGGGCCGCCGTCGGCCATGGTGTCCGACGGCGGCAGGAAGAGGACTTCCTGCCCTCCCAGCACAGCCGCACCGGCACCGCGGCGACAGGGCGGCCCCCTTGATCCGTGGACAACCCACCGGGGACGGTTTCCTGTGGAGGAGGGCCATCCCGCTAGAATGACGGAGCCCAGCCCCAGTAGCTCAGTGGATAGAGCAGCGGCTTTCTACTCCGTCGGTCGGGGGTTCGACTCCCTCCTGGGGCACCCTTCCCTCAGCCAGCCACCCTTCCCTCAGCCAGCCCGAGAGACCAGCCCGCCCAGGCCCCGGTCTCCGGCTGCGAGCGCATCGGCCGTCCGCAGGATCATCCGATGCATGGCCGCTGCGGCACGCGTGGGCTGCACGTCCTGGCGCCGGGCGAGGCTGATGGTCCGGCTGAGCCGGGGCTCCCGCAACCGGACCGAGCTCAGGCCGGGGCGGTCCACCAGCACCATGGCCGGCACCAGCGCCACCCCCATCCCCAGTTCGACGAAGCGCAGCACGGCATCCATCTCGGCACCCTCCAGCACCACCCTGGGGGTGAGTCCGACGGCACGGAAGGCCTCGTCCAGGGTGCCGCGCAGGTCATAACTGGACGGGAAGACGATCTGCGGCATGCCGGCCAGGTCCTTCAGCGTGACCGAGGTGCGCCCCCCGAAGGGTGCGTCCCCGCCGCCGACAACCACCAGCTCCTCGGTCAGTAACCGGCTGCGGGTGAGGCTCGGTGCGGTCCCCGGATGCGCGTCCGAGGTGATGACGAGGGCCAGGTCCAGGGCGCCGGAGGACAGTTCGTCGATCAGCCCGCGTGAACCCCGCTCCGTCAGGTGCAGCTCGATCCCCGGGTGGGCAGCATGGAAGGCTGCCACCGCATCGGCCACGATACCCACGCACAACGACGGGGTGGCCCCGAGCCGGACGCGGCCCCGCTGCAGGCCCGCCAGTTCCGCCATCTCCCGGCGCACCGTCTCCGCATCGGCCAGCATTCGGCGTGCCAGGGGCAGCAAGGTCTCTCCCGCGGCGGTCAGGGTGATATGTCCCCGCGCCCGGTGGAACAGCTCAGACCCCAGGTCATGCTCCAGGGTCGCGATCTGGCGGCTCAGGGAGGGCTGGGTCACGTGGAGGGTCTCGGCCGCCCGGGTGAAATGCCCGACGCGGGCCACCTCCATGAATCCCCGCAACTGCTCCAAGTTCATGGTCATAGCAAAAGCGTATCGTTTCTACTCCGATTATTCATTGGAGTAATGGTGGCTGTCCTCCCTACGGTGGTCTCATGACTTCAACAGCACGTCTCACCGAACACCAGGTCTCCACCACCGTCCTCGTCATCGGCACCGGAGGCTCCGGCCTGCGCGCGGCCATCGAGGTGGCCGAACAGGGGGTGGATGTCCTGGCCGTGGGAAAGCGTCCACGGCACGACGCGCACACGTCCCTGGCCGCCGGCGGCATCAACGCGGCCCTGGGCACCATGGATGAGGAGGACACCTGGCAGCAGCACGCCGCGGACACCATCAAGGAGAGCTACCACCTCGCCAACCCGCACACGGCGGAGATCGTCGCCCGCGGCGCCGCGCAGGGCATCGCCGACCTGGACCGCTACGGCATGGCCTTCGCCCGGGAGGAGGACGGCCGTATCTCCCAGCGGTTCTTCGGGGCCCACACCTACCGGCGCACCGCCTTCGCGGGTGACTACACGGGGCTGGAGATCCAGCGCACCCTCGTCAACCGCGCCGAACAGCTCGAGGTGCCCATCCTGGACACCGTGTACATCACCCGGCTGCTGGTGCGGGACAACGTGGTCTTCGGCGCCTACGGCTTCGATGTCAACGATGGCACCCGCTACCTGATCCACGCGGACTCCGTCATCCTCGCCGCCGGCGGCCACAACCGCATCTGGCGGCGCACCTCCTCACGCCGCGATGAGAACACCGGGGACTCGTTCCGCCTGGCCGTGGAGGCTGGGGCCCGGCTCCGCGACCCCGAGCTCGTGCAGTTCCACCCCTCCGGCATCATCGAGCCCGAGAACGCCGCCGGAACCCTGGTCTCCGAGGCCGCCCGCGGCGAGGGCGGGATCCTGCGCAACGGCCGCGGCGAGCGCTTCATGGCGAACTACGACCCGGAACGGATGGAGCTCTCCACCCGGGACCGGGTGGCCCTGGCCGCCTACACCGAGATCCAGGAGGGCCGCGGCACGGCGAACGGTGGCGTCTGGCTGGACGTCTCCCACCTGCCGCGGGAGACGATCATGACCCGCCTGCCGCGCGTCTACCAGACGCTGCTGGAACTGCAGATGCTGGACATCACCACCGATCCCATCGAGATCGCCCCGACCGCGCACTACTCCATGGGCGGGGTCTGGGTCCGTCCCGAGGACCACAGCACGGACGTCGAGGGCCTCTATGCCATCGGTGAGGCCTCCTCCGGCCTCCACGGCGCCAACCGACTGGGCGGGAACTCCCTGATCGAGCTACTGGTGTTCGGACGCATCGTCGGCCGGGCCGCCGTCGATCATTCCGCCGGTCTCGACGCGCAGCGGCGCTCCCCCGAGGCCGTGGCCGCCGCCCGGGCCGAGATCGAGGAGTTGCTGGCCGCGGACGGTCACGAGAACGTCCGTGCCCTCCAGCGGGCCATCCGCGACACGATGACCGAGCACGCCGGCGTCGTCCGCAGTGAGGAGGGGCTCAGGGCAGGGCTGGCGGAGCTGGACTCGATTGAGGCGCGCCTGCGGGACGTCGGCATCCACCCGGACATCGCCGGCTACCAGGACCTGGCCCACGCGTTCGATCTGAAGGCCTCGGCCCTGGCCGCCCGGGCCACGCTGGAAGCCGCCCGCGAGCGCCGCGAGACCCGTGGCTGCCACAACCGCAGCGACTTCCCGGACACTGATCCCGAACTGCAGGTCAACCTCGTCTGGTCACCCACCGGAGGGATCACGCGCGAGGAGATCCCGGCGGTACCGGAGGAGATCGCCGCACTGATCCGGGAGGTCTCCCAGGACGGCAAGCTGGTCGAGTAGCCACGGCACGATTCCGGTCTGCGCCGTGCGGCGCAGATCGGAGGACTGTGGCGCCGCCGGCCCACCCGGGGTCATTACGATGGAGGGGATGTCCCGTTCCCGATCCCCCAGGTGGCCCGTGCAGCAGAATCCCGCCGTTGACGACCCCGCCGATCCGGCCGCTGTCCCGGCACCCGCGCAGGACCGCGTCCCGCGGCGGGTGCCCCGCTGGGTGATCGGCCGCCAGCCGGACCGCCGTGACGGCGCCCTGACCGTGGGGCCACGCACCACCGGCCGGCAATGGTGGCAGCTGGGCGCAGTCATGGCCGCGGCCGCCGTCCTCTACCTGGTCCATTCGTTCCTGCGCTTCCGGAATTTCGAGGCCAAGGGATACGACCTCGGGATCTTCGACCAGGCCGTGCGCCAGTACGCGCTGTTCCGGGAGCCGATCGTGCCCATCAAGGGCGTGGACTTCAACATCCTCGGCGATCACTTCCACCCGATCATCGCGCTGGCAGCCCCCCTGTACTGGATCTGGGACGACCCGCGCATGCTTGGCATCGCCATGACCGCCCTGCTGGTCTCCACCGTCATCCCGGTCTACCTCTTCGCGCGCCGTCGCTTCAGCCACGCCACCGCACTGATCGGCGCCGCCGCCCTGCTGCTGTGGTGGCCGTTCCAGGCGATGGTGAACTGGGACTTCCACGAGGTCTCCTTCGGCGTGCCGATCGTCGCCTGGGTCATCTGGGCCATCGACGGCCGCCGGTACTGGCTGGCCACCCTCCTCGCGGTGTCCCTGCTGACCGTCCGTGAGGACATGGGCATCACACTGCTGGCCATCGCGATGGTGCTGGCCATCAAGCGGGCCTGGCTGCCCGCCGTCGTGACGGCCGTGCTGGGGGTGGCCGGCTACGTCTTCGCCACCTCCGTGGTGATCCCGCACTTCTCCCCCGCAGGCGAGTTCGGCTACTGGCAGTTCACGGCGCTGGGCCCGGACATGGGATCCTCGATCGCGTTCATCCTGTCCCAGCCCTTCGACGCCGTGGCGGTCCTGTTCGACCACCCGCTGAAAATCGGCTTGTGGCTGCTGCACTTCGTGGCGCTGTGGCTGCTGCCGTTCCTGTCCCCGTACACCCTGATCGGCGCGCCGATCCTGCTCTCCCGCCTGTTCAATGACCGGCTGAACGTATGGAGCCCGGTCTACCAGTACGACGCGATCCTGGCCCCGATCTTCCTGCTGGCCGCGCTCGAGGCACTCGCCCGGCTCGGCGTCTGGCGAGAGGCACGACGCCGGCGCACCGGTTCCGCAGCCACCGCCGGCCTGGGTGCCCCGAGCGTCTCGCGACCAGGGCGGCCCGGGCGGCTGCCCCTCGTGTTCGTCTCGGTCCTCCTGGGTTGCGGAGTGCTGGGCACCGCGGTCTTCCCGCAGGTCTTCCCGTTCCAGCGCACGGTGACCGGTGACAACTGGCAGATGACGGAGTGGGCCCACGCCCTGGACCGGGCCGTGGAGTCCATCCCGGATGATGTCTGCGTGGAGGCCGCGGACAACGCCGTGCCCCACCTCGTGGACCGCACCTATGTGGGCCTGCACGGGGACATGGGGGACGAGTTGGCCACCTGGATGATCATCGACACCACCGTGGATGAGCTCGGCGGCTGGGATCCCTTGACGCCGGCCGAGGCCCTGGATCGTGCCGAACGCCTCGGCTACGAGGTGGTCACCGAGGACGACCACGGCATCTGGGTGCTGCACCGCGACCAGCCGGTGGACCCGGTCTGCGCCACCTACGTGCCGTGAGCCTGGACGTGCCCTGACCCCACCCACCACGAAGCCCGGCCGGAGCGTCATGCTCCGGCCGGGCTTCGAGGTACCTGCGTTGGCTACTTCCGGTCCGGCAACGCCAACCGGAAGATCTTGCCCCAGGTGGAGCCGACCTGCTTGTGCAGGGGCCCGATGTTGTAGGGCAGCCCGTAGCGCTCGCAGATCTCGCGGACTTGCACGGCCACCTCGGCGTAGCGGTTGGACGGCAGGTCCGGGAACAGGTGGTGCTCCACCTGGTGGGAGAGGTTGCCGGTCATGAAGTGCATGGCCTTGGAGCCGGAGATGTTGGCGGAGCCGATCATCTGGCGGACGTACCAGTCACCGCGGGTCTCCCCCTCGACCATCTCCTCGGTGAACGTTTCCGCCCCCTCCGGGAAGTGGCCGCAGAAGATCACGGCGTGGGCCCAGATGTTGCGCAGTCCGTTGGCGGTACCGGTCGCCAAGAGGGCCGCGAGGCCGGAGCCGGTGAGGACCTGCGCCGCCACCGGGGTGGCCGCGTAGTCCTTGGCGAACTGCTTGGCCGCCTTCGCCCCCACGGTCTTCAGGTCCCGCGCGAGCTCGGCCTTGGACTTCTCGCCGGTCTTGACCCGGTCGAGCTCCAGGTCGTAGAGCGCGATGCCCCATTCGAAGACGGGAGCCAGGCCGGCGTTGATGACCGGGTTGAGGATGTGCTTGGGCTCCCAGGGCTGGTCCCGGTCCACACGCAGCACGTTGTAGCCGACATCCCGGTCCTTGCCGATCACGTTCGTCCACCGGTGGTGCATGTCGTTGTGGGTGTTCTGCCAGGACTTGGACGGGGTGACGAAATCCCACTCCCACGTGGTCGAGTGGATGTCCGGGTCCCGCATCCAGTCCCACTGGCCGTGCAGGACGTTGTGCCCGATCTCCATGTTCTCGATGATCTTCGCGACCGTCAGCATGGAGGTTCCGGCCACCCAGGCCAGCTTGTTGTTGGCGCCCATCAGACAGGCTCGTCCGCCGAACTCCAGGGCACGCTGCCAGCGGATGACCTTGCGGATGTAGGCAGCGTCCGTGTCACCGCGCTCGGCCAGGACCGCGTCCCGGACGGCGTCGAGTTCGCGGCCGAGTTCGGCCACCTGGTCGTCGGACAGATGGGCAGCTGCCGGTGGGCGCACGGTCGGGCTGCCCTCGGCCGCCAGGGATCCCGGTCGCGGCGTTCCGCTTCCCGGGGCACGACGCCGGCCGGGCGCCTCGGTGCGCGGCTCCGGCGGACCGTCGGGGCCTTTGCCCCGGCCCGGGGCCCAGCTGACCGTGTCCGGTTCGCTGATGGTCTTGGCATGGGTGTTGGTCTTGAACACGAGGCTCCTAGAGATGGGCGTCGGATGGTCGGGGGTGATGCGTGGTGACACTGCGGACCGGCCGGGCCTGCAGCGTCCTGCTGAGCGTCACAGCGCGAGACTGACGGGGCCGGCAGCCGCGCTGACGCAGGTCTGGATAAGTTCACCGGGGTCTCCGTGCACCTCGCCGGTGCGCAGGTCGGTGACCTGCCCGGAGCGCAGCGGGATCAGGCAAGCGTGGCAGATCCCCATGCGGCAACCGCTGGGAGCGGCCACCCCGGCGTCCTCGGCGACCTCGAGCAAGGGGGTGTCCCCAGCGGCCTCGGCCTCGAGGTCCGAGTTCTCGAAAACGGCCAGGCCGCCCGCACCGGCGACCCCGCCGGCCAGGTCAGCCTGGAAACGCTCGATCTTGAGCCCGGCCGCACCGGAACCGGTCTCGCGCTCCCAGAGGTCCTCGGCATCGTCGAGGAAACCCGTGGGGCCGCAGGCATAGGCCGCGCGGTCGCGCCAGTCGGGGCACAGGGCGTCCACGGCGTGCGGGCCGGTCAGGTCGAGCCGGCCCTCGTCCGCCGTGGCGTGGTGGTGGACCCGCAGCCCGGGAAACTGCTGGGCCAGCTCGTCCAGTTCCTCGCGGAATGGGGAGGATTCCGAGGTGCGGGTGGAGTGGATGAGGACCACGTCCGCGTCAGGGCGACGCGGCACTAGGGTCCGGACCATGGACATCACGGGGGTGATGCCGGAGCCGGCGGTGAGCATCAGCAGGGGCCGGGGGTGCTCGGGAAGGGTGAAGTCCCCTTCCGGGCGGTCCAGGAACAGGACGTCTCCGGGCTCGGTGTCGCGGACCAGTGCGCCGGAGACCTTGCCGATATCCGTGACCGTGATCTCGGGATCCTCCCCCGCAGCGGCGGAGAGGGAGTAGGACCGCCACTGGCGCACCCCGTTGACGTCCACCCCGATGCGGGCCCATTGGCCGGCCTCATGGGACTTCCAGCCCGGGCCGGTGCGGAAGGAGATCGTGGCCGTACCGGGAACCGGACGGGAGACGTGGGTGACGATGCCGCGCAGTTGCCGGGACGAGTGCACCGGATCCAACAGCGCCAGGAAATCGCGAGGCGAGCGGGGCGTCGCCAGGACAGAGGAGAACAAGGAGAATACCGATACAAGGGGACGACGAGCCATATGTCCACAATATGCGCCCCGTCAACTAATTTCTGCACCGAACGGATACGATTGCTGTCATGAATCTATCGTCCGAGGATAGTCATCCGTCCCATCCCTTGGCCGGAGGTCCCCCACCGCCGCAGGTCCGGGAGACCCCGCAAGCGCAGCGCTCCCGGGGAGCCTCCGAGGCCCAGGACGCCTCGCGGCCCCCGTGGCTGTCGCTGCCCCCCGAGTTGGCGGAACTGCTGGCACCCGCCGTCCCCGCCGTCGTCGAGCAGATCATCCAGACGGTACCGAACCAGATCCCCGCCTATCAGATCACCCGGACCGAGCGGTTCAGCGAGGTGCTCTTCCTCGGCGTGCAGGGTGCCCTGGAGCAACTGCTGTCCCTGCCGGGCACGGCCAATCCTGCCCTGAACGAGGAGTCGCGCGAGCTGGTGGCGGCCCTCGGTGCCGGTGAGTACCGGCAGGGACGCAGTATGGACGCCCTGCTGGCCGCCTATCGCACGAGCGCCCGGATCACGTTCCGCGGCCTGTCCGAAGCGTGTGCCGAGCGGGGCATGGCGATGGACGTGGTGGTGGACCTCGGGGAGACGATCCTGGCGTACATCGACGAGCTGTCCGCCGTGAGCGTCCAGGCCTACGCGGTGGAGCAATCGGCCCACGCCGGAGCATTGGAGCTGCGGCGTGCCGACCTGGTGGCGGCGCTGGTGGGAGGCGGTGCCGAGATCCACGAGGTGCGGCGGCTGGCCTCGGGAGCCGACTGGCACCTGCCGCAGCGCATGGCGGCGGTGGTGTTGCCCTTGGCTGCCGCGGCCGGGGTCCGCACCCGGTTGGGCACCTCGGGAATCGTGGTGGAGCGCGAATCCGAGGCGACCGCGATCGTGGCCGCCCCCCAGTCGGACCGCCTGCGCCCCCGGTTGCGGGAGGTCTTCGCCGGCACCTCCGCCGTCCTCGGTCCCGCCGTGGAGTGGGACGGCGTGGCCCATTCCCACCGCGTGGCACGGCTCGTCGCCGCTCAGTTGCCGCAGCCGCAAGCCGAGTCCCCAGGGGACGGCGGCCCGGTCTTCGCCTCGGACCATCTGGCTCAGATCGTCCTCGGAGCAGAGACCCAGGTGATGGCGGACCTGGCCGCGCGTCGCCTGGCACCCCTGGACGGACTCAGCGGCACGAAGCGCGCGACCTTGGAGGAGACCCTGCTGTCCTGGCTGGTGCACTGGGGCCAGCGCACTCCCGTGTCCCATGAGCTGGGCATCCATCCGCAGACGGTCGGCTACCGGGTGGCCCAGTTGCGTGAGTTGTTCGGCGGCGAGCTGGACCGACCGACGGTCCGGTTCGAACTGGAACTCGTGTTGCGTGCCCGCAGGATGGCCGCGGACGGACCGGTCGAGTAGAGCGAGGCAGGCGGGGACTGGGGTCAGCCGGTCAGGACGCGGCCTCGTCCCGCTGGAGGCAGCAGGAATCGATCCGGCTCCTCCGCCAAGATTCCCGCTGAGGGATCAAGAGGCGGCAGGGACACCGAAGGAGTGGCGTCGATGGCCGGGGCGTCGGTGATGGCACCCGGCGCCGCGGTGACAGCGGGAGCAACGTCCCGCGCCGCGCCAGCCGCTGCGGAGCGGCGGACCGGGTCACGGTCGGGGTCGAGGATGTCCCGGATGACGGAGACGCAGATCCAGATCACGGCGGCCATATGCAGCACGATCCCGGACCCGTACCAGAGCGGAATCCACAGCGCTCCCCCACCGAAGGCGCCCTCCGAGGTGATGCGGGCGGATTCCATCCACACGCCGCCCCAGTGGTAGACCTCCACCGCCTGCCAGATCCAGAACTGCCGCCAGTTCGGGCGGGCCAGCACGACCAGCGGAATCAGCCACATCACAAACTGCGGCGAGTACACCTTCCCCAGGAGGATGAAGGCCGCGACGATGAGCAGGCACAGCTGGGCCATCCGGGGCCGGTGCCGGGACGAGAGCCCCAGGTAGGCGATGCCCAGACAGCACAGGGCGAACAGCCCGTTTGAGATCAGCGAGAAGGTCTCACCAGACCATCCGGTCCAGGTGAAGGCCAGCCACATCGAGGAGAAGGACACGTCGCGGTCCCCCGAGAAGGTGTAGAACCGGCTCCATTGGTCGAAAGCGGTCAGCATGAAGGGCACGTTGACGGCCAGCCAGGCCACCGCGCCGGCGGCCAGGGACTTGAAGAAGACACCCAGCCTCCCGGCACGCCAGCACAGGACCAGGATCGCGCCGAAGAAGAACAGCGGGTACAGCTTCATGGCCGCTCCGAGGCCGAGCACCGCCCCGGCGAGGACCGGATGGCTGCGGGACCAGAGCAGCAGGCCGAGGGCAGCCAGCATGACGGCCCACAGGTCCCAGTTCAGGAAGGAGGTCAGGATGATACCCGGCGCCACCGCCACCATCAGTGCGTCCTTGGACCGGCCGCGTGCGGTGTAGGCGGTCGCCACCACGACGATCAGCCAGCAGAGCAGGGCACCGACCGCATTGATGTCGAAGTAGGTGACTGTCCGCTCCAGCAGCGTCCCGTCCTGGGGTACGAACCACGAGGTCACCCCGGCGACGACGGCCAGCAGCGCCGGGTACTCCATCCATTGGTCCTCGGGCAACGGCGTGAAGAAGGGGAAGTATCCCTCAGCCAGGCCACGCGTGGGAAAGAGCTGCCCGAAGTCCGAATAGCACATGTGGATGTGCACCCCCGGGGCCTCCCAGCCGTTGAGACGGCACCACTGCTTGGACAGCACCGCCACCACGGCCGCCAGCAGGGTCGCCCCCACCAGCACGAGCAGCAGCCGGCGGTCCGGACCGCCAGCACGGGAGCCTGCACGGGACCCCGCCCTCGGTGCGGCCTTCGCTGGTCCGGTCTGGTTCACAAGGTCTCCTGATTGGTCTGGCGAGTGGGGGCGTGCGGGCGTCCCCGCGATCTCCACCATGCGGTGAAGGGGAACAGCGTGGACGTCTTGGGATCGAGAAAGACAATGAACACCATATAGGCGAGTCCGACGACGGCAGCGGTGATCCGCACCCAGAACAGGGAGATCCACTGCGCCACGGACAGTTGGTCCACCACGCCGACGACCACGAGCACCATGACCACCAGGTACAGCGTCCACACGGGCCACCCGTGCCAGCGCCGCACGACAGCGAACATCGGCAGCACCCACAGCAGGTACCAGGGCTGGATGATCGGGGCGAGCAGGACGGCGGCCAACAGGGCCAACCCCGTGGCCAGCACGGGGTGGACGGGCCGGCGCGTGAGGGCCAGCCAGGCGGTGAAGCCGATCGCCGCCACCGTGCCCAGCGTGTAGACGAGGTCGGCCACCGGGCGGACCCCAGTGCCGGCCAACGCATCCACGGCCCAGCCGGCCCCCAGACCGAGGATCCCGAAGGGCGCGTAGGGGAAGGCGGCATCGCCCGAGGTCAGCATGGCCGGGATCCACCCGAACCAGAGCCCGGTGAGGGCCCCCATGCCCGTCAGCACCGCCGCTGCCACCAGCAGGCACCAGGTCCAGACCTTCGCACGCGCCCCCCAGCGCGGAGACCCCGGAGCGCCCGGGAGCAGCAGCAACCCGGCGAAGGGCAGCGCGAGGACCGTCAACGGCTTGATGGCGATCGAGAGGGACACGAGCACGAGCCCGGCGAGACTGCGGCCGCGAGAGGACCCCGGGGTCAACAGCACGAAGCCGGCCAGCAAGAGGCCCACCATCAGCGAGTCATTGTGGATGGCGGCGATTATGTAGAGCGCGAACAGCGGATTGGCCACGGAGATCCACACCGACCACCCGGGGTCGGTGCCGAACCGCCGGGCCAGTCGCGGCACGGCCCACAGGCACAGCGCCAGCCCGGCCACCGAGACGAGGCGGAACAGCAGCAGGGCCGGCTCGGGACTCCCACCGGTCAGGAACCAGACGGCCCGGGAGATCAGCAGGAACAAGGGGCCATAGGGCGAGGGCGATTCGGCCCAGATGGAGTCCGCGCCCTGCATGAACCAACCGGGCAGCTCGGAGATCCAGTCCTCGTAGGGGTTCAGTCCGGCATGTAGGAGCCGCCCCTGGCCGAGGTAGGAGTAGACGTCCCTCGAGAACACGGGGAAGGCCACCAGGAGCGGCGCGGCCCACAGCCAGGTCGCCCGGACCACCACCGGCCCGGCCGTCCCCCAGCGGCCCTCCAGGCGTTGGCCCAGCCGTAGCCACGCCCGCACCAGCAGCAGGGACCCCAGAACCAGGAGGATGGCGCAGACCACCACGCCCACCGGTTCCACGCGGAGCGGGTTGAGCACGGTGGTCCGGGCGAAGACCGAGGCCGGGGTCATGGCGAGCCAGCCGACGCCCCAGGAGCCGACCATGATCAGGAGCGAGCCGATGAGCCCCTGCCACAGGCTCGGGGCCGTCTCCTCGTCCGCACCGCCCACCAGACGGTGGGTCAGCGGGAAGTCGCCGAGCCGGCGTCGTAGTCCGGCCAGGGCTCCGAAGGGGGCGCCCGTGGGTTCGGAGACGCTCACGAGGGGGTCGTCCCCTGGTCTGCCCGTTCGTCCCCCACCCTGTCCCCCGCCAGGTCCGCCGTCAGGTCAGTCTTTCCGGTGGAGGCCGCGCCGGTCTGGGAGCCAAGCTGCGCTCCGGGCGTCACTCCGACGGAACCCTCGGAGCCGACGGCGGCATCGCGGCCTCTCAGCCGGGCCACCGTCCGGCGCAGGGCGGCCCGTACGTGCCACTCCTCCTTCAGGATGGAACTCGTCCAGGGGTCCAGGAGCAGGATCCACAGCATGCAGGCCCAGGACAGGAACGTGGCCAGGTGGGCCAGCTGCTCGCCGATGCCGAGGAACTGCCACACAAACAGCTGGTCGGCGGCACCGAAGGCCACGAAGAAGGCCACCGTGAACACGACCCATTTCAGCTGCCAGTCACTGCGGATCCCCAGCACGGCGAAGAACGGGAGAAGCCACAGCAGATACCAGGGCTGGATGATCGGTGTCAGCACCACCAGCGCGGTGAAAGCCCATGTCAGACGTTGCATGAGGTGTTCGTGCCGACCGCGGAACATGAGCCAGATGACGATGAGGATGGACAACAGCCGGCCAGCGGTCTTGAAGGCGTCGAGCACCCAGTTGTCGTCGAATCCGAGCGAGCCGAGGATCACCTTGGTGCCCTCGGCGAGGATTCCGACCGGGGACCAGGGCACGGAGCCGGTGCCGGTGCCGAGCATGACCGTCAGCCACCCGAAGCCGAACTCGTTGAGCACCCCAACCACCACCATGATCGTCCCGGCGATGCCGGCCGTCAGGAACCAGTAGCCGAAGCGCCGGGCCCAGCTGGCTCCGCGGCCGGCCCAGAGCAGGCCGATGAAGGGCAGCAGCACCATGGTGATCGGCTTGATGCCGAGCGAGGCGGTGACCAGCAGGACACCGAGCAGCCCCCGGTTGGTCGCCGCGTACCAGACACCAGCGACCGCCAGGCCGACCATCAGCGCATCGTTGTGACCGGAGGCCACGAAGCTAATGAGGAACAACGGGTTGGCCACGGTGATCCACTGGGCCCGGGCCGCATTCGTGCCGAGCAGCGTGGCCAGCTTGGGAATGTAGACCATGAGGAGCACCACGCCGGCCACGGCGACGAGGCGGAACAGGAAGATCGCCAGGTCCGGGTCGTCCGGTCCGGCCACGGCCATGACCAGTTGCTCGATCCACAGGAACACCGGCCCATAGGGGGTCTCGGTCTGCGCCCAGGTGGTGTCCGCGCCCAGCTGGAACCAGTTGGAGAGCGTGGAGATGCCGTCCTCGTAGGGATCGCGGCCGGCGATCATCAGCCGGCCCTGGCCGATGTAGGCGAAGATGTCCCGGGAGAAGATCGGCAGGCAGGCCAGCAGCGGCAGGATCCAGGCCGTCGTCGTGAGCGTGACGATCCGCAGCGCGCCGGGGCCGAACGGCCGCAGGACTTTGCCCAGGCGGAGCCAGCCCCAGAACATGAGCCAACAGCCGAGGGTGAGCACCACGGTGCCGGTGATGACCCCGGATTCGGTGGTGCGCCAGGGGATCAGCCAGCCCCAGCGGTTGATCGGTGACACGGAGGCCAGCCAGCCCACGGACAGGGATCCGGCCATCACGGCCACCGAGCCGACGAAGCCGAGGACGGCCGGGATCCACACCGAGACCGTCCAGGACGCGGAAGACCGTTCCGTCCGGGTGCCGGACACACTCATCGGGGCGGGTTCCTTCCGTGGCTTGGCGGGCCGTCTCAGGGCCTTCCACAAAGTACCACTGGGCGTCAGGCTACTGTGGGAGGCGTGGCAGCTACTGCAGAGAACCTCGTATGGATCGATTGTGAGATGACCGGGCTGGACCCCGTCAAGGACGCGCTGGTGGAGATCGCCGTCCTGGTGACGGACTCCGAGCTCAACGTCCTGGGCGAGGGGGTGGACCTGGTCATCAAACCCCCACGTGAGGCGTTGGACCAGATGGTCCCCTTCGTGCGGGACATGCACACCACCTCAGGGTTGCTGAACCGGCTGGACGACGGCGTCTCCCTCGCCGAGGCATCCGAAGCCTGTATGGCATATATCACCCAGCACTGCCCGCAGCCGGGCAAGGCGGTACTGGCCGGGAACTCGGTGGGCCAGGACAAGCTGTTCCTCACCCGGGACCTGCCGGCCATCACGGACCACCTGCACTACCGGATCGTGGACGTGTCCACCCTGAAGGAACTGGCCCGCCGCTGGTACCAGAAGGCCTACTTCCAGGCCCCGGCCAAGACCGGTGGGCACCGCGCGCTCGGGGACATCGCCGACTCCATCAACGAGCTGCGGTACTACCGTGAGGCCATCATGGTGCCGGCGCCCGGCCCGGACTCGAAGACCGCACAGCGGATCGCCGCTGGCCTGCAGACCGTGGCCGCGCCAGAGGCCTGAGCCGAGGCCGGACGGCGGGGCCGATTCGGACCCACCGCGAAATCCATGTATGATGGAACGCGCTGTCAAGGTCCGCTCAACGGACCAGCATGGTGGGTATAGCTCAGCTGGTAGAGCGTCTGGTTGTGGTCCAGAAGGTCGCGGGTTCAAGCCCCGTTACTCACCCTGATGTGGTGAGGTTCAAACCCTCGGCGGGAGTTTCTTCTCTCGATTCGGGTTTGAACCTCACCATTTTTTTGCACCCGTGGACCAGGGCAGTGCGCATACCTGACCCTCGGCACTCAGGTTCGCCCGAATGACAGCTCTGCGGAGCAGAACGGGTCGTCATGTTGCCGACGTGTTCTGCGGAAGAGTTCTCGACCCACGCCCGCGGTAGCCCTCGGCGGCTACTTCAACGTCATCGGCTGCGTGATGCACCACGATGGTGGCCGCCGGCGTTCCGCTCCGCCCGAGGATGCCTCACCCCAAGTTGATGATGTCGCAGGTGCTTCTCCGCATCACGCACTTACCCTCACCGGAGCGGACCACGACACCAGCTCAAGGAGAAGTGACATGGCAGACCAGCCGAACATCCTGATTATCTGGGGCGACGACATCGGAATCAGCAACCTCAGCTGCTACAGCGATGGACTGATGGGCTATCGCACTCCCAACATCGACCGCATCGCGAACGAGGGCGTCCGTTTCACCGACTACTACGGCGAGCAGAGTTGCACGGCCGGCCGGGCCGCCTTCATCAGCGGACAAAACCCCTACCGCACCGGACTGACCAAGGTCGGCATGCCGGGCGCTCCGGTCGGCTACCAGGCCGAAGACCCCACCATCGCGACCGCGCTGAAGGCCGAGGGCTACGCCACCGGCCAGTTCGGCAAGAACCACTTCGGTGATCGCGATGAGCATCTCCCCACGATGCACGGCTTCGACGAGTTCTTCGGCAACCTGTACCACCTCAACGCGGAGGAGGAGCCGGAGCAACCCGACTACCCGACCGAGAACGATTTCCCGGACTTCAAGGACCGCTTCGGGCCCCGCGGCGTGCTGAAGTCCTGGGCCAACGGCGACGGCACCCAGCGGATCGAGAACACCGGGCCACTGACGATCGAGCGGATGAGGACCTGCGACGAGGAATTCCGCGACGCGACCATCGACTTCATGCGCCGCCAGGTCGAGGCCGACACCCCGTTCTTCACCTGGTTCAACACCACGCATATGCATTTCCGCACGCACACCCGCGATGAAGACAAGGGGCGCTCGGGGCGCTGGCAGTCCGAGTACCACGACACGATGCTCTACCACGACGAGATCGTGGGCCAGGTGCTCGACGAGCTGGACCGTCTGGGCATCGCAGACAACACGATCGTCATGTACTCCACCGACAACGGCCCCCACATGAACTCGTGGCCCGATGCCGGCATGACCCCCTTCCGCAACGAGAAGAACTCCAACTGGGAGGGCGCCTACCGCGTGCCGTGCATGGTCCGCTGGCCCGACAAGATCGAGACCGGCACGGTGCTCAACGACATCGTCAGCCACAACGACTGGTTCGTGACCCTGCTCGCAGCGGCTGGCAATTCCGAGATCGCCGAGCAGCTGAAACTGGGAGCCGACCTGAACGGGACCTCGTTCAAGGTTCATCTGGACGGGTACAACCAGCTCGACTACATCACCGGGGCGTCGGAGCAGAGCGCGCGCAGCCACTTCTTCTACTGCTCCGATGACGGCGACCTCACGGCGCTGCGCTATGACAACTGGAAGTTCGTCTTCCTCGAGCAGCGCGCTCCCGGGACGCTGCAGGTCTGGATCGATCCGTACACGGAGCTCCGCGTCCCGAAGATCTTCAATCTGCGCACTGATCCCTACGAGCGCGCGGACATCACGTCGAACACCTACTACGACTGGATGATCAGCCACGCGTTCCTCCTGGTCCCGGCGCAGATGTATGTCGCCCAAATGCTGGAGTCCCTCAAGGAGTTCCCGGCGCGCCAGGAGCCCGCATCGTTCAGCGTCGACAAGGTGATGGAGAAGCTGAAGTCGGGTGCCGGCAGCGCATGACCACCTCGCTGCGGCGCCGGGACTCGCCTGATCAGCGGGCGGACGTGATCGCGCAGTTTTACGATCGCCATCCGTACCCGCCCCCGGCGGATCTCGACGCCGCGGCGCCGCGCTCGTCCCTCGAACAGTGCGCGGCGCACCACCTACGCTGGCCGTGGCGACCGGTCCCGGAGCAGCACCGGATGCTGGTCGCCGGCTGCGGCACCAGCCAGGCGGTGCGCCATGCCATGCTCGACCCGTCGGCCGACGTCGTCGGCATCGACGTCGCCCCGAGCTCCCTGGAGCAGTCGCGCCGGCTCGCCGAGCGGCACGGTGTGACAAACCTGCAGTTCCACGAGCTGAGGATCGAGGACGTCGCCGAGCTCGGCGAGAGGTTCGACCACATCGTCTGCACCGGCGTGCTGCATCACCTCGCCGATCCCGCGGCCGGCCTCGCTGCCCTGCAGGGAGTCCTCGCCCCCGGTGGCACCGTGACCCTCATGGTTTACGCCCCGTACGGCCGTGCGGGCATCTATCTCATCCAGGACTACTGCCGACGCCTCGGCGTCAGCACCGACCCCGACGACATCGCCGATCTCGTCGCCACTCTGCGCGAGCTACCGCCGGGCCATCCGCTCAGCCCCCTGCTGCGCGGCACCCGAGACTTCGCCGACGACGACGCCCTCGCCGACGCCCTGCTGAACCCCCGAGACCGCGCATACTCAGTCCCCCAACTCCTGGCGTTACTGGACAGCGCCGGGCTGCGGCTCGGCCGTTGGGCCCGCCAGGCACCCTATTTGCCGGACTGCGGGTCCATCAGCGAGACGCCCCACGGACAGCGGATCGCCGCGCTCCCGGCCGCGGAGCAGTCCGCCGCCCTGGAGCTTTTCCGCGGCACCATGGTGCGGCACACGGCGATCGCCGTGGCCGCCGATGACCCTGCCGCGGAGCAGCCTGACCCCTCAGCCTCGACCATGGCCGCTGCACGACCAATACCGGTGCCGACTGCTCTGGCGGTGCAGGAGCGGCTACCACCCGGCATCGCCGCCGCACTGCTGAATCGTGCCCATACCGACACCGATCTGGTGCTGTTCGTCGGCGCCGAGGAATGGGCGATGTTTCGCCGTGTTGACGGGGGAACGACGATCGCCCAGCTGGGCCCTGGTGCCCCCGCGTTCGTGCGGCGCTGGCTCCGCCACGACCTCGTGGTCCTCGACGCCTCCGGCTGTGCTGGGATGTCCTCATGATCGACACCTCACAGCCCGGCCATGACGTGGTCCACCTCGACGGCGGCACCTTCACCATGGGCTCCGACGACCACTATCCGGAGGAGGCGCCGAAGCATCCCGTCACGGTCGCCGCCTTCAGCATCGACCGCCACCCGGTGACGAACCGGCAGTTCGCCGCCTTCGTCGAGAAGACCGGCTACCGCACGGTGGCGCAGCGACCCCTGGACCCCAAGGACTTCCCGGGACTCTCGCGAGCCCAGCTCGTCCCCGGCTCGATGGTGTTCACCCCGACGTCGGGTCCCGTCGATCTGCGCCACCTGAGTCAGTGGTGGGAGTGGAAGCCCGGTGCCAGCTGGGCGCGGCCCGAGGGTCTTCCCTCGACCGTGGCTGATCGCGGCGACCACCCGGTGGTCCACGTCTGTCACGAGGATGCACAGGCCTATGCCGCGTGGGTCGGGGCACGACTGCCCACCGAGGCTGAATGGGAATTCGCCGCCCGTGGGGGCCTCGACGGTGCCGTCTTCACGTGGGGCGACGAGGCACGACCGGGCGGCCGTGTCATGGCCAACAGTTGGGACGGGCTTGACTTCCCCTGGCGCTCCACCGGCGAGTCGGGCTACGAGCGCACCTCGCCCGTCGGTTCCTTCCCCGCCAACGGTTTCGGCCTACACGACATGGCCGGCAACGTCTGGGAGTGGACCGAGGACTGGTGGAGCGCAAGACACCCCGACGCGGCCGCGTCGGCCTGCTGCGTGCCAAGGGACCCCCGGGGCGGCTCGGTCGAGGACAGCTTCGACCCGGCGCAGCCCCAGTTCCGCATGCCCCGCAAGGTGATCAAGGGCGGTTCGCACCTGTGCGCTGACACGTACTGCCTCCGGTACCGGCCCGCGGCGAGAAGACCCCAGATGATTGACACCGGGATGAGCCACGTGGGCTTCCGCTGCGCGTGGTCACGACCCAGCGATGAGGAGCAGACATGATGACGCACCGACTTCCGTCCTGGCGGCCCGGTGCGGCACGGGACTCGATCCTCCGTTTCCTCGACGACATCGACGACGTGCCCCTGGAGGACCGCGTCGCCTATCTCGACAACGACGGCACGATGTGGTGCGAGAAACCGCAGTACGTCCAATACGACTTCTTCCTCGACGTGCTGCGCCAGAGGTCGATGGAGGACCCCTCGCTCGCGAGGCGTCCCGAGTTCGCCGCGGTGCTCGACTCCGATGCGACCGCGATCAGCGAGATCGGCCTCGCGACGATCGCCGGTGCCCTGGCCGCACTGTTCGACGGGCGGAGCCCGGACGAGTTCGCTGCCGCCGTCGACGACTTCGTCGCGCGGTACAGGCACCCGTCATACGACGTGACGATCACGTCGGTGGTGTACCAGCCGATGCTCGAGCTCATCGAGGAGCTGCGCGCCCATGACGTGACGGTCGGCATCGTCACCGGAGGGGGCACCGAGTTCGTGCGCCGGGTCAGCTCACGCCTGTACGGGGTCCCACCCGAGCTCGTCGTCGGCACCATCATCGGGTACGAGTTCGTGCGCGACGACGAGGGCCGTCCCGCCCTGCAGCGGACCGTGTCACTGATGGGCGCGGCCAACGAGGGGCCGGCGAAGATCGCGAACATCCAGACCCAGAACGGGCGCGCCCCTCTCATCGCGGTCGGCAACTCGGGCGGCGACCGAGAGATGCTCGAGTGGGCGCAGTCCTCCCCGCACGGCGGACTCGCGATCTTGATCGACCATGATGACGCGGGCCGCGAGTACGCCTACCAGAGCACGGCGGCCACCTTCCACGACACAGAGCCGATCTCCGCCGTCGCCGACCGGCTCGGATGGGTCACCGTGAGCATGGCCAGAGACTGGGAACACGTGTTCGCCGTTTAGGATCGAGGCGAACGTCCCTGGATTTCTGTCCGCATCTCACCAGTGAGTATCGGTGCTTCCAGCTGCTGCGTCCCACCGCCGGCGCCGACCTGGAGGCCGCCACCCGGGCGCACGTGGTGGCGGCCTGTGCCTACCTGGCGCCGTAGGCCGGCCGAGTGCCGCGGAGACTAGACTCTCTGCTGTCCCGCACGGCACCCGAAGGAGCGTTCACCACCATGACCATCCGCCCGATCACCATCCACGGCGAACCCGTCCTCCACCGCCGGGCCGCCGAGGTCACGCAGATCGATGACGAGATCCGGACCCTGGTGGCGGACCTGTTCGAGACCCAGGACGCGGCCCGCGGCGTCGGGCTGGCGGCGCCCCAGGTGGGGGTGGGACTGCGGATCTTCACGTGGACCTTCGAGGACTCCGGGGACGCCCCGGCACGCGGGCACGTGATCAACCCCGTACTGACCCGGATCGGCAAGACCTCCCAGGAGGATCCGCACCCGGACGAGGAGTCCGAGGGCTGCCTGTCCGTGCCCGGCTACAGCTTCCCGCTCAAGCGCTCGGACCATGTGCGCCTGACCGGTCTCGACGTGGACGGCCACGAGATCGACTTCGAGGGCACCGGCTGGTTCGCCCGCGTCATGCAGCACGAGTACGACCACCTCGACGGCTACCTGTACATCAACCGCCTCAACGGCAAGTGGACCCGGCGGTGGAAGAAATCCCTGCGCCGTGAGGGCTGGACGGTGCCGGGCCACACCTGGCTGCCCGGTGTGGACCCCGACCCGTTCGGCCACGATCACGCCGACGACCTCGAGGATCACCAGCACGAGAATCGCTAGCCACACCACTTTGCGGGCAGAAACACCCGGGTGTTTCTGCCCGCAAAGTTGACATCAGGGGAGAACGACGCCGGCCCGGCCACCTTCTCAGGTGACCGGGCCGGCGCCGTGGTTCAGGGGGTTCCGGGCGGGCCCGGAACGGGTCAGGCCTTCGGGAAGACCGGGACCGCGTCCCCGGCCATCTCCTCGATGACACGGACCACCTGGCAGGAGTAGCCGAACTCGTTGTCATACCAGACGTAGAGCACGGCGTTCTTGCCGCCGTTGACGATGGTGGCCAGGCCGTCCACGATGCCGGCGCGGTTGGAGCCGACGAAGTCCGAGGAGACGATCTCCGGGGAGTGGATGTAGTCGATCTGGTTGCGCAGCTCGCCGGTCAGGGACTCCTCGCGGAGCCGCTGGTTGAGCTCCTCCACCGTGGTCTCCTGCTGGAGCGCCAGGTTCAGGATGGCCATCGAGACGTCCGGGGTGGGGACGCGGATGGCGTTGCCGGAGAGCTTGCCCTTGAGCGCGGGCAGGGCCTTGGCCACGGCCTTCGCGGCACCGGTCTCGGTGATGACCATGTTCAGGCCGGCGGCGCGGCCGCGACGGGAACCCTTGTGGAAGTTGTCCGTGAGGTTCTGGTCGTTGGTGTAGGCGTGCACGGTCTCCACGTGGCCGTAGTCGATGCCGTACTCGTCGTGGAGGACCTTCAGCACCGGGGTGATGCCGTTGGTGGTGCAGGACGCGGCCGAGAGGATGGTGTCCTCGGCGGTGATGTCACCGGTGTTGACTCCGAAGACGATGTTCTTGATGTCACCCTTGCCCGGCGCGGTCAGCAGCACCTTGGAGGCACCGTTGGCCTTCAGGTGCTGGCCGAGGCCATCCTCGTCCCGCCAGCGGCCGGTGTTGTCCACCACGATGGCGTCGTGGATGTCATGGGCGGTGTAGTCCACGGTGGACGGGTCGTTCGAGTAGATGACCTGGATGACCGTCCCATTGGCGGTGATCGTGTTGTTCTCCTCATCCACGGTGATGGTGCCCTCGAAGGGTCCGTGGATGGAGTCACGGCGCAGCAGCGAGGCGCGCTTGACGAGGTCGTCCTCCGAGTTCTTGCGAACCACGATGGCCCGCAGGCGCAGCGAGGAACCGCCGCCCTCGTGGGAGAGGATGATGCGGGCCAGCAGGCGGCCGATGCGCCCGAAGCCGTAGAGCACCACGTCCTTGGGGGCCTTGACGCCCTCGCCACCCTGCCCGGCCACCTCGGCCAGCTCGGTGTCGAGGAAGTGCTGCAGGTCGCCGCCAGCGGTCCGGAACTTCCCGGCCAGCCTGCCCAGGTCGATGGACGCGGCGCCGAGGTTCATTCCGGCCAGGGCCTCGACCATGGGATAGGTGTCCTCCACCGGAAGCACGACGTCGTCGATCTGACGGGCGTAGCGGTGGGCCTTGATGATGTCGATGACGCCCTTGTGGACGAGCTGGCGGCCGTAGATGCTCGTGATCACGTTGTTGTCCCGGTACAACGAGCCGATCAGCGGAACCATCCTCTCGGCCAGCTCCTCCCGGTTGTTCCAGGCGGCGCGCTGGTCCTGCGCGGTTCCGTTGGTCGCTTCTGCCACGGTAGGTCCTTCCCTTGTGCGCCTGCCTCCAGGCGGCGACGGCGCTGTCGCTGACGGGCACCGATGGGCGCCCGGTGAGCGGACGGTCATGGCCCGTCCCGGCCAATGCCGCCACCAGATGGCACACGGCGGTGTCCAGTCTAGTGAATCCTGAGCCGTTCACCGCAGAAGTGTGTCCGCGTTGACACACGAAGGGCCGTGACCTCGACCACATCGGATCGGGAGGCCGGTGGGCCGGCCGACCAGCAGATACTGACAGCCTTGTCATTTCTTGTTTGACTCAATCCACCATCTTCCTGAATGGTGGCTGGGAACCGACGAGCCGGACCACCGTCCCGGAACGTGCGACGGTATCCCTCGTCTCATCAAGAGAGGCAATCATGTCGAGCTCGGACCACGAACCCACGACCACAGCAGAGGACCCACCCACGCCCACCACCACAGCACCAGTCTCGGAGGACGGCCGGGAGCATGTCCCTCCCTCAGCCCGGATCCACGAGAACGACTCCGACCAGGAGATCACAGAGAAGCTCAAGCGCCAGGGTGTCCGCGTGGGTGCGGGGACCATCGCGCCGGCCGTCTTCTGGCCCTCGCTGATCCTCATCGCGGCAGTGGCCCTCGTGGCCATCCTCGCACCGGATCCGACCGGAGAGGTGCTGTCCACCATCCAGGGCTGGATCACCACCAACCTGGGCTGGTTCTACATGCTGGCCATCGGCGTCTTCATCATCGTGGCGCTGGCCATCTGCTTCTCCAAGTTCGGCAAGATCCGCCTGGGCAAGGACGATGAGAAGCCCGAGTTCGGCGTGCTGTCCTGGTTCGCCATGCTCTTCGCCGCCGGCATGGGCATCGGCCTGGTCTTCTACGGCGTCGGTGAACCACTCGGCTATGCCACCACCACGCCGAAGCCCGGTTGGCCCGGCACCGAGACCGGCGCCGACGGCGTCACCTCGATCATCCCCGGTCAGGAACACGCGGTAGCCATGTTGGGCATGGCCCAGACCTTCGTCCACTGGGGACTTCACCCCTGGGCCGTCTACGCCGTGATCGGACTCGCCGTCGGCTATGCCATCCACCGCCGCGGGCGTCCCGTGTCCATCCGCTGGGCCCTGGAACCGATCCTGGGCAACCGGGTCAAGGGCTGGATGGGCGACGTGGTGGACATTGTCGCCATCTTCGGCACCATCTTCGGGATCGCCACCTCGCTGGGCCTGGGCGTCCAGCAGATCGGTGCCGGCCTCACGGCGATGGGCATCGTCGAGGCACCGGACCAGACGCTGCTAGTGGTGCTGATCATCGTCATCACCCTGCTGGCCACGCTGTCCGTGGTATCCGGCATCGGCCGGGGCATCAAGTGGCTGTCCAACATCAACCTGTCCATGGCCGCCATCCTGGTGATCTCCGTGCTGCTGCTCGGCCCCACGCTCTTCCTGTTCCAGAACCTGGTCCAGTCCGTCGGCGTCTATCTGGCCGAAGTCATGAACATGACCTTCGACGTCGGCGCCTACACCGGCGAGGCGGGCGCCAGCTGGGGCGCCAGCTGGACCATCTTCTACTGGGGCTGGTGGGTCTCCTGGGCCCCGTTCGTGGGCGTGTTCATCGCGCGCATCTCCCGCGGCCGCACGGTCCGCCAGTTCATCGGCGGCGTGCTGCTCGTGCCGACGCTGGTCGGTTTCCTCTGGTTCTCGATCATGGGCGGCACCGGGCTGTGGCGCCAGCTGTTCTCCGATGATCCGATCGTTCCGGAAGGCGCTTCCGAGTTCGGCGTGGAGGCAGCATTGTTCGACGTGTTGGGCGATCTCCCCCTCGGCAGCGTGCTGTCCGTGATCGCCATCCTCCTGGTGGCGATCTTCTTCATCACCTCGTCAGACTCCGGCTCACTGGTGGTGGACATGCTGGCCTCCGGCGGTCACCCGAACCCGCCGATCTGGTCCCGCGTGCTGTTCGCGCTGCTGGAGGGGGCTCTCGCCATCGGCCTGCTGCTCGCCGGAGGCCTGGGTGCCCTGCAGGCCGCGTCCATTGCCACGGCCCTGCCCTTCAGCCTGATCCTGATCGCCATGTGTTTCGCCATCGTCAAGGCGTTGAAGAAGGACCAGGACGCGATCGACGCCCGCGAACGCCGGCTCCGCTATCAGCAGATCAGCGATCGGCTGTCCGAGGACTTCGACGACGCCTTCGGCGAACAAGTGGATCACCGCATCGATTACCGGATTTCCCGCACCACCGGGGTCTTCGACCGCCGCCGTGCGGGCGGCACGGCCACGCAGACCGCCGCACCGGACTCCCCGCCGTCGCCCACACCGGCCACGGAGCCGGACGCCGCCCGGAACCGGGACCAGTCCCGTCGGCTGTTCCGCGGGCGCCGGAAGGACGGCCAGTAGGCCATCAGGACGGGGATTCCCTCCCCGTCCGGGTCCGCTCGCGCCGGACATCGCGAACCCCCGGGAGGCCTGGCCTCCCGGGGGTTCGTCGGTTCTGAGCCTCCGGTGGAGGAGCGTGGGCGGGACAGGCTGGCTTGTACGCCGGGTTCTGTACCGGGAGCGGTCACCCGCTTCCCAGCGACGGCCATCCATCTAGGCCCGCCGTTGCCGACGGGCTCGAGCGGCCAACCCGGATGCTCGGGCGGGCAGCCCTCGAACACATCCTGTTCGGCCTTGCTCCGGATGGGGTTTACCGAGCCGATCCGGTCACCCGGACCGCTGGTGGTCTCTTACACCACCGTTTCACCCTGACCTGCCCGCCTGAGGCGCGTAATGCACGCACCAGGCGGGCCGGCGGTCTGTTTTCTGTGGCACTGTCCTGCGGGTCACCCCGAGTGGGCGTTACCCACCATCCTGCCCTGTGGAGCCCGGACGTTCCTCACGGCACCGAGAACCGGTGCCCTGCGGCCGTCCGCCAGCCTGTCCCGGCGCACCAGTCTACCGCCGGCCGGTCGCGGCGGGGCCCGGCGGGGATCGCTAGGCTGTTTCGGTGCTCATCCTGTTGCCGCCCTCCGAGGGCAAGACCGCTCCCCGTTCCGGCGCTCCCCTGGACCTCGCCTCCCTCGTCCTGCCCACCCTGGCCGGTGAGCGGACCACGGTCATGGGCATCCTCGCCGCGGCCTCCGCCAAACCGGATGCTGCCGAGGTGCTGGGTGTGGGCGAGACCGTGCGGGCGGACATCGACGCCAACGTGGTGCTCATGGAGTCGCCTGCCGCTCCGGCTCACCAGGTCTTCACCGGCGTCCTCTACGACGCCCTCGACTACCCCTCCCTCCCGGAAACGGCCCGCCGCCGGGCCCGGGAGAAGGTCCTGATCTTCTCCGGCCTGTTCGGGGTCCTCTCCCTGGGCGACCACATCCCGAACCACCGCCTGTCCGTGACCAGCTCCCTGCCCGGATTGGGCCGCCTGTCCAGCTGGTGGAAGCCGCGGCTGACCCCTCCATTGGATGCCCAGGCGGAGCACACCGGCGTCATCATCGATGGTCGCTCGGGCGGCTACGCGGCGCAGTGGAAGGCCCCGGCGGCGATCACCGCCACCGTGGACGTCTTCCAGATCCGGAACGGTGAACGCAAGGTCGTCTCCCACTTCGCCAAGCACACCCGGGGTCTCGTGGCCCGCGAGCTGCTGCTGGCCGGCCCCCGGGTCGTGAAATCACCCGAGTCCGCCGCCGAGGTGATCGCGGCCGCCGGGTCCGCCGAGGGCACCCATGACTGGTCCGTGGACCTCGTGCCGGGGACCGGGACCAAGCCGTCGAGCCTGCAGATCGCCCTCCCGGACGAGCACACCACGGTCCGAGGGTCCTGACCCCGCGTCGGTGGGATCGGGCGGTCTGCCCGAGGTCCAGTCGTCCTTCTGCAGGAAGGTGACTGGTTCCCCAGGTCAGCGGGAGGCAAGCACCTCGGCGAGCTTGGCTGGCCCTGAGGGGGCGATCTCCCAATGATCCATGCCTGGCTTGATGGTCAGAGACGTTTTCATGCCCTGGCCCGAGTAGAAGGCAGAACCGAGGCGGGCAGCGTGTACGGCGTCGAAGTCTCCAGAGGCCCCGCCACGGGAGGGCGTGTCGTCGGCCCCGACCACCCAGTGCATCTCGTAGTTCTTCATCAGGGCGCTGGAGATCGGGCGGAGCGGCGCCTTCTGTCCGTAGATCCCGCCGCCGGCCACCAGCACGGCCGCCCCACCGGTCCATCCGGCGGAGTGGGAGTTCACCACGTGCCGGGCAATGGTGTCAGCTCCTCCGGAGTAGCCGGTCCAGTACACCTGGTTCAGGTCCAGGTCGTACTTCTTGCCCAGGTTCTTGAGGAGGCATGCGGTAGAGGAAGGCGGCCAACTCGCCGCGCGTGATGGGCCGGTCCGCCCCGAAGGTTCCGTTGGCGTAGCCGGCCGTGTATCCCTTGGCCTGCATCCAGGAGACCGCGGTGAAGGCGGAGCGGGAGGCGGGAACGTCGGTGAAGTCGAGGTGAATCCCGGGCCGGTGGGTCTCGCCGGAGAACCGGTAGAGCAATTGAGCGGTCTCCCCTCGCGTGATCCGCTGATGCGGGGCGTAGGAGCCGTTGATGTAGCCGGTGCTGATCTGTTCACAGCGGAGCCAGGTGATGGGGTCGTAGAAGTTCGCCCCGCGGGGAACGTCGGTGAAGTCGGGGGTGGCGCAGGCCTGGGTGGCGGCGGCCTCAGCCGCAGGGGCAGTACTGGCGGACACGGGCCCTGCCAGGGTGACGGTGACGGTGAGTATGGCCATGACGCCGGCGATCCGGCGGCGGTGCGCATCGAGCATGATGTTCCCCCTGTGATGACATGACAGGAGCAATCGTGGCGCCCCTGCGTCGGAAACTATGCGGCATCGTGCTCTGCAGCGGTTCACTCACGACCTCGGCGCCGTTTCTTGCCTTCGCTGTGGGCTCCTACGCGCCCGCGTACAGCGCGGGGCTAGGCCGGCTCGGCCACGAGCTCGACCTCGAAGCCGTTCGGCGCCTCCAGGTAGGCCGCGTAGTGGTTGCGACCGCCGGCGAAGGGGTGCCGGTCCGCGAACAGCAGGGTGAAGCCACGGCTCCGGGCGGCCTCGGTCAGCGCATCGACCTCCGCCCGGGAGCCCGCGTGGAACGCCACGTGGTTCAGTCCCGGCCGCAGCCGGTCATGGCCACTGGCACGGACGTGCGGGCCTGATTCCAGGACCAGGTACTCCCCCGCCCCCTGGTAGCTGGTCCCCTCGGACCATTCACCGCTTACCGCATAGCCCAGTTCCTGGAACAGCCAGCCCAGGCTGGCGCGGGCGGCTTCCAGGTCCTCCACCCAGATCTCCACGTGGTGCAGTCGTCCCGCCCGCCGCGGGGGGACGACGCCGGCCGGGGCGGCTCCCGCGGTCGGTTCCGTCGCCCGCGCGCCCGGGGCGAGCGAGCCGGCGTCGGGGGCGGGTGCGGGGGCAGGCGAGGGCGCCGGCGAGGGGGCCGGGGCAGGTGTCGATGCGGGGGATGCCCCCGTCACCTTGATGCCGGACCTCTCCTTGACCCATGCGGTGCCGGCGGCCCCGGCGTCCATGGCCTCGTTGGAGAGGAGGTCGGCGTCCTTGTTCTTCGCCCGCGGGATCCACTCGTAGGTGACCTGGCTGGCGGGCAGGATGTCCCGGGCCTCAGCGGCCAGTTTCTGCATGTCGGCGTGCTTGATCTTCCAGCGCCCGCTCATCTGCTCCACCACCAATTTGGAGTCGAGCCGCACGTGCACGGCGGCGTCCGGGTCGATCTGCCGAGCCATCCGCAGTCCGGCGATCATGCCCGAGTACTCCGCCACGTTGTTCGAGGCCCGCCCCAGTGGCTGGGCGTCGATGTCCAGAACCGCCCCGGAATCGGGATCACGGACCAGCGCTCCGTAGCCGGCCACACCGGGATTGCCGCGGGAGCCGCCGTCGGCCTCGACATACAGGAGACGACCGGTGGAGGGGGTGGACTGCTGGGGCACGCGGAGATCTCCTAGGGAGGGTGAGGACGAGGTGGACGGTGGGGATGAAGTGGGCGTGGTGCGGGAACTGGTCGAGTCTAGGCCTGTTCGGCGCGGACCAGGATCGCCCCCGAGTCGGGGCAGAAGGCGAGCGTCTCCACGGGCGTCTGCTCGATCTGGGCCAGATCGGCGGGGCTCAGCGGCATGCCGGAGGCCTCGGACCGGTTGCCGACGAGCCGGGCCGCACCGATCCCGCCGTTGCGTTCCCGGATCTTGTCATAGCGGGCCACCAGGTCGGCGGGCAGGGTGGCGGCGAGGGCCTGGCGCTGGCCGGTGAGCCCGTTGCCCTCGGCGGCGACGCCGGCCGCCTCCTCCTTCAGTGCGGCACCGCGTTCCTGCGCTGCCGCCTGGGCCGCGGCGAGGTGGCGCTGGGCCTGGGCGTCGGCCGCCTCGGCCTGTTCGGCGGCCTCCATGGCCTCCAGCTCGGTGCCCTCGTGCTCGTCCTGCAGGGCCTGGAGCGTCTGCAGCTCGTGCATCATGTTCTCGAGGTCCTTGGCGGAGCCCTGCCCGGCATCGAGGCGCTTCTGGTTGCGGTCCCGGTGTTCCTGCACGCCGGCCACGGTGGCCTCGGCTTTCCGGACCGCCTCCCGGGCCTCGGCCAGGGTGGTGGCGGCCTGTTCGGCGGCCCGTTGGTGGTCGGCCAGCTCCCGCTGGAGCCGGGCGTAGTCCGGGTCCTGGCGCAGTTGCTGCATGCGGTGGCGGGCCCGGTCGAGGGCCGTGTCCAGTTGCTGGAGCTCCAGCAGGCGCAACTGCTCGGCGAGGGGAACGGTGGGGGCATTGCTCATGGTGGTGTCCTTACGGTTCGGTGGTCACGGCCCGGGCGTCAGGACGAAGTCCCAGGGGTCGGAGTTGTGGGAGCTCACGGCGATCTCCACGTCGAAGCCCCGATCGGTGAGCAGGGTGTCCAGGGCCTCGGCGGCGGCAGGCAGCCACAGCCATTCACTGCCGAAGTGGGAGACCTCCACGAGGTAGGGGCGGCCACCGGTCAGCCGGGCGGCCTCCCGCAGCTCGGAGGCGGGATGGTGGCGGAGGTCCGCGGTGACGTAGACGTCCGCCTGGGCGGCGCGGACCTGGTCGAACAGACTGTCCCCGGCCCCGCCGCAGACGGCGACGGTCTGGACGATGCCGTCCCGGTCACCGGCCACCCGCACGCCGCCGGCGACGGCGGGCATGGCCCCGAAGACCCGGGCGGCGAACTCGGAGAGCGTGAGCGCCTGGGGCAGGTGCCCCACCCGGCCGAGGCCCTCCTCGGGCAGCCCGCCGGGAGTGGGGGCCAGCGGCACCACCGATTCCAGTCCGAGGATGTCCGCGATGACATCCGAGACGCCGCCGACGGCGGAGTCCGCGTTGGTATGGGCGGTCAGCAGGGCACAGCCCCCCTCGATCAACGTGTGGACGGCCTGTCCCTTGAAGCCGGTGGCGGCCACCGAGGTCACGCCGCGCAACAGCAGGGGATGGTGGGTGACGAGCAACTGGGCGCCGGCACCCACGGCCTCGTCCACCACCTCCTGCACGGGGTCCACCGCGAAGTGGATCCGTCCCACCGGTTGGCCGGGGCGGCCGGCCACCAGGCCGGTCGCGTCCCAGGGCTCGGCGAGGGCGGCCGGCCACAGCTCCTCGAAGCACTCCAGCACCTGGGCCAGGGTCGGCGTCGCGGTGTTCGGAGTGTGGGAATCCGTGGCGTGGGTCTCGGCGCTCATGGTGCCATTCTGCCTGAGACGGGAATGAACGCGGCCAGCGGGGCGCTGTAGGGAAATGTGAGTGATCTCGACAACGCCCCCGAAGCCACAGATGCCACTGACGCCACCGCAGCCCCGGCGGCCGAGGAACAGCGCTCGTCCTACCGCGTGCTGACCATGGCCGGCGGATGCTTCTGGTGCCTGGACGCCGTCTACCGGCGGATCCGCGGAGTCACCTCCGTGGAATCCGGGTACACCGGCAGTGACTGGCCGAACCCCTCCTATGAGTCCGTCTGCTCGGGCCGCACAGGCCACGCCGAGGCCGTCCGCGTCGGGTTCGACGAGTCCGTCGTCAGCGCGGACCTGATCCTGGACCTCTTCTTCACCGGGCATGACCCGACGACCCTCAACCGCCAGGGCCACGACATCGGTACCCAGTACCGGTCCGCCCTGTTCCCGGCGGACGCCGCGGACGAGGAGCTGTACCGTGCGGCCATCCGGCGCAACCAGGAGAACTGGCCGGACCCCATCGTCACCACCCTCGAGCCGCTCGGCACGTGGTACCCGGCCGAGGACTTCCACCAGGACTTCTACTCCAACCGCCCGGACGTGGGCTACTGCCACGTGATCATCACCCCGAAGCTGGCCAAGGTGCGCCAGCGTTACTCGGAATGGCTCGTGGAACCCTCGGAGAGTGTCGGCCTGTCATAGGCTGAAGTCAGCACTGTTATCGCGGCCTTCTCCCGGCTTGCCCACGTCCACCGTTTCTGGAAGGAACACCGTCTTGGCCACTATTCTCAACAACATCACCGAAGCCGTCGGCAACACCCCGCTGGTCATGCTTAACCAACTGACCGAGGGCCTTCCCGGCAAGGTCGCCGTCAAGGTCGAGTTCTACAGCCCGGCGAACTCCGTCAAGGACCGCATTGGGCGTTCGATCGTGGATGCGGCCGAGGCCTCCGGCCAGCTCCGCCCCGGCGGCACCATCGTGGAGGGGACGTCCGGCAACACCGGCATCGCCCTGGCCATGGTCGGTGCGGCCCGCGGCTACAAGGTCATCCTGACGATGCCGGAGACCATGTCGAACGAGCGTCGTGTGATGCTGCGAGCCTATGGTGCCGAGATCGTGCTGACTCCGGGTGCCGACGGCATGCGGGGCGCCCTGGACAAGGCCCAGCAGATCGTCGCTGAGTCAGACAACGCCGTCTGGGCCCAGCAGTTCGCCAACGAGGCGAACATCCAGGCCCATTACTCGACCACCGGCCCGGAGATCTGGGAGGCGACCGACGGCCAGGTGGACATCTTCGTCGCCGGCATCGGCACCGGCGGGACCATCACCGGCGCCGGCCGCTACCTTCGAGAGCAGAAGCCGGAGATCAGGATGGTCGCGGTGGAACCGTCCGACTCCCCCATTCTCTCAGGCGGCAAGCCAGGACCGCACAAGATCCAGGGCATCGGCGCCAACTTCGTCCCGGAGATCCTGGACACGGAGATCTACTCCGATGTCTATGCCGCCACTCTCGAGGAGTCTGTCTCCACCGCGCGGGCCCTGGGCACCCGAGAGGGCATCCTCGGTGGCATCTCCTCCGGCGCCATCGTGGCGGCGGCCCTCCAGCAGGCTGCCTTGGAAGAGAATCGTGACAAGTTGATCGTCGCCGTCGTGTGTGACTTCGGGGAGCGCTACATCTCCACGGTCCTCTACGAGGACATCCGCGGCTGACCGGCCGGTCTCCCTCTCCCCTTCCCCGGCATCCTGGCGCAGCCCGGAGCCACCCGATCGAAAGGCCACCAGTGGGTTTCCTGTCCCGACTGAAGGAAGACATCGCCAATGCCCGGTCCCATGACCCGGCGGCGCGGGGAAACCTGGAGGTCGCCGTCGTCTACTCAGGTCTGCACGCCATCTGGGCCCATCGGCTGACGCACCAGATGTGGCAGCACGAGAAGCTCAAGACGCCGGCACGGGTGCTCTCCCAAGCCGCCCGGACCCTGACGGGCATCGAGATCCACCCCGGGGCGACGATCGGCCGCCGCTTCTTCATCGACCACGGCATGGGCGTGGTCATCGGTGAGACGGCGGAGATCGGCGACGACGTGATGCTCTACCACGGGGTCACCCTCGGCGGACGCTCCCTGGAACAGGTCAAGCGCCATCCCACCCTGCATGACGGCGTGGTGGTCGGGGCCGGGGCGAAGATCCTGGGCCCGGTGGAGATCGGTCAGGGCTCCTCGGTCGGCGCGAACGCGGTAGTGGTCAAGGACACCCCGGCAGACTCGATCGCCACCGGCATCCCCGCGACCTTCCGGCACCGTTCCCCCAGGGAACAGCAGCCGGCCGTGGACCCGGCGGAGTACGTGGACCCCGCCATGTGGATCTGACCGGCGCAGCACCGAGAGCACCACACCCGGGTACGACGCCGGCCGGAACCTTCCGCGGAAGGTGCCGGCCGGCGTCGTTCTCTGGGCCCTTAGGCCTGGACTTCGCTGCGGTCCCCGGACCACAGCGTGTGGAAGGTGCCCTCACGGTCGGTGCGGCGGTAGGTGTGTGCGCCGAAGTAGTCGCGCAGACCCTGGGTGAGGGCCGCGGGCAGGCGGTCGCGGCGCAGGCCGTCGTAGTAGGACAGCGCCGACGAGAACACCGGCACGGGCACACCGGCGGCCACGGCGGTGGCCACCACACGGCGCCAGGCGGGCAGCGCCGCGGCGATGGCGTCCCGGAACTCCGGGGCGAACAGCAGGTTGGACGGCTGCCCCTCGGCGGTGGTGCCGGGTTCCGGGTGGCGGGTGGTGTCCCGGCCGCCGAACGCCGTCATGATGACGTCGAGCAGGTCGGCGCGGATGATGCAGCCGTCCCGCCAGAGCGAGGCGATGGTGCCCAGGTCCAGCGACCAGCCGTATTCGGCGGCGGCGGCGGTCAGCATGTCCAGGCCCTGGGCGTAGGACACGAGTTTGGAGGCGTACAGCGCCAGGCGCACGTCCTCCACGAAGGCCTCACGGTCCTCTTCCTGCGGGGCGGTGACCGGGTCGGTCCCCGCGGCCAGCAGCTGCTGGGCGGTGGTGCGGATCTCGGGCTGGCTGGACAGTGACCGGGCGAAGACGGACTCGGCGATCGCCCCGATGGGCGAGCCGAGGTCCAGCCCGGAGATGGCGGTCCAGCGGCCGGTGCCCTTCTGACCGGCCTGGTCCACGATCACGTCCACGAGGGGCTTGCCGGTCTCGGCGTCCACGTGCCCGAGGACCTCGGCCGTGATCTCGATCAGGTAGGACGCCAGATCGGTGGAGTTCCACGAGCGGAAGATCCCGGCCTGGTCAGCGGGCTCGATCCCGCCCACGGAGCGCAACAGGTCATAGGCCTCGCCGATGACCTGCATGTCCGCGTACTCGATGCCGTTGTGGACCATCTTGACGAAATGGCCGGCCCCGTCGGTGCCGATCCAGGCGCAGCACGGATCGCCGTCGTAGTGGGCGGAGATGTCCTCCAGCAGGGGGCCGAGTGCCTCGTAGGACTCCTTCGGCCCACCGGGCATGATCGCCGGGCCGTTGAGCGCGCCCTCCTCACCGCCGGACACGCCGATGCCGACGAAGTGCAGGTCCTGCGCGGCCAGGGCGGCCTCGCGCCGGCGGGTGTCCTCGTAGTGGGAGTTGCCGGCGTCGATGACGATGTCCCCGGGCGCCAGCATCGGCACCAGCTGGTCGATGACGTCGTCCACGGGCTGGCCGGCCTTGACCATGATCAGCACACGGCGCGGCACGGCCAGGTTCTCGACCAGTTCGGCCAGGGTCTCGGTGGGGATGAAGGAGCCCTCGCCGCCGTGCTCGGCCACGAGCGCATCGGTCCGGGCTCGGCTGCGGTTGTGCAGGGCCACGGTGTACCCGTTCCGCGCGAAGTTCCGGGCCAGGTTGGCCCCCATGACCGCTAGTCCCGTGACGCCGATGTCAGCCTTCATGCCATTCCTTCCCAGCACGCTCGGTGCTGCTACCAACAGGGGATGGGCCGCCGCCCCTGAAGGGGCGGTGCGACCGTGCTCCAGCCTACGCGGTCGCGCGCCCCACCCCTGGCCGATCCGTGGCCGAGCCGGCTCACCACGGCTCGCGATCGGCGCAGGGCCGGACGGCCGCGGATCAGTCCCCGACGGCGTCGCGTCCGCGGCGGACGATCAACGGGTCCGGAGTGCCGATGACCTCGTGGTCCTTGCCGTCGTATTCGAACTGGGTCAGGAAGTACCGCATGGCGTTGAGCCGGGCCCGCTTCTTGTCATTGGACCGGATGGTGGTCCACGGCGCGTGGTCGGTGTCCGTGTGGAGGAACATGGCCTCCTTGGCGGCCGTGTAGTCCTCCCAGCGGTCCAGCGACTCCAGGTCCATCGGGGACAGCTTCCACTGGCGCACCGGGTCGATCTGGCGGATGGCGAAGCGCGTGCGCTGTTCGGACTGGGTCACGGAGAACCAGAACTTGGTCAGGTGGATCCCGTCATCCACGAGCATCTTCTCGAACAGCGGCACCTGGTTCATGAACGTGGTGTACTGCTCGTCCGAGCTGAATCCCATGACCCGCTCCACCCCGGCACGGTTGTACCAGGAGCGGTCGAAGAGCACGATCTCCCCCTCGGTGGGGAAATGGTTGATGTACCGCTGGAAGTACCACTGGCCCTGCTCGCGATCCGAGGGCTTGTTCAGCGCCACCACCCGGGCGGTGCGCGGGTTCAGGTGCTCGGTGAAACGCTTGATGGTGCCACCCTTGCCCGCGGCATCCCGGCCCTCGAAGACGATGATGTGCCGCTGGTCCGTGTCCTCGCCCCAGTACTGCAGCTTCAGCAGCTCGATCTGCAGCTTGTACTTCTCGAGCTCGTACTCCTCACGGGACAGCCGCGTCTCGTAGGGATAGTCCTCCTGCCAGGTCTCCACGGCCCGCCCCTGGGGGTCGATCAGGTCCGGGTCCGGGGTGTGCCCGTCGGAGACCGTGTACCCGCCGTTGCGTAGCTTGTCGATGAACTCGCGCAGGTTCTCCCGCGGAGCATCAGGGGTCAACAGCATGTGGTCTCCTTCTACGCCGGGCTGAGCCTTCATTCTCCATCATCGGACGGACGCGTGACGGATCACGACCTCTGGTGCCGGTCCCCCGGTGAACAGGCCGTGAACAGTCCCGGGAACGACGACGGCCGGCCGCGTGCTGCGGCCGGCCGTCGGTACGTCTGTGCTCAGGGGTCAGAAGGCCACGGCATAGGGAGGACGCTGCAGGTCCTCGGCCAAGGCCTCGGACGGGTCGGTCCCGAGGTCCACGATCCGGTTGTCCGCGTCCACATGGACGACGGTCGGCACGAAGGACCGCGCCTCGGCGGATTCCATCTGCGCGTAGGTGATGAGGATGACCGTGTCCCCCACGTCCACCAGATGCGCTGCGGCGCCGTTGATGCCGAGGACACCGGAACCGCGTTCACCGGCGATGGTGTAGGTCTCCAGCCGTGCCCCATTGGTCACGTCCACGATGGCCACGAGCTCGCCGGGGAGGATGTCCGCGGCATCGAGCAGATCTTGGTCCACCGTCACGGAGCCGACGTAGTGCAGGTCGGCGTGGGTGACGGTGGCCCGGTGGACCTTGGACTTGAACATGGTGCGGGTCATGGCCATGTGGCGTGCATCCCTTCAGATGGCTGGACTTCCCGTAGCGCCTTCTTCAACGGTCAAGGTGCTTCCCATATTCCGGAAGCAACCCCCTATACTAACCTGCTCGTCGCGGTCACAGCCAGGGTTCCCGGCTTCCGGACGCTCTCCCAGGCCACCGGTACCGTGTCACCATGGCCCGTTCTCGCCCCACCGATAGCCCCACCGATCGCTCAGGATTTCCCTCCGTCCCAACCGGTTTGGAATTGCCGGACCAATCGGCGCGCACGTGGCTAGTGACCGGTGCGACCCACGGCATCGGCCTGGAGGTGGCCCGCGCGGCCGCCCGGGCGGGGGCTCGGCTGGTGATCCCGGCCCGGGATGCAGAGCGCGGGCAGGCCGTGTCGGAGGACCTGCGTCGCCTCGGGGCCGACGTGCTGGTGGGCCGGATGGATCTGGCCGATCTGGATTCCGTCAGGGCTTTCGCGGCCGGCCTGGACGAGCCCATCGACGTCTTGGTCAACAACGCCGGCACCGTCACTCCGCGCCGCCGCGAGACCACCGACGGTTTCGAGATGATCCTCGGCACCAACTTCCTGGGGCCCTTCGCCTTGACCAACCTGATCTCCGGACACCTTCGTGGGCGGGTGGTCATCGTCGGGTCGGGGGCGCATCACAGCGGCCGGGTCGATGCCGCGGACCCGCACTTCCGGCACCGCCGCTGGAGCATCGCGGCGGCCTATGCGCAGTCCAAGCTCTGCGACATGCTCTGGGCCCGGGCCCTCCATGAGCGGCTGGCTGCCCAGCCCACTACGGTGGGCGTCCAGCTTGCTCACCCAGGCTGGGCCGTCACCAACCTCCAGAACGCCACCGGCGTGCCCGTCCTCGACCGTGCGGTCAGCGGCGCCTGCCGCATGATCGGCCAATCGGCAGCAGAGGGATGCCTGCCAGTCCTGGAGGCCGCCGTGACCGGTCTGCCGCCGCTCACCTACCTCGGGCCCGACGGCTTCCGCCAGAGGCGAGGCAAGCCCGAACCGCAACAGGCCTCAGCACTGGCTCGCGACGACACTGCGGCAGAGGCGATCTGGGACCTCGGGGTACGGGCGACCGGCACCGACCTCGGAATGGCCGACCAGCAGATCCATGGCCGGCCATCTCGGTAGACTACGGAACGCCCCATGCCGTGGTCGGTCAGTTCCTGCGCGGTTGCCAACAGGTGACGTGCCGCTACCGAACGAGGTTGATGACGATCATTCCAGAACCGATTGCTGACAGTCCGTCGCTGACCTGGGACCAAGCCGGGGTGACGGCATCCGCCAGGTGGTGGTCTGCCAACGGCCGGCCGGCCCCCAAGAAACTGGTCGCTGTCGATGACCGGCTCACCACCGTCCAGGCCGTGAAGTATGCGGCCCAGGGCACCGCCATGCTGTGGCTGGGCGACTTCTACAACGCGAAACAGATCCTCAGCGCCATTGATCGACGCCTGGCCAAGGGCAGAAGCGGGGCGGCCGCACAGCCTGTCATCGGCGACGCGGATGCCTTCTATCGCCTGCGCCAAGCCCGCGCCCAACGCTCGAGGATGATGTCCTTGATGCTGGTGCCACTCGCGTTCGACGCACCGGGCGGGGCGGCCACGGTGCCTCTGCCCCGCGCCCCTCAGGTCGGTCCCGCGGTCGAATTCGCCTACGCGCAGGAACCAGGCTTCGGTGCGGGCCACGCTGTGGTGAGTCTGCAGGAGCTGACCGGCATCCAGAGCGCCTACCAGTGGTATCTGACCGGCATCGACATCCCCGCCGTGAACGGGAGGATCCATCCTCACTACGGCACGTTCCTGCCCACCCGCCACGAGTATGTCGATTTGGTGGCCCAGGCACCGTTGAGCAACCCGGACCTCGCGTTCGATGTGGGCACCGGCACGGGACTACTGGCCGCCGTGCTCGTGAACCGTGGCGTGAAGCAGGTGGTGGGGACGGACATCCATCAGCGTGCGGTGGACTGTGCGAACGAGAACTTCGCTCGGTTGGGACTCCAAGACGCGGCCGAAGCTCAGTTGACCAGCATGTTCCCGGAAGGTCGGGCGCCCCTCATCGTCTGCAACCCCCCATGGTTGCCCGGCAGCGCTGCGACCACACTCGACGCGGCCGTGTACGACCCCGGCAGCACCATGCTGCTGCAGTTTCTGGCCGGACTACCGCGCCACCTCACGGATGACGGCGAGGGCTGGTTGGTCCTCTCGGATCTGGCCGAGCTCCTCGGGCTACGCAGTCGACAGCTGCTGCTGGACGCCATTGACCAGGCGGGGCTTGAAGTGATCGATCGGCTTGACACTGCACCCCGCCATCAGCGAGCCGCCGACCGCGCTGATCTCCTCCACGCCGCCCGCTCGCGGGAAGTCGCCTCGCTGTGGCGACTTCGCACGAAGCGGCCGAGCAGTCCCCCGCTCGGGTGAGCCGTCTGCCTACAGACTGATCACCCCCGCCGTCCAGAGCATCCCGGGGACAAGGAACGCCCGCTGGACGAGACGTGTCCGCGGCGAGTCGTTCTCCCACGCCACCCCGAAGGCCACCATGGTTCGGATCAGCCCGAGGGCCACCATGCCGAAGGCGATCTTCCAGGAGGAGGAACACCGCCACGAACAACAGCGCTCCACCGGCCCCGATCCAACCAGCCATGGTCACCTCCGAAGGCGCCGGTGATCTGGACGGCACTCATGCGAGACCGCCGTTGGCGAAGATCGTCTGCCCGTTGATCCATCGGGCAGGTCCGGCGATCGTCGCGACGACCTCGGCGATGTCCTCGGGCGTGCCAAGCCGGCCCATCGGGTTGGCGCCCGCGATGCGATCGACCGCCTCTTGGGGCTTGCCCTCGAAGAACAGGTCGGTCGCAGTAGGGCCGGGCGCGACTGCGTTGACGGTGATATCCCGGCCGGCGAGCTCCTTGGCCAGGATCGGGACCAGCCCTTCGACCGCGGCCTTGGTGGCGGCGTAGGCGCCGTAGTTCGGCAGATGGGTGCGGGTCACGGTGGTCGAGAACAGGACGACGGCGCCGCCGTCACGCACGCTCTGGGCCGCCTGCTGGGCCACGACGAACGCCCCACGGACGTTGGTGCGCAGGACGCGGTCCAGGTCGTCCAGGTCGAGCGTCGCTATCGGTGCGAGCGGCATGATTCCCGCGGAGTTGATCACTACGTCGACGCCGTCGAACCGGTCCTTGACTGCCTCGAAGGCCCGGCGCACGGCTGGCGCGTCGGCGATGTCCGCCCTGATGGCCAGCCCGGTGCGGCCCGCGGCCTCGACTTCGCTGACCGTGGCCGCCGCCTCGTCCTGATCTGCGTTGTAGATAATGGCGACGTCAAACCCAGCGGCGGTCAGCCGGCGCGTGACGGCCCGGCCGATACCGCGCGATCCGCCGGTGACGACGGCGACTCGTGGTGTGCTTCTCATGGTGTGCTCCTCGAGTATGTGCAGGTGATGGGTGTGCGGTAGTGATGGGTCACGTTCAGGCCGGGTCGACCTCGAGCCGGAGGATCCGGTCGTCACCGGGCCGGGCCTCCGTACCGCCCCAGGTCGCGCCGTCGGTGTTGGAGGTGACGAGCCAGAGCGCTCCGTCGGGCGCTACCTCGACGGTCCGGATGCGGCCGTACTCGCCGGTGTAGTGCTCGATCGGGCCCCGGTCGCGTCGGGGCCGTCCACCGGCAGCTGCCACAGGCGCTGCCCGCCCAGGGCGCCCATCCAGAGTGATCCCTCCGCGTAGGCGATACCGGACGGCGACGCGTCGTCGGGGTGGACGGTGAACAGCGGTGGCTCCCCGGTGTCGCCGGCAACACCCTCGGTCTCCGGCCAGCCGTAGTCGGCGCCGGGACGCAGCACGTTGACCTCATCCCAGGTGCGGTGTCCAAGCTCAGAGGCGTACATCGTCCCATCCGGACCGAAGGTGATGCCCTGGACGTTGCGGTGGCCCGAGGAGTAGACGGCAGTCCCGGATGGGTTGGCCTCCGGTGTCGAGCCGTCGAGCGCAATCCGCAGTATCTTGCCGTTGAGGGACCCGTCGTCCGCGGCGTTCTCGGGGAGGAACGCATCCCCGGTGCCGATCCACAGGTTCCCGTCCGGCCCGATCCGCAGCCGGCCTCCGTGGTGCCGGTCCGCGGTCTCGATGCCGTCGAGCAGTACCCGCGCAACGGTCAGTGAGTCGAAGTCGTGCCCGATCTCCAGTGCGATCACCCGGTTGGTCGGCGATCCGGAGGCGTAGGCGAACACCGTGCGGTCGGTCGCGAAGTCCGGTGAGGCGACCAGGCCGAGCAGGCCACCTTCCGAGCTGGTCTCCACGTCGGGGACCACGCCGACCTCCTCGGCTGGCCCACCGTCGGCGGGCACACGCAATATCCGGGCGGTCAGCCGCTCGGTCAGCAGAGCCGAACCATCGGGCAGGAAGGTCAGCCCCCACGGGGCCTCCAGCCCGGTCGTGAGCTCCGTCAGCTCGCCCGGTTCCGACGCCGGCACGGCAGCGCCCGGCGGGTCCGGCGTACGTACCTCTCCACTCGGGGAGGGCGCCGGCCCTCTGCATCCTGCGGTCACGAGCACTGCCATGGTCGCCATGGCGGCCGCAGCCACCACGGCCGCGTGGGTTGCGTTGAACACTGGATGCCCCTTCGTGGATGCGTTATCACCGGTAACACTAATGCGGTTATCACCACTACGCAACCATTGATACCAGTTCTGCGTTATCGTTGATATATGAACGAGCCGACCAGTACCCGGCAACGGATCCTCGACGCGGCGGCACGCCTGCTCGAGGACCAAGGGCGCGACGGCGTCACCACGCGTGCCGTGAGCCACGCGGCCGGGGTCCAACCGCCGGCTATTTACCGGCAGTTCACGGACATGAACGGCCTGCTAGAGGCGGTTGCGGCGAACGGGTTCGAGACGTACCTCGCCCAGAAGCACGACATCGGCCTCACCGACGACCCGGTGCAGGACCTGCGCAACGGCTGGGACCTCCACGTCGAGTTCGGCCTCACCCACCCGGCCCACTACCTGCTCATGTACGACCGGCGAATCCCGGGCGAGACGTCGGCCGCGGCCCAGCGCTCGGCGGACCGGCTGCACCTGCTCGTCGAGCGGATCGCCGCTGCGGGCCGCCTGGCGGTCACCGTGGAGTCCGCTGCCGCGATGATCCACTCCGCGGGTAGCGGCCTCACATACCACCTCATCGGGACGGCACCCGACGAACGTGACCCCGAGCTGCCCGTCAGGCTACGCGAGGCCGTCCTCGGTGCGGTCACAGGCGACGCGCCACCCAGCGCTTCCGAGTACCCGCAGCACGCCACGGCGCTCAAGGCCACCCTCGGGAAGACCGACGGGCTGCTGACCGCCGGGGAACAGGCACTGCTCGTCGAGCTCCTCGACCGGCTCGGCAACCCACCTCTGGGTCGATAGATCCCGCGCGTGGACCATCTGCGATCAGACTCGGACGCCCAACGGCATCGAGATCATAGTCCGTCATCAATGGTGGGCCCAGAGGGACTCGAACCCCCGACCCCTTCGGTGTAAACGAAGTGCTCTAACCAACTGAGCTATAGGCCCCAACCTCCGGTGCGGACGGACCGCCACCGGACCGCTCCATGCTACCTCAGCAGCACGTCAGCGGCTCACTCGGCGACGTCATCGCGAGCCGGTGGACCACTCCCCCGGAAGGGCGTCCAGGTGGTCCTGAAGCCTGCGCTCGTCCCCGGCCGCGGCGTGGATGCGGGCCCGAACCGTGCCGACGGCGTCCATCAGGACACTGCTGCGCCGAGCCCGGCCGGTGGCCTCATTGAACGCACCGACCGCGCGGGCCGCGGCCCCGTGGGGCCAGAAGTCGGACAGCAGCGGGGTGCGGATCCCGGTCTCGTCCGCGGCCTTGCGCAGCACGGCGGCGGAATCGCAGGACACCACCCGGAGCCCGACGCCGGCCGGCGCCAGCCGCTCGGCCAGCTCGTCGACCCAGCCGAGCTCGGCGGTGCATACGGGGGTGAAGGCCCCGGGCAGGAAGAACAGCCAGCAGCGGGTGGGCACGGAGCCGCCGTCGTGCGGGGCCCCGTGACCGGCGCCGAGCGCGTCCGGAGACGGCGGCGCCACCGGGGGCCACGACCAGAGCTGGCCGTACTGGTCCCGAAGGGCCGGCGGCTCCGCTGGAGCTGCTGGAACCTGACGCAGCCCCGCCGGACCGGTCACAGGTTGCGCTTGCCCACCAGTCGGGTGGCAGACCAGTCCGCAGAGACCCCGGCGGTGGTGGTGACGTGCAGGCCGGCCGTCGGTGCCGCCTCGGCGATGTCCGCCGGCGGCACGTGGCCGTCACGGCCGTTGCGCGGGGTGAGCAACCACAGCGCCCCACCGGTGTCCAACGTGGTTTGCGAGTCCATGAGGGCATCGGCCAGGTCGTCGACGTCTCCGTCCGCCTCCCGCCACCACAACAGGACGGCATCGACCGGCTCCTGATCCTCCTCGGTCAGCAGCTCGCTACCGAGCTCGTCCTCGAGCGTGTTCCGGAAATCGAAGTCGATGTCCTCGTCAAAACCGAGTTCCTGGACCAGTTTGCCTTCGGAAAGGCCCATCTTCGCGGCCGGTCCCTCACTGGTCTCCGCAGTACGCCCTACGGCGGGGGCGGAGTCTGGCTGGTTCACATCTCTCCTTGACTGTCGCGTGGTACCCATGTGGGCATCATCTCACCAGATTACGTCCTCGCGGGCACCACGGGCCATGCGGGGTACGCAAGCCTGCATCCGAGGCCCGTCAGGTTATACAGTCTTGGGTGGAACCAGAGGACTCGCCACTGACCATCCAGCCGGACGATCCCGGTGTGGACCGCGGGCCCACCAGACCAGCGGAGACCATCCGCCGACAGAGAGGTTGCCGTGAGCGCAGCTGAAGAGAGCTCCCACATCCTGAGCGGACTGACCAACCAGATGTCAGACAAGGACCCCCAGGAGACGGCCGAGTGGATCGAGTCCTTCGACGGACTCGTGGAAGAGCGGGGCACGGAGCGCGCGGAATACATCATGCGCCAACTCCTGCAGCGGGCTGGCACCAAGTCGGTCGGCGTACCGATGGTCACGACCACGGACTACGTCAACACGATCCCCGTGGACCAGGAGCCCGAGTACCCCGGAGACGAGGAGCTCGAGCGCCGCTATCGCAACTACTTGCGGTGGAACGCCGCCATGATCGTCCAGCGCGCCCAGCGCGAGGGCGTCGGAGTCGGCGGCCACATCTCCTCTTACGCCGGCCTGGCCACCATCTACGAAGTGGGACTGAACCACTTCTTCCGCGGCCAGGACCACCCTGGCGGTGGCGACCAGGTCTTCTTCCAGGGGCACTCCTCTCCCGGCAACTACGCCCGGGCCTTCCTCGAGGGACGGCTGACCGAGGAGGAGCTCGACGGATTCCGCCAGGAGAAGTCCAAGGCGCCCAAGGCACTGCCGTCCTACCCGCACCCGCGCATGCTGAAGGACTTCTGGCAGTTCCCCACCGTGTCCATGGGACTCGGCCCGATCAACGCGATCCACCAGGCGCAGTTCAACCGCTACCTGCACAACCGCGGGATCAAGGACACCTCCGACCAGCAGGTCTGGGCCTTCCTCGGGGACGGCGAGATGGATGAGCCGGAATCACGCGGCGCCCTCCACATCGCCGCCAATGACAAGCTCGACAACCTGAACTTCGTGGTCAACTGCAACCTGCAGCGCCTCGACGGCCCGGTCCGCGGCAACGGCAAGATCGTCCAGGAGTTGGAGGCCTACTTCCGCGGCGCCGGCTGGAACGTCATCAAGGTCCTCTGGGGCCGCGAATGGGACCAGCTGCTGGACCAGGACGACGAGGGCGAGCTCGTCCGCATCATGAACGAGACCCTCGACGGCGACTACCAGACCTACAAGGCGGAGTCCGGCGGATTCGTCCGCGACCACTTCTTCGGCCGCTCCTCGGTGACCAAGGAGATGGTCGCCGACATGACGGACGACGAGATCTGGGGCCTCAAGCGCGGCGGACACGACTACAACAAGGTCTACGCCGCTTACCAGGCCGCCATGGAGTACAAGGGCAAGCCGACCGTCATCCTGGCGCAGACCATCAAGGGCTACGGGCTGGGTCCGCACTTCGAGGGCAAGAACTCGACGCACCAGATGAAGAAGCTCACGGTCGAGGACGTCAAGCTGTTCCGCGACCGCCACCGCATCCCCATCACGGACGAGCAGATCGAAGCCGATCCGTACAACGTGCCGTACTACCACCCGGGCGCGGATGCGCCGGAGATCAAGTACATGATGGAGCGGCGCCAAAAACTGGGCGGGTTCCTGCCCGAACGCCGCACGGACTACGACAAGATCCCGATGCCGCCGGAGGCCACCTACAAGCACGCCCGCAAGGGCACCGGCAAGCAACAGGCCGCCACCACCATGGCCTTCGTGCGCCTGCTCAAGGACCTGATGCGGGACAAGAACATCGGCAACCGCATCGTGCCGATCATCCCGGACGAGGCCCGCACCTTCGGCATGGACTCGTTCTTCCCCACGGCGAAGATCTACAACCCCAAGGGCCAGAACTACCTGTCCGTGGACCGGGATCTGATGCTGTCCTACAAGGAGTCCACGTCCGGCCAGCTGTTCCACGTGGGCATCAACGAGGCCGGCGCCACCTCGGCGATGACCGCCGTGGGCACGTCGTACTCCACGCACGGCGAGCTGATGATCCCCGTGTACATCTTCTACTCGATGTTCGGCTTCCAGCGCACCGGCGACGCCTTCTGGGCCGCCGGTGACCAGCTGGCCCGCGGTTTCGTCATCGGCGCCACCGCCGGACGCACCACCTTGGCCGGCGAGGGCACCCAGCACATGGACGGCCACTCGCCGATCCTGGCCGGCACCAACCCCGCGGTGAAGCACTACGATCCGGCGTTCTCCTTCGAGATCGCGCACATCGTCCGCCAGGGCCTGGAGGACATGTACGGCGAGCACGACCGCGGGGACGAGGTCCGCAACGTCATGTACTACCTCACCGTGTACAACGAGCCGATCATCCACCCGAACGAGCCGGAGGACCTGGACGTGGAGGGGCTGCTCAAGGGCATCTACCGCTACAGCCAGGCCGGCGCCGACGTCACCGGACCGAAGGTCCAGCTCATGGGCTCCGGCGTGTCCGTGCCGTGGGTCATCGACGCGGCCAAGATTCTCGCCCAGGACTGGAACGTGGCCGCCGATGTGTGGTCCGTGACCAGCTGGAACGAGCTGCGCCGTGACGCCGTGGCCGCCGAGCGTGAGGCGCTGGAAAGCGCGGAGGGCAAGGCCCGCGTTCCCTACATCACGCAGAAGCTGGCCGAGACGGAGGGTCCCGTGGTGGCCACCACGGACTACGCCACCCTGGTCCCGGACCAGATCCGCCCCTTCGTCCCGAACGACTTCGCCACCCTGGGTGCGGACGAGTTCGGATTCGCGGACACCCGCGCCGCAGCCCGCCGCTACTTCCTCATCGACACCCACTCGATGGTCGTGAAGGCGCTGCAGATGCTGGAGAAGGACGGCATGGTCGACGCGGGCACCGCGGCCGAGGCCTACCGCACGTACCGGATCGACGACGTCAACGCCGGCACCACCGGCAACGCCGGCGGCGATTCCTGACCTCCTCCCCAGGGGCCCAGTGATCCCTGTCCGGGCTCGCCCGGATCCCGACGACGGCCGGTGAGGTGCACAGCGCACCTCACCGGCCGTCGTCGTCCTTGTGGGTTTCCCACAATGCACCCGTGTCACGCGCGTCACGACGCCCCCTCCGGGGCCTATGCTCGACTGCATGTCCGACGCGCGCAGCACCCCACCGCCGCGCAAGGTCTCCGAAGAGTCCCTGCGCCGGCTGCGGGCCCATCTGGGCATGCTCAACACCGCGACGCTCCAGCGTCTGGACTCCACGCTGCCGTGGTACCGCAAGCTGACGCCGGACGAGCGCTCCTCCCTCGGGCTCATCGCCCAGCGCGGGCTCACTGGGTTTCTGTCCTGGTTCGAACGTCCCACCACCTCGATCAGCACCGTCCTCGGGGAGGTCTTCGGTGGGGCCCCCACCGAGCTGACCCGCTCCATCAGCCTGCAGCGGGCCCTCCAGCTGATCCGCACGGTCGTGGACGTGGTGGAGGCCCAGGTGCCGGGGATCGTGCAGGACCGGGACCAGATCCTGGTGCGCGAGGCCGTGCTGCGGTACTCGCGGGAGATCGCCTTCGCCCTGGCCGATGTCTATGCCCGTGCCGCCGAGACCCGCGGCGCCTGGGACAGCCGGAACGAGGCGGTCCTACTGGACGCCGTGCTGCGCGGTGAGGCACCGGACGAGATCCTGTCCCGGGCCACGGCCGCCGGCTGGAACGGCGACAAGGGAATCATGGTGATGGCCGGGCCGACCCCCGCTGCCGACCTGCCCACCCGACTGGCCGGGGCACGGCGCACCGCGGTCCGCGCCGGCCACGACCTGCTGGTGGGCGTCCAGTCCGAACGGATCGTCCTCGTGGTCGGCGGCGTCACCGATCCCAGCCAGGCCGCACTCGCCCTGACAGCCTGGTTCGGTGACGGCCCGGTCGTCTACGGCCCCCTCTCCGACAGCCTGGTGGATGCCCACCGCAGCGCCCGGGAGGCCCTCGCCGGACTGGCCGCCGCCGCCGCCTGGCCCCGCGCACCCCGGCCCGCCCATGCCCAGGACCTGCTTCCCGAGCGTGCCCTGCACGGCGACCAGGCCGCCATCGACGTGCTGGTCCAGCGCGTCTTCACACCCCTCCAGGCAGCCGGTAATTCCCTGTTGGAGACGGTGGACGCCTACTGCGAGCTGGGCCATTCCCTCGAGGGCACCGCCCGGGAGCTGTTCATCCACGCCAACACCGTCCGCTACCGGCTCCGGCGGGTCAGCGAGATCACCGGCTGGGATCCCCTGTCCCCGCGGGACGCCTACGTCCTGCAGACCGCCCTGGTCGTCGGTCGCCTGCCCCCCGCCCCCGGAACCAACTTGTAGGAATCCTCCAAAACACTGCTCGGAGCTTGGTGTCCCCACCGCCCCGGAACCCGGTCACGGTTTTGACACAGTTAAGGACATGCTTGCGATCGTGTGCCCCGGACAGGGCTCCCAGACCCCCGGGTTCCTCACACCATGGCTCGAGCTGGACGGCATGGCCGGCCTGCTCGCCGAGTGGTCCACCGCCACCGGGGTCGACCTGACCGCCCACGGCACCGTGTCGGATGAGGCCACGATCAAGGACACTGCCGTGGCACAGCCCCTCATCGTGGCCGCCGGCCTGCTGGCTGCCCGGGCCCTGGACTTGGACTCCGTCCCCGCTGCCGGATGGATCGCGGCGGGTCACTCCGTGGGTGAGATCACCGCGGCCGTCCTGGCCGGTGTCCTCCCCGCGGACGAGGCCTTGGAGTTCGTCCGCATCCGCGCCACGGGCATGGCCCAGGCCGCCGCGGCCGAACCGACCGGGATGTCCGCCGTCCTCGGTGGCGACCCGGACGAGGTTCTGGCCGCCCTCGAGACCCAGGGACTTGTACCGGCCAATGTCAACGGCGGGGGCCAGACCGTGGCCGCCGGTTCGGCTGCCGCGCTGGCCGCCCTGGCCGAGAATCCGCCGGCCAAGGCCCGCGTCATCGCCCTCAAGGTCGCCGGCGCCTTCCACACCCCGTACATGGCGCCGGCCGTCCCGGCCCTGACCTCCTACGCGGACGGACTGGCCCCCCGGGACCCTGCCGTCCCCCTGCTGTCCAACCGTGACGGGCTTGCGGTGGAGACCGGACGCCGGTTCGTGGAACAGCTCGTGGACCAGGTGACCCGTCCGGTCCGCTGGGACCTCTGCATGGACACCCTCAGGGACTCCGGCGTGACCGGCATCCTGGAACTGCTGCCGGGCGGCACCCTCACCGGGCTGGCCAAGCGCGCTCTGAAGGGGACACCCACCCTGGCGGTGAAGTCCCCTGCGGACCTGGACGCCGCCCGGGACTTCACCGCCGAGCACGGCATGGCCGCCGCCGTCTCCACCACCGGCACGGCCGGCTGACCGGACGCCGGGCGCACAGGGACCTCCCGAGGTCCGCGCCACACCCACCCAGACTGCACCCGAGAACCCCGAGGACACCATGACCACCACCCTGAAGCAGTACGAGCCCGTTGCCGGCAGCCGCATCCTCTCCGTGGGCGCCGCACGCGGCAACCTGGTGGTGACCAATGAGGACATCGCCGGGCCGATCGACTCCTCGGACGAGTGGATCCAGAAGCGCACCGGCATCGTCACCCGCCGCCGGGCGGACCGCGACCTGTCCCTGCTCGACCTCACCACCCAGGCGGCCCAGGAGGCCATCGAGAAGGCCGGGCTCACCGGGGCGGACATCGACGCCGTCATCGTCTCCACCGTCACCTCCCCCTACGCGACCCCCTCGGCCGCCGCCGCACTGGCCCACAACATCGGTGCCACCCCGGCGCCGGCCTTCGACATCTCCGCCGCCTGCGCCGGCTACTGCTATGGCGTGGCCCAGGCCGATGCCCTGGTGCGGTCCGGCATGGCCCACCACGTGCTCGTGGTCGGTGCCGAGAAGCTCTCGGACTTCATCGACGAGACGGACCGTTCGATCTCCTTCATCCTCGGTGACGGCGCCGGCGCCGTGGTGGTGGGCGCGTCCGAGGACACCGGGATCGCCCCGAGCGTCTGGGGGTCCGATGGTGAGCGCTGGGAGACCGTGAGCATGACCCGCTCGATCCTCGACCTGCGTGATGCAGCGGAGACCGCTCGGAGGACGGGGGACACCTCCGCTTTGACCGACCCGGAGTCCAGGCTCTGGCCGACGCTGCACCAGGACGGGCCGAGCGTGTTCCGCTGGGCCGTGTGGTCCATGGCCAAGGTGGCCCAGGAGGCCCTCGACAAGGCCGGTGTCCGCGCCGAGGACCTGGCAGCCTTCCTGCCGCACCAGGCCAACGAGCGGATCATCGACGAGCTGGCCAAGCAGCTGAAGATCCCGGACACGGTGACCATCGGCCGGGACATCAAGGAGACCGGCAACACCTCTGCCGCCTCCATCCCCCTGGCCATGCACCGGGTCCTGCAGGAGGACCCCTCCCTCAGCGGGGGCCTGGCCCTCCAGATTGGTTTCGGCGCCGGGCTGGTCTACGGCGCCCAGGTGGTCCGGCTCCCCTGAGCCGCTCCCCCTGACCTGACCTCCACGTCAACCGACGTTGGATCAACCATCACCATCCACACCGAAGGAGCCACCATGGCAAACAAGGAAGAGATCCTCGCCGGCCTCGCCGAGATCGTCAACGAAGAGACCGGCCTGGAGTCCGAAGAGGTCCAGCTGGACAAGTCCTTCACCGATGACCTGGACATCGATTCGATCTCGATGATGACCATCGTGGTCAACGCCGAGGAGAAGTTCGACGTCAAGATCCCGGATGAGGAAGTCAAGAACCTCAAGACCGTGAACGACGCCGTCGAGTTCATCGCCAACGCCCAGGGCTGACCCGCCGTTGGACCACAGCGACCGGTGAGGGAACCGGCCGGCGGACAGCAGGATTGTCCCGACGCCGGCCGGCCCCTCCCCCGGTTCAGGGCTGGTCCCAGCCCCACTCAAACCACTCGTTCGGGTCCACCGACCCGGTAGACCAAAGGTAGATACATGAACCGCACAGCCGTGATCACCGGGCTCGGTGCCACGACACCCATCGGCGGTGACGTCCCGACCCTGTGGCAGAACGCCCTCGCCGGAACTTCGGGTGCCCGCCCGCTGGAGCAGGAATGGGTCGCCGAGTACGAGTTGCCCGTGACCTTCGCCGCCCAGGTGTCCACTCCGGCGGCGGAGACGCTCTCCAAGGTGGAGATGAAGCGGATGGACCCCAGCACCCAGTTCGGGATGGTGGCCGCCCGGGAGGCCTGGGCCGACGCCGGACTCGATGCGGAGGGTTCCGTGGACCCTGATCGCTTCGCCGTGTCCTTCGGCACCGGTATCGGCGGTGTGTGGACCTTGCTCGACGGCTGGGACACCCTGCGGAACAAGGGCCCGCGCCGCGTGCTGCCCATGACCGTGCCCATGCTCATGCCGAACGGCCCGGCCGCGGCCATCAGCCTGGCCCTGGGTGCCCGTGCTGGCGCCCGGACCATGGTCTCCGCCTGCGCCTCTGGCACCGAGTCCCTCGACATCGGTCTGGAGCTCATCCGCTCCGGCAAGGCGGACGTGGTGGTCTGCGGCGGTGCGGAAGCCGCCATTCACCCGCTGCCGATCGCCGCCTTCGCCTCCATGCAGGCCCTGTCCCGGCGCAACGACGAGCCCGAGCGCGCCTCCCGCCCCTATGACAAGGACCGCGACGGCTTCGTCCTCGGCGAGGGAGCCGGAGCCCTGGTCATCGAGTCCGAGGAGCACGCCAAGGCCCGCGGAGCACGCATCTACGCCGAACTGGCCGGAACGGGCGTCACCTCCGACTCCTATCACATCACCGCCCCCGAGGCCGAGGGACTCGGCGCCTCCCGCGCCCTGACGATGGCCCTGGAATCGGCCGGTGCCGCGCCCACGGACGTCAGCCACGTCAACGCCCACGCCACCTCCACCCCGGTCGGCGACCGCCCGGAGTACCTGGCCATGAAGTCGGTCTTCGGCGGCCACCTGGACGACGTGGCCGTGTCCGCCACCAAGAGCCAGACCGGGCACCTCCTCGGCGCCTCCGGTGCCATCGAGTCCGTGCTCTCGGTGCTGGCCGTTCACCACGGCCAGGCCCCGGTGACCATCAACCTCGAGAACCAGGACCCGGAGATCCCACTGAACGTGGTCACCGGTCAGCCCCGTGAGCTGCCCCAGGGCGCCCGCGTGGCGGTCAACAACTCCTTCGGGTTCGGCGGCCACAACGCCGTCTCCCTGTTCCGGAGCATCTAACCTGTTCCGGAGCGTCTGACGCCGGGGCAGCACCCCGCACCCCTTCACGGCCTGAACGCCTTAACGGCAGAACCCGCCAGGATCACCTGGCGGGTTCTGCCGTTCTGGGAGGAAGACTGCGGCTCAGAAGCGTCGTCGCGTCGACAGCTCAGGCGGCGGCTATGGAAGCCTGGCTGTGGCTGTGGCTGTGGCTGTGGCTGTGGTTGTGGTGAAGGTCCCTAGCCGACCTGGTGCAACCAGCGCACGGGGGCTCCCTCGGCCGCCTGGCGGAAGGGTTCAAGCTCCTCGTCCCAGGCCTCGCCCAGGGCCAGACTGAGCTCGTGGAAGACGGCCGAGGGGTCACCGCTGCCCTGTTCGTACGCGTAACGGATGCGGTCCTCGGACACCATGATGTTGCCCGTGACGTCAGTGGTGGCATGGAAGATGCCCAGTTCGGGAGTGTGGGACCACCGGCTGCCGTCCGCTCCAGCGGAGGCCTCTTCAGTGATCTCGTACCGCAAGTGGGCCCACCCACGCAGGGCGGAGGCCAGCCGGGCGCCCGAACCCTGGGTTGCGGTCCAGACGATCTCGGCTCGATAGGCACCCTGGGATGCCGGCTGCGCCGTCCACTCGAGCTGGTCCTGGGCACCGAGGACCGAGCCCACCGCCCACTCGATGTGTGGGCATAGCGCGGCCGGGGCCGAGTGGATGTACACAATTCCACGGACCATGGTTTCAGACATACGTTCCTCCCAGTGCTGTGCGGTACGTCTTCCCCAACGACCCCACAGGCGGGTGAACCACAAGGGTTCCCGGGAGGCAGCGACCTGCGCCAGATGCCTCGAGATGTTCAGTTACAGATGCTGGTACTGGAAGCTCCGAGGTCAGTCGAAGGAATGACACGGGTGTGCTTCCGGGACCATTGTGCCCCACAAGTGCCGCCAGAGCCAAGATCGACACCCCATCAGGCCCGCGGATGCGCCTGGCGGTACCCCTCGCGCAGCCGCTCGACCGAGATGTGGGTGTAGAGCTGCGTGGTCTGCAGGGAGGAGTGGCCGAGTAGTTCCTGCACACTCCTCAGATCCGCGCCGCCATCGAGCAGATGAGTGGCGGCCGTGTGACGCAGCACGTGGGGACCACGGGCGGCGGTGTCCCCGAGTCCGGCCAGAGCCCGGTTGACGACCTCGCGGACCTGGCGCACACCCAGGCGTCCGCCCCGGACCCCCAGGAACAGGGCGTCCCGGGCAGGATCAGCGGCTGAGCCTGGTGCTGAGGACGAAGTGGAGGTCGGATGCTGTTCAGTGGGGCCGCCCGGCACCAGGACCCGCCGACCGTGATCGAGCCAGCGTTCGAGCGCGGTCGCCGCAGGTGCGCCGAAGGGCACCGTCCGCTGCTTGCCACCCTTGCCGGTGACCACCAGAGTGCGGCGTTCATGGTCCACGTCCCGACGGTCCAGCCCCACCAGTTCAGAGACGCGCAGTCCGGTCGCATACAGCACCTCCAGCAGGGCCGCGTCCCGCAGGGCCACGGCCCGTTTCCGGGCGTCCTCCGGCGCGGGCGACCCGGCCGTGTCCAACAACCGTCCCGCCTGGGCGGCACTGAGTGCATCAGGCAGCGTGCTGCTGCGCTTCGGCGAGCTCAGCCGGAGCGATGGATCCTGTTCGAGGTGTCCCTCCCGCACGGCCCAGGCCATGAAGACCCGTACGGAGGCCGTCTTCCGGGCGAGCGTGGACCGCGAGCGCCCGGCTGCGGACAGCCGGCCCAACCAGCCGCGCAGGTCCGCCAGGTCGAGTCCGCCCAGGACCTCCGGCCAGGCTCCCTCCACGGGGACCAGCTGCTCGTGTCCGGCCACCTCGGTGACGAGGCCCTCCACGTCCGAGAGATAGGCGCGCACCGTCTGATCCGAGCGGTTGCGTTCGTGCATCAGGTGGTCGGCGAAACCCTCGACCCAGGCACGATCCCGGGCCGCCAGCCGGGGCGGCGTTCCGGCATCCGGGGCAGGCGGTGCAGTGGAGGATGGCATGGTCCCACTCTGCCACCGTGCCGGACCTTCAGGGTGCTACGACTCCCGTTCCCGGGGCAGGGGTGCGCCGCCAGCCGGACTCCCGTTGCTCGGCCAGCGACTGGCGCTGGAGCTTCTTCAGCGTGCTCATGACCGTGCCGGGGCCCAACCCGGCCACGGCGCAGAGTTTGTCCACCGGGGCGACGTTGCGCAGGGGCAGTGCCTCATAGACCAACAGCTCTTCCACCGTGAGGTGATCGTGGGGCCGTGCGGAGGTCGGCGTGCCAGCGTCAGGCCGCGCCGCGTCCGATCCACCACCCGGCATCAAGGCCAGGGCCTCCTCCACGTCACTGACCACGACTGCGGGGGATTCCCGCAGCAACCGGTGGCACCCGGCGGACTGCGGGGAGGTCACCGGCCCGGGGACCACCCCGACCTCCCGGCCCAAGCCCAAGGCGTGACCGGCGGTGTTCTGCGCCCCGGAACGCCACCGCGCCTCCACCACCAGCACGGCGGCGGACAGGGCCGCGATGACGCGGTTGCGTTGCAAGAACCGATGACGTGTGGGGCTGGCGCCCGGTGGCAACTCGGACAGCAGCAGCCCCTGCGCCACCACCTCGCGCAGCAGGTCCTCATTGCCGGCCGGGTAGTAGCGGTCCAGGCCGCCGGCCATGACCGCCACCGTCGGCGGGGTGCCCGTCCCCGAGGCCAGCGCCGCCCGGTGGGCCATGGCATCGATGCCGTAGGCCCCGCCGGACATCACCGTCAGTCCCCTGGCGGCCAGCCCGCCCGCGAGGGTCCTCGTCACCGACTGCCCATAGCCCGTGGCGTCACGGCTCCCCACCACGGCCAGCGTGGAACTCCCGCAGGGAAGGGACCCTGCACCACGGAACCACAAGGCCACGGGGGCGGCCGGCCCCAAGTCGTCCGCCCCGCTGGGCCACTCGGGATCCTCTGGAATCAACAACCCGCCGCCCAGTCGTCCCAGCGAGGCCAGGTCGCGTTCGGGGGCAAGGCTCGAGGCACGGGCCGCCCACCCGGCCAAGGACGTGGTCCAGGTCCGCTCGGTCAGCGTCACACCTTCCGAAGCAAGGGCGAGCCTCAGATCCTGCCGCTCATCGACCCCCGGGGTGTCCCTCCCCGTGAGAATCTGGACCGCCCGCGAGGCACCCCAGACCCGGACCGCGGTGGCGCCCAGGACCGACCCGGGCTCGAGCAACCGGGTCAGCGCCGCCCGGGCCACACGCAACTCGTCGGTGGCCCCCGCCGGCATCGTGGTGCCGCGCCTGTCCTCTCCCGTCATCTCGGTGCCGCCCCCATCTCTGTCTCCGTCTCTGTCTCTGTCTCTGCCACTGTCTCCCTGATGGCCCCTCATGCGGCGTCCTCCCCATCGCTGCGGCGCCGCAGATACAGGGCCGCATCCACGTCCTCCGCCGCCGGTCGGTCCGCGCCCCGCAGGTCCGCCATGGTCCAGGCCAGGCGCATGACGCGGGCATGGCCCCGGGCGGTGAGCTCGGTCCGGTCCAGGGCCGCGTCGGCTCCGGCACGCGCCCCAGGCCCGATGGCCAGCGGCCCCTCCCGCAGGACGGCCGCCGGGAGGTGGGCGTTGCGGGACAGGCCGAAGGGCCGCAGCCGCTCGGCCTGCCGCTGGACGGCCGGCAGGATGCGGTCCCGCACCGTGGCCGAGTCCTCTCCCCCGGCACCGGAGACCAGGGCCGTGGCGTCCACCGCCGGCACCGCCACCTGGATATCCACCCGGTCCAGCAGGGGGCCGGACAGCTTGGCCGTGTAGCGCCGCCGTTGCAGGGACGTACACCGGCACTTGCTGCCGCGTCCGCCGCCCCAACCGCACGGGCAGGGGTTCGCCGCGAGTACCAGTTGGAAGCGGGAGGGATAGCGCACCGCCCCGGAGGACCGGTGGAGGGTGATGGCCCCGGACTCCAGCGGCTGGCGCAGGGCATCCAGGACCCGCCGGTCGAACTCGGGTGCCTCGTCGAGGAACAGCACCCCGCCATGTGCCAGGGACGCGGCCCCGGGCCGGGCGATCCCTGAACCGCCGCCCACCAGGGCCGCCATGGACGCGGAATGGTGGGGTGCCTGGAACGGGGCCCTGCGGATCAGCCGGGCCGCGTCCTGGGGCCGTCCGGTCAGTGAGCGGACCGCGGTCACCTCCAGGGCCGTCTGGTCGTCCAGCGGTGGCAGGATGCCGGGGAGCCGTTCGGCCAGCATGGTCTTGCCCGCCCCCGGGCTGCCCTCCAACAACAGGTGATGCCCCCCGGCAGCAGCCACCTCCAGGGCGAATCTGGCCTCAAACTGCCCTGCCACCTCCGAGAGATCGGGTTCGCGTCCCTGGGACAGGGCGATGGAGCCGGCCCGGTCCTCGGCACCCCGTGGTGGTTCCGCCACCGCACTGGCCAAGGGGGGCTCCGGCTCGCCGCCGAAGGCCCGGATCACGTCATGCAGGGAGCGGAAGCCCCGCACCCGCGCGCCAGGCACCAGGGAGGCCTCGTCCGCCGATTCCTCGGCCACCACCACATCCGGGTACCCGGACTCGACCGCCGCCATCACCGAGGGCAGGATGCCGGGGGCATGACGCAGGCGGCCGTCCAGCCCCAGTTCTGCCAGGAACACGGGTCCGTGGACGCCGTGCACCTGACGGTCCGCGGCATAGGCGGCCATCACGATCCCCAAGTCGAATCCCGGCCCGCGTTTGTGCAGCGCCGCCGGGACCAGGTTCACGGTCAGGTGCCGCCGGGTCAGCGGTAGTCCGGAGTTGCGGGCGGCGGCCTTGATCCTGTCCCGGCTCTCCTGGAGCGATTGATCCGGTAGGCCGAGCAGGACGAAACCGGGCAGCGTCTGGCCGATGTCCGCCTCGACCTCCACCACGTGGCCGTGCATGCCGGTGAGGGCGACGGCTAAAGTCCGTCCCATGACGGCGGCCGCACTCATGGCCGGATGTCCTTGAGCACCTCGACGGTCAGGCCGCCGCCGGCCGGAAGCAGGACGGAGACGGCATCCACCCGCCATCCGGCCAGCCGCCGCAGGTCCGGGTGCGCCGCCGCCCACTGGAGCGACAACCGGTAGAGCCGGCGGAGCTTGCGGGGGTTGATGGCCTCGAAGGGGTGCCCATAGCCGAGACCCCGTCGGGTCTTGACCTCTACCGCCACCCACCACCCCTGGTGGATCCCCACGAGGTCCAGCTCACCGTCCGGGCAGCGCCAGTTGCGGTCCACGATCTCGTAGCCCTGGTCCTGCAGCCACCGGGCGGCCACGTCTTCGCCGAAGCGGCCGAGTGCCGTGTGTGCTGATGATTGCTGCGGCCGTCGACCGGCCGCGGTGGATTGCTCCATTGATGCACCTCCACGCACCAGCCTGGTCGCTGTCAGGGTGGCGCGGGGCGTGGCGGGTGCGCACTGTGGACGCTGGAGGCGAACCGGTGCCCTGTGGAGGACCGGGCCGGTGGTGCGGCTACGGCAGGGCGGGTCCGTCCTGGGGCAGCTGGAGGTCGTCGTTCTGCGGGAGTTCCTCCACGTTGACGTCCTTGAAGCTGAGGACCCGCACCCGCTTGACGAAGCGGGCGGTGCGGTAGATGTCCCACACCCAGGCGTCCTCCATCAGGACCTCGAAGAACACCTCGCCGCCCTCCGCGCGGGCCTTCACCTCCACCGCATTGGCCAGGTAGAAGCGGCGTTCGGTCTCCACCACGTACCGGAAGAGGCCGACCACGTCGCGGTACTCCCGGTAGAGCTGGAGTTCCATCTCGGATTCGTAGTTCTCGAGTTCGTCGCCGCTCATGCCGTCCATTCTCCCTGTTGCAGGCCCTGTTCCCGGCCCTGTTCCGGCTTCCGGGGCCAGACCGGGGTCGCTTCCTGGCCTCGGGACAGGCCCAGGTTCCAGCTCATCCGATGGTAGGGGCTCGGCCCCCGGTCCAGGATGGCCTGCCGGTGCACCGCGGCCCCATAGCCCTTGTTGCCCTCCCAACCGTAGTCGGGAAAGGCCTCCGCCAGGCCGGTCATCAGACCGTCGCGTTCCACCTTGGCCAGGATCGAGGCGGCGGCCACGGTGGCACACATCGCATCGGCCTTGACCTGGAGGTGCACCGCACCGGGGCCGGGGGCCAAGCCGATGCTCGCCTGGAGCGGGGACCGCGGCAGCCAGTTGTCGCGCCCGTCCAGCACCAGCGCATCCGGGATGCGCCCCAGGTCGGCCGCCACTCGGTGCCAGGCCCGCCTCCCCGCGAGGGCGAGGGCTGCGGAGATCCCGTACCGGTCGATCTCCCCCGGTTCCGCGTGCCCGACGGCGGCCGCGGCACCCCAGGCGAGGATCTCGGGGACCAGCGCCTCCCGACGCTTGGCGGACAGGACCTTGGAGTCACGGACGGCCGGTTGCGGGCCGTCGTCGGGCAGGGCCACGACGACGACCCCCACGCTCACCGGACCGGCGAGGGCACCCCGGCCCACCTCATCCATGCCGGCGACCAGCAGCGGGCGCCCGGTGTGTTCCGTCCGCCCGGTGCGCCCGACGTCGCCAGCACCTGCGGGTGAGGCGAGGGCCAGCCGCTCCGCGACGAGGGACAGCTCGACGGACAGGTCGGGGCCGGGCACGACGGTCCGCGTGGTCATGCGGGCCGACGTCCAGCTCGGCGGCGGGCGGGATTCATTCGGACTCCGTCCGGGCCGCCTCGGGATCCGGGACGTGCTCGAAGGCGTCGCGGTTGCCGCCGGCATCCCCCCAGCGGGAGAGGGGCCAGGCGATGACCTCGGCGCGGCCGGTCACGTCGTCCAGGCTGATGAAGCCGTTGCCCGGGCCGTCCTGGTGCATGCGGGAATCGGCGGAGGCGTCCCGGTGGTCGCCCATGACCCAGATCTGGCCTTCGGGCACTGTGACGTCGAAGGGGATGTCCGAAGGGGCTGACCCCGGGTGCAGGTACGGCTCCTCGACCGGGGTGCCGTTGACGGTGAGCATCCCCTCGGCGGTGCAGCACTCCACCCGGTCCCCCGGCAGGCCGATGAGCCGCTTGACGAGGTGCTGCTCGGAGGAGTTCGGCATCAGGCCGATGAACTCGAGGGCCTCGCGGACGGGATTGGACGCCACCGGGGCCGGCTCTCCGAGCCATCCCTTGGTGTCCTCGAAGACCACCACGTCACCGCGCTCCACATCGAAGGGGCCGGGGACCAGGAGGTTGACGAAGATCCGGTCATTGATCTGCAGCGTCTGCTCCATGGACCCGGAGGGGATGTAGTACGCGCGGAACAGGAAGGTCTTGACCAGGAAGGAGGCCAGCAGGGTGATGAGCACGATCAGGACGACTTCACGGACCGCGAGCCAGAGCCGGTGCCCGCCGGAGGAAGCGCCCGCGTGGCCGGTGGCAGGGTCCGCCACGTGAGTGGTGGGGGTCTCAGCGGGGGTCGTCCCGGAGCCTTCCCCTCGAGGGGCCTCAGGTGCCCCCGGGTTGTTCTCCTGGGCCATCTCGCCGTCCTCTCCGCTGGTCCGGCTGTCCACTCTACCGCTCGCCCGTGCCCGGTCCCGGCTCCAGCGGGGTGCGTCGCTCCGCGGGCCACGCGATGCCGGTCACCTTCCCGATGACCTTGGCCTCCTCGATCATGCCGCCCCCCGGGGCGCCCAGCAGGCCACGCGAATCGTGGGAGTGGTGGCGGTTGTCCCCCAGGAGGAACAGCCGTTCCTCGGGCACCTCGACGGCGAACGCGGTGCGGGAGGCCGGCGGTGCGGCGAGGTAGTCCTCCGGAACGGCCTGGCCATTGACCTCGAGCAGGCCGTCGGCGCTGCAGCAGGAGACGGTGTCTCCGCCCACGCCGGCCACTCGCTTCACATAGGCGGAGGTGTCCGGTGCCAGCCCGAGCCACTGCAGCGCGTCATCCACCGCCCGGAGCGGTGCGGGCCGGGAGTCATAGGGCACGAAGCTGCCCTCTCCGTCCACGACGACCACATCTCCCCGCTCCACGGGTTCGGCCGCGTAGGCCCCCCGGTCCACACTGATGCGGTCCCCGGGGAGCAGGAGCGGCTCCATGGACCCGGAGGGGACGCGATACAGGTCCGCCACGGTGCTGCGCAGCAGGGCGGCGGTCAGCACGGCGGCGATCAGCACCGCACCGACGAGGACGGTCCAGGCCCGGACGGGATGTGCGGCGAGCAGTATCCGGAGACGACGACGCCGCGGGCGCCGGTTCCCCTGGGGGGTCCGGCGCCCGCGGCGCTGACGAGGCGACGAGTCAGACGACAGGTCGGTCATCGGGTCGTGATCACGCGCAGGCGCAGATCAGGCCTTCTTGGTCGAGAAGTCGCGCTTCTCCTTGATCTTGGCGGCCTTGCCGTGGCGATCGCGCATGTAGTACAGCTTGGCGCGGCGCACGTCACCACGGGAGACGAGCTCGATCTTGTCGATGACCGGGGAGTGCACCGGGAAGGTACGCTCCACGCCGACGCCGAAGGAGACCTTGCGGACCCGGAAGGTCTCGCGCACGCCATGGCCGTGGCGGCCCATGACGAAGCCCTGGAAGACCTGCACACGGGCGGTCTTGCCTTCGACGATGTTCACGTGCACCTTGACGGTGTCACCGGGACGGAAGTCGGGAACGTCGTTGCGCAGCGAGGGCGCATCGAGGGAGTCGAGAATATGCATAGTGCTACTCCTGGTGAACGCCACAGGTCATTCACGTCATCAGCGGCACGCCGGCCGGTGCCTCCGCAGGTGAAGGCGTCGGGATGGGCGTGCCCCAGCTAGGGACCGGTTGACCCGTTTGGGCACCGGTGGGTCAGACTGTCGGCATCCGCCCCCTGTGGCAGGTCGGATGTCCAGTTGACACAGCTGACCATTATGCCAGACCCGGGGCCGTCTTGTCTCCTGGCGCGGTGGACGCGGTAGGGGTCACAGCGGACTCGTGCGGCAAGAGATCCGGTCGCCGGGCCCGGGTGCGGGCCACCTGCTGGTCATGCCGCCAGGCGGCGATCCGGCCGTGATCGCCGGACAACAGGATCTCCGGGACGTCGCGATCACGCCAGGAGGACGGCTTGGTGTAGACCGGGTACTCGAGCAGTCCGTCGCTGTGGGACTCCTCCACGAGGGATTCCGGGTTGCCCACCACACCGGGCACCAACCTCCCCACGGCCTCGATCATCGCCAGCGCCGCCACCTCCCCGCCGTTGAGGACGTAGTCGCCGAGGGAGACCAGCCGCACCTCGAACAGGTCGGCGGCCCAGTCGAACAGTCGCTCGTCGATACCCTCGTAGCGTCCGCAGGCCACCACGAGGTGGTCCGCCCCGGCCAGCTCCTGGGCCACGGACTGCCGGAACAGCGTGCCCGACGGCGTCGGCACCAGCAGCACCGGACGGGCACCACCAGCTTCACCGGCACCAACAGCATCGCCGTCGCCCCCGGCATCAGGTGCGGAGGCCGCGATCGACTCGAGCGCCAGCGCCCAGGGCTCCGGCTTCATGACCATTCCGGCGCCCCCGCCATACGGGGTGTCATCCACGGTGCGGTGCCGGTCGACCGTGTGATCGCGCAGGTCGTGGATGCGGATGTCCAGCAAGCCGTCCCGGCGGGCCTTGCCGATCAACGAGACGTCGAGGGCCTGGAGGTACTCGGGGAAGATCGTGACGACGTCGATCCTCATGCAGGATCCCCCGCGGCAGAGCTGCCATCGACCGCGGGGTCGTTGAGCGTCAGCAGGCCCGGCGGCGGCGTCAGGGTGATCGTGCCGGACTCGGGATCGACCTCCGGGACGATCTCCTCGACGAACGGCACCAGGGCGCTGCTTCCGCCATCGAGCGTCACCTCCAGCAGGTCCTGGACCTCACCGGTGATCAGCCCGGTCACGCTGCCGACCTTCGTACCGTCGACCATGACGGCCAGCCCGACCAGGTCCTCTTCGTACCAGGCGTCATCCTCCCCCGCCTCGTCCGGCTCGGCGAAGAGCTCGGTGCCGCGGAGCGCCTCGGCCTGGTTGCGGTCGGCCACCTCCTCCAGGGCCAGCAAGAGGATGTCCTTGTTCCACCGGGCCCGGACCACGGTCAGCGTCCCATCCCGGCCGGCGCCCTGACCGCCGCGGCGGCCCTGCAGCACCGCTCCCGGGCTGAACCGCTCACCGGGCTCATCCGTGAACACCTGAACGGTCACCTCACCATGGATGCCATGTGGCTTGCCGATCCTCGCGACGCGGACGTGCTCGCGCTCGTCCCGGGGTGGGTTCTCGGCGCCTGGCTGCGGCATGTTCGTGGGGTCCTTTCGGAAGGAGGGCAAGAAGAGGGTCAGAAGAGGTCAAGTGGTTCAGGGACGACAATGGCCCGCACCGGACGGTGTCCGGACACGGGCCATCATGTCATGCCACCGCGCCGGTCCCGCAGGGCGGGATGGAGCGGCACGGTACAGCTACCGGCGGCGGTCGGTGTCCACGACGTCGACCCGGACCGGATGGCCGGCGAGGCCGTCCAGCACGGTGCGCAACGCGGAGGCGGTCCGGCCCTGGCGGCCGATCACCCGACCCAGGTCGGCAGGGTCGACACGTACCTCGAGGACTTCGCCGCGACGGTTGTTCCGCAGGTCGACCTGAACGTCCTCCGGGGAATCCACGATTCCCCGGACCAGATGTTCGAGCGCTTCCTGCAGCATGGTCACTCGGACTTCTCGTCGGCCGCAGCCTCGGTGGAGTCGGTGGCCTCAGTGGAGTCGGTGGCCTCAGCGGCCTCGGCCGGAGCCTCGGCGGCGTCCTTCTTGGGCGTGATGGCCTCCGGGATGATGACCGAGCCCTTCTGCGGGGCCACGAACGGCTCCTTCGGCTGCTTGGTCTTCAGGGTGCCCTCGGCACCCGGCTCACCCTTGAACTTCTGCCAGTCACCGGTGATCTTGAGGATGGCGTGCACCTGCTCGGTGGGCTGGGCGCCCACGGACAGCCAGTACTGGGCCCGCTCGGAGTTGACCTCGATGAACGAGGGCTCCTCGGTGGGGTGGTACTTGCCGATCTCCTCGATCGCACGGCCATCGCGGCGGGTGCGGGAGTCCATGACGACGATGCGGTAGTACGGGGCGCGCATCTTGCCGAAGCGCTTCAAACGGATCTTTACGGCCACGGGTGTGGTAGCTCCTGGTTCTTGGTTTTGGCGCAGCGTGCACGCCGGCCGTGGGGTTGGCGCGGGGTGGTCTGCTGCTGACAGAACGGCCGGCCGGAGTGATAGAGGGTCGCCCGGACGGCAGTTCAGTACCGTCCCATTCTGCCAGACACCCGGCCGATTGTCCTAGTTGGCCTCGGCCTCGGCCTCGGAGAGCACGAGCAGCGTGTTCCACGGGTCGCGGATCTCAAGACCACGGTCGGTGCGCTGGACGGACCGGCCAGCGCTCTTGAGCCGATCCTCGGCGGACCCCAGCCCCTCACCCTGCGGCAGGGTGATCTCCAGGGAGCCCAGGCCGAGGGTGTTGCGGCGGGGGCCGACACCGGTGGAGTTCCACGTGTTCATCGCCATGTGGTGGTGGTAGCCGCCCGCGGACACGAACAGGGCCATGGTGCCGAGCGCGGTGGTCTTCTCGAAGCCGAGCTCCCGGACATAGAAGTCCTCCGCTGCGTGGACGTCGCCGACCTGGAGGTGGACGTGGCCCACGGAGGCGGGCGCGGTTGTCAGCCGGTTCACGGCTTCCTCCGTGAGGTGGGTGTCCAGGTACCGGTCCCACGGCAGGTAGAGGGTCGTCATGGCGACCTGGCCGTCAGCGCCCCATTGCCACTGGTCACGGGGCCGGTCGACGTAGAGCTCGATGCCGTTGTTGTCCGGGTCCTGGAAGTAGAAGGCCTCGGAGACGAGGTGGTCAGAACTGCCGACGAACCGCGTGGGGTCCAGCCGCACGGCCGAGTAGACGGTGGCAGCCAGATCGGCGGCCTCCTCGAACAGGATGGCCACGTGATAGAGGCCGGCCTCCCCCTCGCCCGGCAGTGTGAGGCCGCGCGCCTCCTCGATGCCGACGAGCGGCACCCCGGACCGGCCCAGGACGACGTTGGGGCCATCCTCGGCCACGGCGACGAGGCCCAGCGCCTGCTCGTAGTAGGCCCGCAGGCGCGACACGTTGTCCGACTTCAGGGTGACCATCCCCATGGACAGACCAGCGGGCAACAGATCGGCGACCGGACGTCCGCTGATGGGCTGGTGCTGCATGGACTGGTGCCGCAGGGCAAGAGGATCTGCAGCGGTATCGGGTGCGGTGAAGGACATGACTGATCTCCTCGGGTTCGGCCCGGTATCTGCTCGGGCTGGTGGCGTCTGCGGGCGGCACTGCGGATTCACTGGCTCGTGTCCTGGTGAGCGCCTTCATCACATCACAACTCAGTTGACGCTTCAAGTATTCCACCGCCTGGCGCGGTGTGATCAGAACCACCCCAGCCCACCAGGGGAACCACCCAACGCGGAAACATTCCCGGAGACCTCAGAGGGCCGCAACCACCGTGGTGGTTGCGGCCCTCGAGTCGTTGCGGCTCAGTTGCCGCCGAGGTACTTCTCGAACCCCTTGGGAAGGTTCAGCGACGACGGGTCGAAGCCGCCGTCCGGGCCACCCTCGGCGCCCTGACCGAAGGCAGAACCCGCTGCCGGGGAGCCGGATCGCTTGCGGCGGTCCTCGAGCTCGCGCATCTCCTGGGCCGCCTTGGCCGGGTTGCCCGACTTGGGCTTGGCTTTCTTGCCCTTGCCTTTGCCCTTGCGGGCACCGCCGGATCCACCCGACCCGCCACCGGGCATCCCGGGCATGCCTGGCATCCCACCGCCGGCCGCCATCTTCTTCATCATCTTCTGGGCCTGGCCGAAGCGCTCCAGCAGGCCGTTGACCTCGGAGACCTGGACACCGGAGCCGCGCGCGATGCGGGCGCGGCGGGAGCCGTTGATGATCTTGGGTGCCACCCGCTCATGCGGGGTCATGGACCGGATGATGGCCTCGATGCGGTCGATCTGCCGCTCGTCGAACTGCTCCAGCTGCTGACGCATGCCCTGGGCCCCGGGCATCATCATCAGGAGCTTCTTCATGGAGCCCATCTTCTTGATCTGCTGCATCTGATCAAGGAAGTCGTCGAGGGTGAAGTCCTCCTGGTCCACGAACTTGCGGGCCATCTTCTCGGCATCGGCCCGGTCCCAGTTGCGCTCGGCCTGCTCGATCAGGCTCATCATGTCGCCCATGTCGAGGATGCGCGAGGCCATCCGGTCCGGGTGGAAGACCTCGAAGTCGGAGAGGTTCTCACCCGTGGAGGCGAACATCACGGGCTTGCCCGTCACCGAGCGCACCGAGAGGGCGGCACCGCCGCGAGCGTCGCCGTCGAGCTTGGAGAGCACCACGCCGGTGAAGCCGACGCCCTCATTGAAGGCCTGGGCCGTGGCCACAGCGTCCTGGCCGATCATGGCGTCGAGGACGAAGAGGACCTCGTCCGGCTGGACCGCCGCGCGGATGTCCGCGGCCTGCTGCATCAGCTCGGCGTCCATGCCGAGACGGCCAGCGGTGTCCACGATCACGATGTCGTTGTACTTGGCCTTGGCCTCGGCCACGCCATTCCGGGCGACCTGCACGGGATCGCCGGTGGGATCCTCGAACTCGCTGGAGACGCCCGGGTGCGGGGCATAGACCGGCACGCCGGCCCGCTCGCCGTTGACCTGGAGCTGCTTGACCGCGTTGGGTCGCTGGAGGTCCGCCGCCACCAGCATCGGGGTGTGTCCCTGTTCCTTCAGGTGCTTGGAGAGCTTGCCCGCCAGGGTGGTCTTACCCGCACCCTGCAGACCGACGAGCATGATCACCGTCGGGGGGTTCTTCGCGAGATTCAGCCGGCGTGTCTCACCGCCGAGGATGGCCACCAGTTCCTCGTTGACGATCTTGACGATCTGCTGGCCCGGGTTCAGGGCCTGGCTGACCTCTTCGCCGAGGGACCGCTCCTTGATGTGGCTGATGAACTCCCGCACCACCGGGACGGCCACGTCTGCATCCAGCAGGGCGCGGCGGATCTCACGGGCCGTGGCGTCGATATCCGCTTCGGACAGGCGCCCCTTGCCCTTCAGGTTCTTGAAGGTGGCGGCCAGGCGATCGGACAGAGAGTTGAACACTGCGGTGCTCTTCCTTCGGTGGTGGGGAACGGCGGCGGAAACCACCAGTTCCCCAGGGTATCAAGTCAGACGAAGCGGGGGCCCCGCTCACTGGCGGGGCCCCCGCTCACTGGCGGACGTGACTCCCTACTGCACGCCGACCGAGGTGGTCTCCCGGTCGGCTGGCCCCGCCGCGGCCACCGTCTCCTGCTCACCGGTGTCCGGGGACTCGGAATAGGACGTGCCCATCCCACCGCCACCGAACTCGTAGGCGTTCTCGCTGTGCAGGGACCGGTCCAGGCCGGCCTCCTCCTGCTCGGCGGTGACGCGCCACCCCATGGTGGCCTTGAGCGCGATGCCGATCACGAAGGTGACCACGCCGGCATAGACGACGGCGACCAGCACGGCCACCACCTGCGCCAGCAGCAACGAAGCGTCGCCGCCGTAGAACAGTCCGGCACGACCGTCCTCCATCGGCCGGCCGAGCAGGCCGATCATCACGGTGCCGAGGATGCCCGCCACGAGGTGCAGTCCGACGACGTCCAGTGAATCGTCGAAGCCGAGCTTGTACTTCAGGCCGACGGCCAGGGCACAGGCGGCACCGGCCAGGAAGCCGATGATGAGGGCACCCACGGGATCGACGAAGGCACAGGCCGGGGTGATAGCCACCAATCCGGCCACGATGCCCGAGGCGCTGCCGATCGACGTGGCGCGCTTGCCACGGATCCGTTCGGTCAGCAGCCAGCCGAGCATGGCGGCGGCCGGGGCTGCGAGGGTGTTGACCCAGATGAGGCCGGCCTCGGTGGCATCACCGGCGGCGCCGCCGTTGAAGCCGAACCAGCCGAACCACAGCAGGGCGGCGCCGAGCATCACAAACGGGATGTTGTGGGGGCGGTGCCCCGGGTCCGTGCCGAAGCCCTGGCGCTTGCCGAGCAGCAGGGCGATGACCAGGGCGGCCACACCGGCGGAGATGTGGACGACCAGCCCACCGGCGAAGTCGACGGCCTCGCCCACGGCGCTGCCGATGGCTCCGTCGGCGGAGAGCAGGCCGCCGCCCCAGACCATGAAGGCCAGCGGGCAGTAGACGGCTGTGACCCAGATCGGGACGAAGGCCACCCAGGTGCTGAACTTCGCGCGGTCGGCGACGGCACCAGAGATCAGGGCGACCGTGATGATGGCGAAGGTGGCGCCGAAACCGATGCCGATCAGATCCTCGGTGCCGAGGGAACCGTAGAGCCCGAAGTCGGCGAACGGGTTGCCGAACATCTCGGCGATGCCGTCACCGCCGGTCATGTTGTAGCCCCAGAGCACCCAGACCACGGCCACCAGGCCGATGGACACAAAGGACATCATCATCATGTTCAAGGCGGCCTTGGCACGGGTCAAACCGCCATAGAAGAAGGCCAATCCAGGGGTCATCAGCAGTACCAGGGCGGCACACACCATGGTCCAGACATGCCCCGATGTCAGTTCAATCGTTTCCACTGTTCATCCTCTCGCCGAAGGACCACCCGTGCTTCCCGGGCGGGGATGGCCCGGGAGATCGTGCGGTGTCGCGACGGGTTGCGACCGGTCCCGGTTAAGAGAATGCGCCCGCGGTGTTTCATGGCACCGCCGGGGATGTTTCGGGAGGATCACGACTTCCCGGCATACATGAACACCACGTTTCCGGTGACGTTCCGGGCGTGGCCGTCCCCACCATGGGTCCGCTCGTCTACGCCTGCAACCACTCCCGGGAGAGCCAACGGTCGGCCAGGATCGCCCGGGAGAGGTTGACCCGGGTGCGGATCCGGCCGGCCCGCGTCGAGATGGCAACCAGCGCCTCCTGCTCCGTCTCCATGGCCGCCAGCCTGCGGATCTGGGCCACGAACCCTGGGCTCAGGATCTGTTCCAACCGAGGCCAGGCGGCGCACTCCAGCAGGTAGCGGGAACTGGCCGTCAAGGGCTCATCGATGAGCGTCCGGTCCGGGACCTCCGCCATCCGGTCGGCCCCCAGCACGGTGACCGCCCGGGGCTCCGGGGCGGCCCTGCGCGCGGCGAAGTCCGGACCGCTGAGATTCTCAGAAGGCCCGTCCCGCTCAAACCGGAACCGGCCGCCGCGGGCGAAGGGGACCGCCAGCGACTCGTTCCACACCCGGCGCATCACCAGGAACATGGCGACATGGGAGAAGCGCAGATAGGGCACCAGCGCATCCGAGACGGCCGTGACCTCGGAGTCCGCAAAGGGGAAGAACACCTGGGAGTACCCGTCCACCACCACGGTGCTGGCCTGCATATACCGGCTGGCCCGGACGTCCCGGCCATAGGCGTAGAGAATCTCCGCCAGGGTGCTCCCGGGCATCGACTCCGCCCAGTCCCGCAGCGTCTGCGCCGTGCTCTCGTTGAGTTCCGGAGTCAGGATCTGGGCGTTGTGCGCCGCCCACTCGCGGTCCAGATCCGCCTGGACGATGCTCCTCTTGCGCTGAAAGAGCCCCTTGAACGTGGGCCACTGCCCCGAGGCATAGCCCTCGCCCACCACGAAGGGATCCGCGAAGGCGTACGGGGCGCCGAGGGCCTCGGACAGGAAGAACCCCTGTCCGTCCCGCAGGGACTGGGTGAACGAGTCGATCACGCTGCCGGGCACGCTCAGGGCCGGCTTCACGACGGAGTGCTCGATGCCGGTCATCTCGGCCAGCTGGGCCGCGACCATCACCTCCTCGCTGGTCTCGTCCCCCTGGGTGACCGCGTGCAGGTCCGTCACCCCGTGGTTCCGCAGAAGCCCCAGCAGCAGCCGGCTGTCCTTGCCGCCGCTCAGGCGCAACTGGATGGTCTTCTCCGGCAGGGCCGCCAGGAGCCGATCGGTGGAGCTGTTCAGCGCCGCCTCCAGTTCGTCCACTCCCCGGTACAGCGAGTCCTCCACCTGGACAATCGTGGCGGGCGGCCGCTCGGGCCCGTCCACCACCTCCAGTCGCCCCCCGGAGATCCTCACCGCACCGCGCGTGGGGATGGTCCGCACGCCCACGAAGGGGCTCTGCCCGGACATCGAGAAGCCGAAGTTGAGCGCCTCGGCGAGATAGTCGTCGCTGGTCTCCACCGCGTCGACGTCGCCTCGGGCCATGGCGAGGGCGATGGCCAGGGGGCGGTTGGAGACGTAGAAGTAGTCGGCGTCCTCGCCATAGTGGACGGCCTCGAGGGCCGGCACCGTGTTCCAGGCGAAGATCTCCCGGCGGTTCCCGGAGATCGCCATGTAGGTGCCGCCCACGGGGGTGCGCATCTGCATCGGATGCCCGAATCTCCCGGACGAACGCAGCAGCTGCTCGCCGGCGCCCGGGAACGTTGCCGAGGCCCACCTCGTGCCCTTGCGGCTGGTGTGCTGCGCCACCGTGGCCGGCCACTCGACCAGCATCGCTCCTCCGGACAGGCCCCGGCGGATCACGGCCTCCCGCCGGTAGCGCGGCCCCAGAAAGGGAGTGAAGGACTCGACGACGGCGGCGGAGACGGCCTCGAGGCCGGCCCGGTACGCCTTGCCGCGGGGAACGATCCCCAGCAGAACAGTCACGGTAGTTGTCCCCTTCCACCCCGGAGCCCTATACGGGTCTCGACCGGGGGTTCTCGCAGGTCGAGTTCCTGCCCTGGCACCCGTGGCGCGGAGGCGCGCGGGTCGTCAAGAAGGATAGCCACCATGCGTGTGGTTGTGCCTGAGGCCGGGGTGGACGGCCGGTGCCGGCGTGTCGTCAGCGGCTGCCGCAGCCCGCCGGCCGTCCTCAGTCCAGCAGGGCCTCCACGAAGCCCTCGGCGTTGAACGGGGCGAGGTCGTCCGGGCCCTCGCCCAGGCCGACGAGCTTGACCGGGACGCCGAGCTCACGCTGGATGGCCACCACGATGCCGCCCTTGGCGGTGCCGTCCAGCTTGGTCAGCGCGATGCCGGTGATGTTGACGACCTCGGCGAAGACCTTGGCCTGGGCCAGGCCGTTCTGTCCGGTGGTGGCGTCCAGGACGAGCAGCACCTCGTCCACGGTGGCCTGCTTCTCGATGACGCGCTTGATCTTGCCCAGTTCGTCCATGAGGTTGGCCTTGTTCTGCAGGCGCCCGGCGGTGTCCACGATGACCACGTCGGCTTCCGTCTCGATGCCCGTCCGCACGGCTTCAAAGGCCACCGAGGCCGGATCGGCACCGTCTTCATGGGAGCGGACCGTGTCCACACCCACCCGGGCCCCCCACGTGGCCAGCTGCTCGGCGGCGGCCGCACGGAAGGTGTCAGCGGCCCCGAAGACGACCGTGCGGTCCTCCGCCACAAGCACCCGTCCGATCTTGCCGACGGTGGTGGTCTTGCCGACGCCGTTGACGCCGACGACCATCATGACGGCGGGGCGGCCGTCCTTGCGGGAGGCGTCCAGGCGCCGGTCCATGGTCGGATCGACCATCTTGACCAGTTCCTCGTGGAGCATCGCCTTGACCTGCTGGGGGTCGCGGGATCCCTCCACGGTCACGCGTTCGCGCAGGTTGTCCACGAGTTCCATGGTGGGCTCGGTGCCGAGGTCGGCCAGCAGGAGGGTCTCCTCCACCTCGTCCCAGACGTCTTCGGTGATGTTGTCCGTGGACAGCAGCGCCAACAGTCCCTTGCCGAAGATGCTGTTGGACTTGGCCAGGCGTGCACGCAGCCGCGCCAGGCGCCCGGCCACCGGAGCCGGTGTCTCCAGCCCGGGGGCGGTCGGCGCCTCGGCCTCCACCACGTCCGTGGCCGGCACGGGGGCGGCGACCGGTGCCTCAGGTTCGGCGACCGCGGTCCCCGCCGGGCCGGCGTCGTCCGTCTCCGGACGATCGAGGACCGCGGTACCTCCTCGGCCAGAGGTGTCCCCCGGCGCCGGGTCATTGGCATCCCGGGTGCTCGGGTAGCCACCCCGGGGCGGGCGGGGCCTGCGGTCGATGAAGGCCAGCAGGACCAGGCCGACGAGCAGGACAGAGGCAAGCGAAATCAAGATGATCGGATCCACCGGACCAGTCTGTCACAGCTCTCCGGGTGACTCGCGGTGGTACGCGGCGGCCCGTCCTGGTCCGGTCGGGCCGGCGGGCCGCAGGTGGCAAGATGGAGGGCATGGCGCGCACGAGGAACACCGGGCAGGAGCGGGAGCAGCTTCCCATCCCCCGGGAGATCAAGGTCCTCATCGTCGCCGCCTTCGTCATCGCCATCGGCTTCGGCATCATCGCCCCGGTCCTGCCGCAGTACGCCCAGTCGTTCAACGCCTCAGCCACCGCCGTCTCCGCCGTCGTCTCCGCGTTCGGTCTCACCCGGCTGCTGTTCGCCCCGATCTCCGGGCGCGTGACGAGCCGGTTCGGCGAGACCCCGGCCTACATGACCGGTGTGCTGATTGTCGCGCTGTCCATGTTCCTCATCGCGTTCTCGCAGGACTATTGGCAACTGCTGATCTTCCGCGGCCTCGGCGGCATCGGCTCCACCCTGTTCACGGTGTCCGCGATGGCGTTCCTCGCCCGGAAGTCGCCCCCGAGCATTCGCGGCCGGGTCTCCGGGGCCTACGCCTCGGCGTTCCTGATCGGCAACATCGCCGGCCCGGTGGTCGGTTCGGTGCTGGCGGTCTTCGGCTACCGGGTGCCCTTCCTGATCTACGGCACGGCCCTGGTCGTCGCCGCCGGACTGGTGTTCTTCCTGCTGCGCGACTCCCGGCTCGCGGATCGCGGCAAGCCGGATACCCGGCCTGACATGAGGCTGGCCGAGGCCTGGGAGCGTCCCGCCTTCCGCGCCGCGCTGACCTCCTTCTTCGCCAATGGCTGGGCCACCTTCGGCGTGCGCAACTCCCTCACGCCGCTGCTGGCCGCCACCGCCTTCACGGGCACCGGATTCTGGCTCGACGGACCGCAGATCGCCGGTGCCGCCCTGTCCCTCTTTGCCGTCGGCAACATCGCGGCGGTCACGTTCTCCTCACGGCTGTCCGACGTGCACGGCCGCAAACCCCTGATCATCATCGGCCTGCTGGTGGCCGCGGCGGGCACCGCCGTGATCGGCTGGATGGACAACCCGTGGCTGTTCCTGGCCCTGTGCGTGGTGGCCGGAGCCGGCACGGGAACGCTCAACGCACCCCAGCAGGCCGCCGTCGCGGACATCGTGGGCCAGGAGCGCAAGGCCGGCTCCGTGATGTCCACCGCCCAGATGGCCTCCGACCTCGGGGCGATCTCCGGTCCGCTGATCGCCGGCCTGGTGGTGGACGCGGCCGGATTCGGCTGGGCCTTCCTGCTCACCGGCGGCATCCTGGCCGTGGGTGCCATCTCGTGGACTTTCGCCCCGGAGACCAACCTCCCGGTGGCGCCGGGTGGCCCCCGGACGGGCGCCCTGCCGAAGGTCAGTCCGCCGGGGCGGCCCGCAGGGCCTCCAGACGCTGGCTGATGACGGTGCTGACGCCGTCACCGCGCATGGAGACGCCGTAGAGCGCGTCCGCGACCTCCATGGTGCGTTTCTGGTGGGTGATGATGATCAGCTGACTGTCCTGCTGCAGCTCCCGGAAGATCTCCAGCAGCCGTCCCAGGTTGGTGTCGTCCAGGGCGGCCTCGACCTCGTCCATCACGTAGAACGGGCTGGGGCGGGCCTTGAAGATCGCCACGAGCATGGCGACGGCCGCCAGTGAGCGCTCACCGCCGGACAGCAGGGACAGCCGTTTGACCTTCTTGCCCGCCGGCCGGGCCTCCACCTCGACGCCGGACTCGAGCAGGTTGTCCGGATCGGTCAGAAACAGCCGCCCCTCGCCGCCCGGGAACAGGGTGGCGAAGACGTGCTGGAATTGGGCGGCCGTGTCCTCGAACGCGGCAGAGAACACCCGCAGCACCGTGTCATCCACATCCTGGATGATCTTCAGCAGGTCCCGACGGCTGGAGTCCAGGTCCTCGAGCTGACCGGACAGGAAGCGGTGCCGTTCCTCCACGGCGGCGTACTCCTCCAGCGCCAGCGGGTTGACCCGGCCCAGCGCGGACAGTTCCCGCTCGGCGCGGCGCAGCCGCTTCTGCTGTTCCGCGCGGTCGAACGGCACCGTCTCGGTCCCGGTGGTGGTCTCGGTGGTGGTCCCGGTGTCGGTCCCGGTGGTGGTCTCGGTGTCAGTCCCTCCCAGCTCCTCCACGGGCGGTGCCAGCGGGACCGGCAGGTGCGGGCCGAAGTGCTCGAGCAGGTAGTCCCCTGTCATGCCGAGGTCATCGAGGGATTTGTCCCGCAGCTGGTCCAGCTTGAGCTGCTGTTCCTGGCGGGCCATCCGGGCCGCGTGCAGCCGGTCCTTGGCCTGGGCCACCACCGAACGGTGGTGGTCGGCGGTGCGCTGGAGCTGCTGACGCCGCGCCGCGAGCTCCTCACCTCGGCGGTCCAGTTCCGTGCGGTCTCGATCGGCGCGGGTCACGGCGTCCTGCACCCCTTCCAGGGCCTGCGCCAAGGCCTGTGAGACCGCTGAGATCCGGGTCAGCCAGGCCCGTCGCTTCTGCTCCGCCCGTTCCCTCTCCTGGTGGGCCAGCGTGGCGGCGGAGACCTGGCGGCGCGCCTGCTCGGCCCGCGCGACGAGCTGTGACCGGCTGGTCTCGGCGGCCCTCAGGGCCAACCTGGCCTCGGTCTCCTGATGCCGGGCGAGGCCGGCCTGCTCCTCCGCCGTGTCCCGCGCCTCGGGGTCCGGAACAGCCGCCGTGTCGGCGGACGCGTCCCCGGTCGGGGGTTCGCCACCCGGTGGCTCCGCGACGGAGTCCTCCTGGGATCGCCGCGCCTGATCCTCGGCCTGCCCGACGCCGGCCGTCGCCTCCGAGAGGCGGTCCCGCAAGGCCGTGAGCTCGGCACGCTGGCGTTCCACACCGTCGTCGGCATGGGCCAGCTGCTGGTTGAGCCGGGCCAGTTCCTCCGTGACCGCCGTGAAGCGGGCATCGGAGGCGTCGAGGGCCTCGAGGGCGGCGGTCTCGGCCGCGACGGCCTCCTCGACCTCCCGGGCCACGCCGGAGCGCTCGAACCGGAGCCGTTCGATCTCGTGGGTGGCCTGCTCCGCCACACCGGCCGCCTGGTCCGCCGCGGCCTGGCGCTCCAGCCGACTGCCGGATCCGGCACCGCGGCCGTCCGCCCATCCCGGGCCTACCACGTGCCCGTCCCGGGTGGCCAGGCGGACCGGCACTCCCCGGTGGAGCGCCGGAAGCGATCCGCCGTCCAGGAGCGCGGTGGCCGTGGCCAGGTCCTCCACGAGCACCGTCCCGGCCAGGAGGGACCGCACGGTGTCCGCGATCGACGGTTCCGCGGTGGCGCCGGCGGTCCCGGGGTCCCCCGCGGGAAGCCGGACCACGGATGCCGCGTCCGTCGCCCCGTCGGGGAGCCCCGCCGCCGCCCCTGGCACCGGGGCAGTGGAATCGGCGGAGATGGCCGGGGTAGCGACCGAAGTTTCCGTGCCGGGCGCCCAGGGGAACAGCAGGCGCGCGTCTGCTGCGCCGGCGTCGGCCAGCCGTCCCGCCGCCTCGACGGCCGGGGCGAGGCCGTCGAGGACGAGCTGCTCCGCGGGTCCGCCGAGGGCCGCGGCGATGGCGGCCTCCCAGCCGCCCTCCACGGTCAGGACCTCGGCGAGGGCGGTAGGTGCCAGGTCCCCGAGAGCCGTGACCGCGGCCCCGGCCTCCGGTTGGAGGGCCTCGGCCAGAGCATCCCGCCGGGCCAGGGCGGCACCGTGGGCCGATGCGGCGACGGCGAGCGCCTCGTCGAGCTGAGCCAGGCGTTCGCGCAGCCGATCGGCCGTCGCGGCGGCGGCCTCGTAGGTCGCGTCGAGTTCCTCCTCGGAATCGAGTGAGCCGGCCAGACGGTTCTGGTGGTCCGCCAGTTCGGCGCGCAGGGACTGCGCGGCCTGCTCACTGTCCGCCAGCCGGGCGGCGGCCTTCTCCCACTGCGCCCGGAGGGACTGCTCGGTCGCCCTGGCCGCCTCGATGCGACCCGCGGCGACGGCGGCCGCCTGGCGCCGGTCAGCGGCCTGTTGCAGGAGGCGCGTGTAGGTGTCCGACGCCGCCCGCGCCGCTGCTTCGGCACGCTGACGCTCCGTGGAGGCGCGCTCGAGCTCGGCCTGGGCCGTCACCACGGCTGCCTCAGCCTCGGCAGCTTCGCTCCCGGCCCGGTCGGCGAGGTCCCGCGCCGTCTCCGGGTCCGGGCCCGACGGCTCCGGGACGGGGTGACGGCGGGAGCGTTCCCGCTCGGCGGCCACGGCGCTCAGGGAACGGTACCGTTCGGCCAAGGTCGAGAGCCGGTACCAGTGGTCGCGGGCGGCCGCGGAGGCCTGCCCGGCCGTGGCGACCTCCGTGGCCAGCCGGGCTGCAGCCTCCTCGGCCCGCGCGACCTCGGATTCAGCGGTGGCCACGGCCTGCTCGAGCTCCTGGTCTCCGGCGCCCAGCTGTTCCAGGGCCGCCTGTTGCCGGAACAGGTCGTCCGCGAGCAGCCGGGACCGGGCATCACGGACGTCGAACTGGATGCGCTGTGCCTTGCGGGCGGTCTTGGCCTGCTTGGACAACGGCCCGAGCTGACGGCGCACCTCCTCGGAGAGGTCCCGGACACGGTCCAGGTTGGTGCGCATCGACTCGAGTTTGCGGACGCTGCGCTCCTTGCGCCGGCGGTGCTTCAGCACCCCCGAGGCCTCTTCGATGAAGCCGCGGCGCTCCTCCGGGCTGGCCTGCAGGATCCGGTCCAGCTGGCCCTGACCCACGATGACGTGCATCTCCCGGCCAAGGCCGGAGTCGGAGAGCAGCTCCTGGATGTCGAGCAATCGGCAGGAACTGCCGTTGATGGCGTATTCGGATCCCCCGCTGCGGAACAGCGTGCGGGAGATGGTGACCTCCGAGTACTCGATCGGCAGGGCGCCGTCCGCGTTGTCGATGGTCAGGGACACCTGGGCACGGCCCAGCGGGGCCCGCCCGGAGGTGCCGGCGAAGATGACGTCCTCCATCTTGCCGCCGCGCAGGTTCTTCGCACCCTGCTCCCCCATCACCCAGGAGAGGGCGTCCACCACGTTGGACTTGCCCGAGCCGTTGGGGCCCACCACGGCGGTCACCCCGGGTTCGAAGTGGAAGGTGGTGGCCGAGGCGAAGGACTTGAAGCCGCGGACCGTCAACGTCTTCAGGTACATGGGCTGGTGCCGGGCCCTTCCCCCAGACCATCCCGGAACTGCGGCAGCCGCGTGCCCACGCCGAGGAGTTCTGCCACGGCCGAGACCGTGCGGGCCGCTGCTTGTCCGTCCCCGTAGGGATTGACCGCCTGGGCCATGGCATCGTAGGCATTCTGGTCCCGCAGCAGGGTGGTGACCTCCCTGTAGATTCGTTCCTCGTCGGTTCCGATCAACCGCACGGTCCCCGCCGTGACCGCTTCCGGCCGCTCCGTGTTCTCCCGCATCACCAGGACGGGCTTTCCGAGACCGGGGGCCTCCTCCTGGACCCCGCCCGAATCCGTGAGGACCACGGTGGACAGAGCGAGCAGGTGTGTGAACTCCCCGTAAGCCAGAGGTTCCGTGACCAACACGTTCACCAGCCCCTCCAGTGCGGGCAGAACGGCCTCCCGCACGACGGGGTTCTTGTGCACGGGCAGGACCACGTCCAGCTGGGGATTCTCCCGCGCCAGCCGTGCCACCGCCCGCCCGACGCGGCGCATGGCCTCACCCTGGTTCTCCCGGCGGTGGGTGGTCACGACCAGCAGCCGCCGACCGTCCGCCACGGATTGCGTCAGGGCCTGCAGCCGATTGTCGGAGAACGGCACCCGCAGGCCCACGACCTCCAGCAGGGCATCGATGACGGTGTTGCCCGTGACATACACCGTCTCCGCGGCCACGCTCTCTCGCAGCAAATTGTCCCTCGCCACGCTGGTGGGCGCCAGGTGCAGGGAGCTGACCTGGGAGGTGATCTTGCGATTGGCTTCTTCTGGGAAAGGGGAATGAAGGTCGAAGCTGCGCAGCCCAGCCTCAACGTGCGCCACCGGGATGCCGCAGTTGAAGGATGCCAACGCCGCGGCCGTCGAAGTGGTCGTGTCCCCCTGAACGATGACGGCATCCGGCTGGACTCGTTCCAGCACGGAGTCCAGCCCGTCCACCGTTCGAGCCAGCACCATGTTGAGCGTCTGCCGGGACTGGATGATGTTCAGATCGTGGTCCGGAACGATCCCGAAGAGTTCATTGACCTGGTCCAGCATCTCCCGGTGTTGGCCCGTCACGGTGACCAGGCACTCGAAGCGATCGTCTGCCTGCAGGGCTTGGACGATGGGCGCCATCTTGATCGCCTCCGGTCTGGTCCCAAAGATGGGCATGACCTTTTTCATTGGATCCTCACTTCGGCGGGTTGAACGCACAGGAAATCATGTCAGCGCCATACTATGAGGTGCAGTTCGCGCCTCCGTGGCGGCCTGCCGCCGGGTACGCGAGGCTCTCGTCGGATCACAGGCTTCGGGTATCATGGATCGGTCACCGCACAGGTCCGATTCCGGTCCGGCGGCTACAGCGCGGCGACCGCCGCGTCATGTCCTGAGTCGAAAGGCACCATTCATGTCCGTGCAGGACTCCGATTCGGCGCCCGCTGGGACCGATTCCGATGTCGTCCTCATCGACAAGCGCCCCTTCGTCCGCGTCGGTGCCCGCCCCAATATCTTCCGGTACATCGGCCAGATGTGGAGTTACCGGCACTTCATTCTCTTCGATGCCCGGGCCCGCGTGGCCGGCTCGGCCGCCAACGACGCTTTGGGCCGGCTGTGGATGCTGCTCAACCCGATCCTGAACGGCGCGACCTATTTCCTCGTCTTCGGTGTCCTTCTGGGCACCGGCCGTGGCATCGAGAACTTCCTGGGCTACCTCATCATCGGGGTGTTCATGTTCAGGTACACCACCTCGTCCGTCACCGCCGGTTCGAAGGCCATCGTGGGCAACCGCCCGGTCATCCGTGCCTTCAGCTTCCCCCGGGCCACCCTGGCCGTCGCCACCAACGTCCGTGAGCTGATCAGCAATATCCCGACGTTCCTGATGATGTTCGTCCTGGTTCTGGCCATCCCGCCGTCAGAGCCGATCACCTGGGCCTGGTTGCTCTTTGTGCCGGCCCTGGCCCTGAACTTCATCATGAACCTAGGCCTCGGCCTGTTCCTGGCACGGCTCGTGGCTCGCTGGAACGACGTGACCCACCTCATCGCCTTCGGCACGAGGGCCTGGCTGTATCTGTCGTGCGTGTTCTTCAGCGCTGATCGATTCGCGGGCAATGAGCCCCTCACCGCTCTCATGAACGCGAACCCCATGTTCTGCGTCCTCGACATCGTCCGGGACATCCTGCTCTACGGTGGAATGGGCGATCCGGCACGGTGGCTCGTGCTGGGGGCCTGGGCCCTGGGCGCACTGGTGATCGGCGGTCTCGTATTCTGGCAGGCAGAGGAATCATATGGGCGTGAGCAATGAGTGAAACTCCAGACACCACCACAGCGCAGGAGACTGCCGCCACGTCCGCAGGAGCCCCGGTCATCCTGAGAGATCCACTCGTGGTCATCGACCGCGCCGGGCTGACCTATACCGTCCGGACGCGGCCGCCCAGCGACGAGTCGACAGGCATGAGGTGGACCGGGCGCGTGCAGCGCATGAGGACCACCAGCGTTGAGGCCCTGAAGCCCCTGTCCCTGGTAGTCCGCCAGGGTGAGTCCGTGGGCATCGTCGGGACCAATGGCTCCGGCAAGTCCTCCCTGATGAACCTCATCACCGGCCGGCTGCGCCCCACGACTGGCATCATCCACGCCACGTCCACGCCCATCATGCTGGGCGTGAACGCAGCCCTCGTCAGGACCGTCTCCGGTGATGACAACATCACCCTGGGATGCCTGGCCATGGGGATGACGCCGGCACAGGTCGAAGCCAAGCGTCCGTCCATCGTCGAGCTCTGTGGCCTGAAGGGCAAGCTCCACCTCCCGCTGAAGTCCTATTCCTCCGGCATGGCCTCCCGGCTGCAATTCGCCATCGCCACCAGCATCGACCCGGAGATCCTCATCATCGACGAGGCGCTCAACACCGGCGATGCGCAGTTCCGGAGCCGCACCCAGGCCCGCATCGACGAGTTGCGTCAGCAGGCCGGCTGCGTCTTCCTGGTGAGCCACTCTCTCGGCACCATCAAGAATATGTGCACCCGAGTGATCTGGATCGAGCAAGGTGAACTCATCATGGACGGAGAACCGGACACGGTGACGGCCCACTACCGCAAGTACACAAAGCTCAAGTCCGAGAAGAACTACAAAAAGGCTGCCGCGCACCGGCGGTCCCTGCAGGCCAGCCTGGCACCGCTGACCATCGCCTGGCGCTGAGCCGCCTCAGCCGCTCAGCGCCACTGACCTCGGGTGTCCACCACTCGGAGCCCTGCGACCTCGCTCCGCAGTCCGCTGAAGGTCCGGTGGTCCACCAGCAACACGACGATGTCCGCCTGCTCGATGGCCTCGGCGGCGGTGACCAAGTCGATGTTCGCCCGGTCCGCGAGCTCGGCCGGCAGCACATCCACATGGGGTTCGACCGCCAGGATGCGGCTGTCCGGGAATTCTTCGGCCATCCGACGGGTGATGGTGACGGCGGGCGATTCCCTGAGGTCGTCGATGTTCGGTTTGAAGGCCAGGCCCAGTGCGGCGATCACCGGGGACTGTCCCGTTTCCCGCTGGACGTCATAGGACTCGGCCTTGACCTGGCGGACCACCCATTCCGGCTTGGCGTCGTTGATCTCGCGGGCGGCCCGGATCATGCGCGCGGACTGCGGAGCCGCCGAGACGATGAACCAGGGGTCAACGGCGATGCAGTGCCCACCGACGCCCGGACCGGGTTGCAGGATGTTGACCCGGGGGTGGTGATTGGCGAGCTCGATGAGCTCCCAGACGTCGATGCCGAGCTCGGTGCAGATCATGGACAGCTCATTGGCGAAGGCGATATTCACATCGCGGAAGGAATTCTCCACGAGTTTGGCGAGCTCGGCGGTGCGCGAGTCGGTCAGGAGGAACTCGCCCTCGCAGAAGCGCTGGTACAGGCGCTGCGCAGCAGTGGCGGCCTCGGGAGTGGAGCCGCCGATGATCCGGTCGTTGGTGACCAGCTCGCGCATGATCTTCCCTGGCAGCACGCGCTCGGGGCAGTGGGCGAACATCAGGGTCCCCGTTGCGACCAGATCCGGCCGCTCCCCGTGGATGACCTCGGCCACCCGCTCCGTGGTGCCGGGAGGAGAGGTGGACTCCAGGATGACCAGCTCGGTCCCTTCGAGGCGTGGCGCGATGCTGCGTGCCGCCGCCTCGATGTAGCTCAGGTCAGCCCGGTGATCATCGGCGAAGGGGGTCGGCACCGCGATGATGAACGCTTCCGCGGCGGCGACCTCTGTGGACGCTGAGAGCGTCCCCCGGGACACCGCCCCGGCCACCACGTCGCCCAACTCTGGTTCCACGAACGGGACGCGACCTGCGTTCACCGCCTCGACGGTCCCCTGGTTGACGTCCACCCCGTGGACCCGGATACCGCTGCGGGCCAGCACGGCGGCCGTCGGAAGTCCGATGTAGCCCAAGCCGATCACGGCAACGGTGGAGATCTCAGTCATGAATGGATGGTCCCTTCGAAGTGGTTGCACACGGCCGTGACCGCGGCAGGAGAGTCGGCTGCCCGCTGATCAGTGGGAATGGTGCCTGATCGAGCATAGTTCAGGCCGGTCCTGCCGGGCCGGGTGCCGAGCTCGCCGGATGCGCCGAACTGTGCAGCAGCGAGCGGTACAGCTGCGTATAGCGGCGGCCATTGGCTTGCCAGGTGCGCTCACCCAGCGCCCAGTTCCGACCGGCACGGCCCATCGTCCGGGCCAACTCCGGATCCTCCAAGAGTTGGCGCAGGGCCGCGGCCAGCGCGGTCGGGTCCTCGGCCGGGACGAGCATTCCGGTGCGTCCGTCCTGGACCAGCTCAGCCAGGGCCGGCAAGTCCGATGCCACCACCGGGCGGGCCGAGGCCGAGGCCTCGACCGATTTCATCGGCGTGACGGCTCGGGTCACCTCGATGTCCCGGCGCGGGACCACGAACACGTCCAAGGCCTGGTGGTAGGTGGGCGCCAGGCTCCGGTCGACGCGCCCGGTGGCGATGACACGTTCCTTGATCCCGAGCACATCGGCTAGGTCCAGCACTCCCGGCAGGGCCGTGCCGTCCCCGACCAGCAACAGGCGCAGTCGGGGGCGAGACGGTGCCAGGGCGGCGACCGCCCGGACCAGGACATCGAGACCCTCATAGGGAACGATGGAACTGACCGAGCCGACGTATTCCAGGTCCGATTCGAGTCCCAGCCGAGACCTCGCCTCGGTGCGACTCATCGGATCGGCGAGGAATGAGCCTCCGATGGCGTTCGGGGACAGAACGATCCCGTCCGCTGCCACGCCTTGTGCCACCAGGTTCTCACGCATCCCCCGCCCCAGGGTGACGACGGCGTCGGCCGCGCGCGCGGTCTCGGACTCGCGTGCGGTGAAGGCCCGGTAATACTCGGAGCCCCCAGACTCAGGGCCACGCGTGGAGGCCCAGCTGTCAGCCCGCTGGCCCCGCACCTCGTAGACCCACGGAATGCCGACGGCCTCGGCCACGGCGCGCACCACGAGGCCGTTGGTGAAGTCCGTGGTCGTGTGCAGCAGCTCAGGCCGCAGTCGAAGCACCAGACGGAGCAACAGCTCGGCATGCTGTTGGAGGCGTTGATCCAGCCCGGAGGCCGGGCGTGACGGCAGCAGGCGATGGTAGTCGATGCCCTCCACCGTGTCCTGGACGGCAGCGTGCACCACGCCCACCTGGACAGGCCATCCCAGCCGGGTCACGGCGGCGACGTCCCACCCTTCATCTCGCAAGGACATCAAGATGGAGTGGCTGCGCTGGGCGTACCCGGCACCGGTGTGCGGAAGAGAGTTGTCCAGGACGTGCAGGACCGAGCGTTCGTGCGGGACGTATCCCGGCACCGGGTCCAGCCGGGGCCGGGTCGTGGTGATGCGGTTGCGTTCCGATACGAACCGGGCGCGCTGCCGGCTTCCCCGGCCAGCGCGAGGCAGGACTCCGATCGCCTCGCTCAGGTGTCCCTCATGCCAGGCCAGACGCGCCGTCACGGAGCGGTGCCCGGCTGATCCGGGCCGTGCCCGGTCCAGGATCTCACGTGCAGCAGGAACGTCGCCCGTGCCGATCAGCGTGTCCGCATAGCGCAGCAGTATGCCGTTACCCTCGCCCCGCTCCGCCGCCGCAGCGGCCCGACTCCTGAGTTTATCGTCCCGGCCCGCTGCCGCTAGACCGAGAGCACCCACCACTTGGAGCGGCCCACTGTCCAGGCGGGCGGCCGCACCGGCCACGGCACGGCGCACAGCCGGCGGAAGCCTGCGGGTGATCTGCAGTGCCATCACCGCGGGATCATCGCGTACATGCTCCCACACGGTAACCCAGGTCAGGGACAGGTTGGCGACGAGTTGCCGAGCCCGGCCCCGGTCAGGTGCCCCTGATTCCCAGCGCGCACCGGCCACCTCGGCGGCCAGATCGACGAAGCGTTGGCCCAGTACCGGCAGGTTCGCCCGGTCTGTCACCCAGTCGCGCCCCCGCCCGTCCGTGGTGGTCGACGCGGGGTCGCGGGCCAGCCGCGTCCACAGCGCGGCCAGGGCCTCCGCATCGTGATCGACCAGGTCCGCGGCTCCGGAGTCGCTCAGTATCTGTGCTGCTTCACCGGTGACCACTCCGGTGATGTGCTTGCCGACCGCGAGCAGTTCGTAGGTCTTGGACGGAACGGTCCAGGCGAAACTGGGCCAATCCGGGCGCAGTGTGACCAAGCAGGTGTCCGCCCAGTCGTACTGGGACCGCAGTCCGGGGCCGTGCACGGAGTCCAGCATCTCCACAGGACGCCCCAGAGATTCGTTCAGGGCCCACAGCTCATCCTTACGGGTGCCCGATCCCACGAGGCGGACGGTGATCCTCTCCGTCCCGTTCTGCAGAAGAGCGGCTGCCCGGATGGTCGTCTCCAGCCCCTGGCTTTCCCCATGGTTGCCCACGTACAGGACGTGCAGTTCTCGTGGTGGCCGATGCCGCACCGCAGCCGGCTCGATCTCGTCCAGGGGTACCCCGTTGCTGACCACCGCCACCGGGCCGATGCCACGCTGTGCCAATCGCTCGGCAAATCCCTCGGTCACCGTTACCACCAGGTCGGCTGACCGCTGCGTACCGGTGACCAGTCGATCCATCAGGCGACTGAGCAGTCCGATGGACACCTCGGCTTCGCGGGCCAGATCGGGCCAGGCATCGCGCATCTCCACGATCAAAGGCACCCGTCGGCACCGGGATAGGACCCAGCCGGCGACGACGGTCGGCAGGGCCGGCACCGTGACCACCAGAACGTCCGGCCGCTCCACCAGGAATGACCGTGGAATGGCAACGACGGCATGGACGACGGACCCCAGGAAGCGACCTTCGCGGGTGGCCCCCAGCAACGCTATCCGCAACGTGTGCACGACGCGCTCTCCCCATGGGCCGACGCCGACGTCCGCACGGTCCATGAGCCGCCCCCCGTGGTACGCATCCGCGCCGGGGATATGGGCGGGGTCCCCGGGAGGAGCCACGATGTCCACATCCCATCCGCGGCGGCGGAAAGCCTCCGCGAAGGCGGTCCACCGTCGCTGGGGCGGGGTGCGTTCCGGAAGGTAGGAGTGCGTGATCAGCTGGATACGCACGGCTCAGGTCCCCGCGCAGGGCTGCGCCCGCGCTGCGGGGGCCGCCGTCGGACTCACCGGTGCCGAGCTGGAGGCGGCATCCGAGGCGGCTTCGGATGCCGCGTCTGAGGACGGGCCCTGATCACTCGCGCCCGGGGCGGACGCAGACTCCGACTCCGTCCCGGACGAGGCGGCCGCCGAGGCATCTGCCGAGGCTGACGCGGGCGACGACTCGGCGCCGTCCTGATCCTCCGACAGGTACCCGTCCAGCTGATCTGACTGAAGAGCCTGGGACAATTCAGCGGTGGCCATCTCGTCCTGGAGGACGATCGAGGCTCCACCGGGACCCTCGGCCGGATCGCCGTGGGGAATCGTGAAGGTCTCGATGTCGTCGGTGCGGATGCCGTTGAGCTGGAGGCCGTAGCCGGCGATCGTCGCCGCGTCCAACCCGTCGTCCACCGTGATGAAGGGCACGATGCTGTTGACGACGCCCATTAACTTCTGGGGGTTGGCCAGCGTGTCCACCGTGAGGATCTGGTCCACCATCGCCGAGACGAAGCGCTGCTGGTTGGCTACCCGCTCGAAGTCACCACCCAGGAAGGCTTTCCGCTCCCGGACATAGCGCAGGGCATCGGAGCCCTCCAACAGAATCTCGCCCTGGGCGAAGAAGGACGGATTGACCTGTCCCGAGGAGAAGGATTGCGGGTTGCAGACCCGGACACCGCCGAGCGCGCTGGTCAGCCCGTTGAAACCCTCGAAGTCGATCACGGCCAGGTGATCGATGTTCACGCCCAGCAGGTTCTCCACCGTCGAGGTCACCAGCGGGTAGCCGCCGAGTCCGAGCGCGGCATTGACCTTGCGTTCGCCGTGGCCGGGGATCTCCACCCACAGGTCACGCACGATCGACATGACGTAGACGTCCTGCCGGTCCTCGGGGATGTGCACGAGCATGAGGGTGTCCGAGCGTTCGCCCTCCTCGCCCTTGTTCTCGGCGGTGTCCATGCCCTCACCGCGGGAGTCCGATCCCATGACCAGCACGTTCAGGGCGCCGTCTGTGGTGGCCTCCGAGGTGGCGATGCCGGCGTCCACCGTCTGGCGCTGATCGTTGAAGGCCGAGGCGATGGAGCCCACATAGACTCCGACGGACACGAGGACGACCACCAGCAGTGCGGCAACCACGATGAAGGCGTTGCGGACGGTATGGCGCCGCCGCCGTGCCCGACCGCTTGAGCGGCGCGGCAAATAATCGTTGTTCTCAGTGTGAGACAAAAGGGGTTCCCATCGACACGTCACAGTTCCACATCATCTTAGACCGCAACCGGGCTGCGGCTGATCCTGCCGTCCCGGACGCTACCAGCGGGCGCGGCGCGGAACGGGCTGGCATCGCGGGCAGTAGGCCGAGGACCGGTTCATGAACCGGTCCTTGACGATCAGGCTCTGATGCCCCTCGCCAGCACAGCGCGCGCAGGGCCGGCCGGCCTGGCCGTAGACATTGAGCGAACGGTCGAAGTACCCGGACTCCCCGTTGACATTGACGTACAGCGCGTCGAAGCTGGTGCCGCCCTGGGCCAGGGCCTTCTCCATTACGGCACATACCGCGTCCAGCAGCCGCGCCGATTCGCCGCGGTTCAACGTCTCGGTGGGGCGGGCATAGTGCAGACGCGCCTGCCACAGGGCCTCATCCGCATAGATGTTACCGATACCGGAGATGAGGCCCTGGTCCAGCAGCGCTCGCTTGAGGCCTGTCCTGCGGCGGCGGAACCGCTGATACACGGTGTCCGGATCGAAGTGGGGGTCCAGGGGGTCGCGGGCGATATGGGTCACCGAGGCCGGCACCAGCTGGTCCGGACGGTCCGACGCCGGCACCAGGACATCGATGAACAGCCCGCCGAAGATACGCTGGTCCGCGAAACGCAGTTCCAGCGCGGCCTCGCGGTCATCGCCTTCACGCTCACCCTCGCCCAAGCTCTCGCCCTCCCCCTCGAGCAGGATCCGGATGCGCAGGTGTCTCGGGTCCGGATCACCCGGAGCGTTCACGAGTAGCTGACCGCTCATGCCCAGATGTGTCACGAGCGCCCGATCAGGCGGCGAACCGGCGGCCACCAGCGGAACCCACAGGTATTTGCCGCGCCGTTCGGGTGCCGCCAGCCGCAGTCCGGTCAGCTGGGATTCGAAGGCGACCGCGCCGCCGTCGTGCCGGCGGGTGGAGCGCGGCTCCACCACCTCGACACCGGAGACCGAACGTCCGGCCGCCCAGGTCGCGAGCCCCCGGCGGACAACCTCCACCTCGGGCAGTTCAGGCACCGGCGGCTGCCTCGGTACCTGCGGCGGCCACATGGGCAGCCGAGATCCGGTCCCAGGAATGGGCCGCGGCCTGGCGTTCGGCCTCCTTCTTGGAGGGCCCGGTACCGGTGGCGTAGGGCGTGCCGCCCACCACCAGGGTGGCGGTGAACACCTTGTCATGGTCCGGGCCAGCGGATTCCATCCGGTACTCGATGGGACCGAGGCCACCGTTCGCAGCGGCCTCCTGGATGTAGGTCTTCCAATCGGTCCCGGCACCCATGGCGAGCTTGTCCGCGAGCAGCGGGATGACCAGCCGGTGGACGAGGTCATGGGCGGCGGGCAGCCCCTGGTCCATGTAGGTGGCGCCGATGAGCGCTTCCATGGTGTCGGCCAGGATGGAGTCCTTGTCCGCACCGCGGGTTCGCCGTTCGCCCTCTCCGAGCAGCACGGCTGGGCCGACGCCGACGGTGCGGGCCACGGAGGCGAGGGCGCGGGTGGAGACGACGGCGGCGCGCATCTTCGCTAGATCACCCTCGGCGAGATCCGAATAGGTGCGGTAGAGGTGGTCAGTCACCACGAAACCGAGCACCGAGTCGCCGAGGAACTCGAGGCGCTCGTTGGTCGGCAACCCGCCCTGCTCATAGGAGTAGGAGCGGTGCGTCAGGGCGAGCACAAGCGTCTCGGGGCCGATGACGACCCCGAGACGCTTGAGCAGGTCTTCAGTTATCGGCCGGTCCAGCTGGGCCGGCCGGCGCCGCCCGGACTGCTGTCCGGACGCCTGTACCGACTTCCGTGGCGCCATGGGCACCTCAGGCGTCGGCGACCTTGCGGCCCTTGTATTCCATGAACAACGGCGTACCGGCGGAATCGGTCACGACCTGGGCCTGGTGCGGCAGGCGGTAGGTGACGCGGCCGTTTTCCACGGACTTCACCAGCGGGGGCACGGTGGCCTTCCACTGGGAGCGGCGGGCACGGGTGTTGGAACGGGACATCTTCCGCTTCGGAACTGCCACGGCTATCTCTCTTCTGTCTCGTCGGATGAGGTCTTCGTCTCCGGCCCGGCAGTGCCGGACTCGGAGGTCTTCGTCAGTTCGGCCAAGGCCGCCCAGCGCGGATCCAGCTGTTCATGGACGTGATCGTCCGGTGCGTCCTCCAGTCGGATGCCGCACTCGGAGCACAGACCCAGACATCCCGGCCGGCAGACCGGCTGGAAAGGCAAGGCCGTGACCACGGCGTCCCGGAGGACTGGCTCCAGATCCACCGTCTCGTACACCACCAGGCGCTCTTCGTCACTCCCACCCTCCGGGGCGGACGCGTGGAACAGCTCCTGCAGGTCAACAGTGATCCCTTCCTGGATCGGGTCCAGGCAACGACTGCACTCTCCCACCAGTTCGGCGTGAGCCTCACCGGTGATCAGGATGCCTTCGTGGACCGACTCCAGACGCAGGTCGACGTCCACGGCTGAACCAGCCGGGATGCCGATGAGCGGAGTGGACAGTGCCTCGGGGGCTGGCCACTGCTCCTCCAGGGTCCTCATGGACCCCGGGCTGCGCACCAGGTCCTTGACGGAGATCACCCAGGCACCGGCCGTTTCCGCAGCGGAGGGTGACGATGACGCGGACATCAGCATTCCTTCCGAATCGGTGGCGGTGCGGATTCCTCGAGCGGCGTGAGCCACGCTCCGACATCCGGGCAGGGTAGATCCCTTAAGGACCGACTCACCAGTGTAACCCGCGATCCCGGCGAGTCCAAACCCGCGAGTTGACTCAGGCTGAATGCCCGCGCGGGGCGGTTCATTGCCTCATTCAACATTGCCCGCGTGGAGCGACCACGCCCGCAATGCCATTCGCCGGGAATTGGCCGGCGTGCCGGCGACACCCAAGCTACGTGGACCGCTCTACCGCTATTCAGAGCAGCAGATCTGGGCACTGACCGCGATCCTACGTCGAATAGAAAAACGGGGCCTGGATCAGACGGTGCGCTGGCTACTGCCGCTACGACACCCCAACGGAGATCGAGATCCTGCCGCCCTCCAGGACCGGCTCGTCACCCTCGCCAAAAATAGCGCGGGCCCGTGCCGGACCGACACCAGCAACACCATGTCTTCGACATCCAAGACCAGGCTCAGCCGCCCACCCCGCACGCGGGCGAAAACGGATGAGTCAACGAATCAATACAAGCTGGCATCTTGACATGAGGCAACTAGACCCGGGTGTACTGCGCAGACAGAGTCGTGGATTACGCTCGGTGCATGACTTCCAGTGTTGACGAGCAGACCCCGATCGACCACGCCTTCAACTACGGGTACCTCGCCGCCGATCACGCCGTGGAGGTATCTGACCTCGCCGGCTGGCGGGCGGAAGCGTTCGGGAACCTCACGGTCCGGCTGCACCCCAAGACCACATGGGCGGTCCACGAGGGGAATCAGGTCCGCGCCGCCGTCATCGGCGAGCCGATCGATCTCACCGACGACATCGTCGACCCGGAGATCGTTGTATCCACCATCGGCCACCTGCTGGAGGCTGAGGGCCTACAGCAGGCACTGCGCCGCGTGGCTTATCTCGGTGGCCGGTGGACGGCCATGCTTTATGACGGTACCGAGACCGTGTTGATCACAGACTTCGCGGCCACCCAGGCCGTGTTCTGGCACCACGATGAACGCGGGACCACGTTCTCCAATTACTCTCACCTGCTGGCCGAGGCCACCGGCGCCGAGTTGAACACACCGTACCGGGAGCTCATGGCAAGCCCTCGGGACCATGGCGCCAAGGGAACTATCTACTGGCCAGGCGTGGAGACTCCCTTCATAGGTGTCCTGCCCGTCCTGCCGAATCACGCCTTGCACCTGAAGGCTGGCTCCACGCCCCAGCACCGTCGCTACTACCCGTTCCCGGAAACCACGGCCATCAGAGATTCCGAGAAGGCTTATGAGGCCTTTCGCGATCTGTTCATCCGTCACGTCCGGCTGATCTGCGCCTCGACGGACCAGATCGGCATCTCGCTGACCGGCGGGACGGACTCGCGCTCCACCCTGGCCGCGACGGCCCCGTATCTCAACACCGACACAGCCGTCACGTGGACCTACATCGATGTGAGCAATCCGCACGCCGGAATGGCTGCCGATCTTGAGGCGGCGGTGAAGCTGGCCGAGCTCTACGGCCTGCGCCACCAGGTCATCGACCTCAGCCCGAATGTCCTGAAGGCACTGTCCACGACCGCAGGCACAGACTACGGCCGGTCCTACGAGCGGAGCCTCCGGTATTCCCGGCAGTTTCGACGCGTCTCAGTCGCCTACGCGGAACAGCTGCCCGTTGACACCGTCCAACTGCAGTCCATGGTGGCCGAGGTCGGCACGGGATTCTATAAGAAGCGATCCGGTCAGCCTGATGTGGAACGACTGTCCTACCTCTACAATTCGTCGCCCTTCCATGAGCATCCGCTCGTCAGGTCGGCATTCGAACGGTACGTCGACTACGCAGGTCTGGACACGGAGTACCCCGGACCCTTCGACTGGCACGACTTGTTCTACGTGGAGGGCAGACTGGGCCGCTGGGCCACCCTGCGGATCCAGGAGGTGGACCTCGCCCACCGTGTTCAGCTGCCGTTCAACGCCCGGGGAATCGTCGAGGCCCTGGCCGGGCCGCTCCTGGAGGACCGCGTGGACAAGCAGGCGTTGAAGCGCTTCGTCGCTGAGCACGAGCCCGCCGGAATGGAACCTTCCGCCGCCCCCGAGGGCACCACAGCAGCGGCAGTTCCGGCCACGGCGGCCCAGGCGGCTTCAGTCCAGGCGGCTCCGACCCAGGTCCGGCCCAAACCAAGCCTGGTGCGCCGGGCCGTGCGGAAGATCAGCCGACTCGTCGGATCATCCCGATCCGCTCGTTGAACGTCTCGACGGGCTCAAACTGCGGGAACTGCTCTAGCCAGTCCTCCACGATCGCCCGCTCATCGGGCCGGTTGTAGTCGTCCATCACGACGAGGCAGCCCGGCGCGAGGCGGTCAAGAAGCACGGGCAGCGCGGGGAACCGGGCGTTCTCGCCCGTGGACTTGGGCGGCCCGTCCACGACGAGCAGATCGATGTCCCGGAGGTCATGGAAGGCCTCCAGTCCGTACCACTGAAAGGTCCGGTCCTTGATGTCGACGGGTTGCAGTGGAGACAGGCGGACCTCGATGGTGTCCCCGAGGCCACGGGCCTCGACCACATGGCGTGTCTGGGCCGCGTATTCCTCCAGATGGTCCACGGACACGATCTTCCCGCCGTGGCGGCGGACGAACTCTCCCATCCAGGAGGTCGACGCGCCGCTGCCCACCTCAAGGACCTTCCGGGGCTGGTGATCCTGGAGCAGGTCGGTCAACCAGAGCAGCCCCTCGGCGTTCATGGCGAAGCCTCCCGAGAGCGGCAGACGGTGGTGCGAGGAGTCGACCCGCGCCGACAGCTGCATCAGGGACTCGACCTGCCGCACGGTCTCCCTTGAGGTCGTCGTCGTATGCCGGACGCCATCAGAACGCTGGCGTTCGGCCTTAGAGGCCTGCCGTTCCATGTGCTCATCCACGGCTTCCAGTCGCTCTTCCAGGGCTGCCAGCCGGTCTTCATGGCCGAAGCGGAAGGTATCCATGGTGGCCAGCAGGCGGCGCTCCGCGGCCTCGAGACGTTCCCGCGTCGTCGTCTCCTGGCGCCGGGCCGAGAGAACTTGAGCCTTCGCCGCCTGACGGCGCTGGGAATCCTTCTCCACGTAGTCGAGGAAACGGTCGATCTGCCGACGTAGCCACTTCCGCACCTTGGCGGAACGCAGCACCAGGCGCACCAGGGACAGTGCCAGAACGGCCAGTATCGCCGCCAACACCAGCATGAGCAGCATCAGGGTCGCCAGGGTGGTCCAGAATGCTCCCGCCGTCACCACCTCGGCACCGGCATAGCCCGCCACGGTCAGCACCAGGGCCAGCAGGAAAGCCGCGACGACCCCCAGGATGACCGGCAAAATCCTCCGGGCAGTGATCCTCATGTTCTCGTCCCATCCTCATCGCCGTTGTTGTCTTGCAGGGTTCGGACCAATGACTGGCCGCCGTACCTCGCCCGAACGTGCTTCTGTCCTGCTAGGGCCAGACGGCGGTACTCCTCGGGGTTCTCCGCCAGCGTCCGGACGGTCTCAGCCGCATCCGCTGGCCGGACTTCGACCACGAAGTCACCGTAGGCCCGTTGGTGGCCTACATCGCCCACCACCACGACGCCGGCCGCGAGGGCTTCGAGGACATCACGCCGGGGGTGCCCCGTCGCCGAGTCTCCGCCGAACTGCAGGCAGAAGTCCGCCGAGCGCCAGAAGATCAGGGGGTCGATCTCGCCGTCGCCGAAGCACACCCAGGAGGCCGGGAGGGTTCTCCGTCCCACGCGGTCCAGGAGCACGTCAGCATCCCCCAGCCACCGGTACTCCCCCGATCCATCCGTGGGGTAGGCAGCTTCAATCTGCTCCTCGTTCGCCGGCCAGTCCCCGGAGTCCGTGCCCACCCGGCGGGCGAGGACGACTCCTTCGGTCCGTACCGGCGCCGGCGGACGCGCGGTCCAGCCGGCCGACAGCACCACGGGGTAGGCCCAATCGGCGACGGGCACGGGGAAATCGGTGCCGGCGGCTTTTTCGGACGAGGCGTCGGCTGCGGTCAGCACCCACTCGGCCTGACAGTCGAAGATGTCCGCGGCCATCGACTGTGTCCACGCCGGGTCGAAGGTCCAGTCGCGGTCGCGGATGGACATCTCCTCCGCGTCCGCGACGATCAACAGCCGGTCTGGAGCCAGTCCGAGCGACGCCCGGCGGCCCAGGTGGACTGTTGCCGGGTCCCGGACGATGATGTTCCGTGCGGTGTCCGGCCCGTGGGGGTACATCTGCAGCACGGACCCATCATTGATGAGTTCCTGCACCTCGGGGAGGATCGGGGTGCCGAACTGGTTCGACCCGTAGGGAGATTCCATCTGGAGGACGGCGACGCTGAGGCCGCCGTCCCGGCAGGCACGGATCTCTTCCAAGACCTCACCGACCTGCGGAGAATTCCCGCGCCAGTCGGCCACGAAGCAGACATCAACACGCTGCGGTTCATATTCCTTTCCCCGCATGTTCGGGGCGATGGCGAACGGGAAACGGTCCTCGTCGCCCAGGTTGTCCAAGGCAAGCTCAGCGGGTTCCACCGTCTGGTGCCAGCGCCGGTAGGCATTGCGGAAGCCGGTGCGCATCGGATGGTTCCAGCCGACGCGGAAGTCAGATCGGGACAGGGACCCGAGGGACAGCCTGATCATGTACAGGGGCTCGTCCAGGACGTCCGTGGGCTTCCCCGTCCACCGCTCGAGCCGCTCACGGAACTCCGAGTCCCCCGCCTTGCGCACCGGCAGGTAGCCGCCGACCCCGATGGCGTCCTCGCGACGCATCATGAAACTGACCTCACAACGGCGCACCGGAACCAGACCGCGAGACACCCGCACCAAGGTGTCGTCCATGCGGGTGGCCCGGGTCATCACCCCGGCGACGTCCTCGCGGTCGCGAAGACGGTCGACCTGGAGGGCGATCCGTTCCGGGTGGGACCAGTCGTCCGTGTCCTGGCCGGTGATGAATTCACCACGAGCCGCCTTGATGCCCTCATTGCGGGCCCGGTAGGTACCCCCATTGGGGTCGAGACGGATGAGGCGAATCCGGTCATCAGAGGCGGCCAGTTCGTCCAGTATCACCGGGTCGGATTGACTCGAGCAGTCATCCACGAGCAGGACCTCGAGGTTTCGCCAGGTCTGCTTGAGGATCGACTGCACGGCGGTGACGATCTCTGCCGGGTCGGGGTTGTACGTCGTGACGATCACGGAGACCAGGGGCCCGCCATGGCGCACCTCGGATTCCGGAACCGCGGAGAGCGTGTCGAAGGGCTTGGCGGCGTCCGGGTCCACGGTGACCGGCCCCAGGCCGAAGCTGGTGAACGGTCGGTTGAAGGCCTGGAGCCACTGGGCGTGGTCCGCCCGATTCCCCGTGACGAAGGGGTTGAGAGTATCCGCGTCCAGGTATCCCCAGGACTCAGAGGCCAGGTCCGGATGCCGGCCCAGGAGCTTGCGGACCTCGGCGAACCTTCCCTGTTCGAACAGCATCTCGACCAACAGCTTGCGGTGGTGACGGTACGCCGGGTTGTGGGGATCGTGGCGCAGGACGAGCTGAAGGACGTCCACCACGAATTCGTCATGCTGCGGGGCGATGAGCTGGACCGCCAGCAACCGCGCCATGCGGACAAGGTTCGCCGGGTCGAGCCCGTCCAGCCGGCCTTTGTGGACTTGCTCCCGGACCTCGGCGAAGGTCATGGTGCCCTCGGAGGCGATCCACGCGTAGAACTCACCGATTTCGGCAGTCTCCGAAGACACGGCCCACTTGTCCAGGCGGTCACGGGTGGCGCGGTGCACCACTGCCGTCAAGGCCGGCGGAAGCCCGGGGTACTTCTCGTCAGCCCCTGCACCGTGCGCGTCCATGTCCCGTCCCGTCCTGTCCCGTTCCGTCCCGATCACCTTGATCTCCAAGTCCTTCTACATTGCCGCGATCGCTCGCAGCCGGTCGGCCAGGAGCTCGGCGGCCTGCGCTCCTCCATCAGCCGGCAGCGGGGCCTCGGCGGCTCTGCCGTCACCGGCCGCCTGCGCGGTGATCGCCTCCCGCAGCCCCTCTGCCGAGCGGACCGTGCGGGCCAGGCCCTCCTCGTCCACGGACAGGGCTCGCCTGACCTGATCATCCGTAACGGTCCGGTCGTTCGGCAGCAGGATCGAGGGCAGGTCGAGAGCAATGGCTTCCTGGACGGAGTTGTATCCCGCCGCAGTGACCGCGAATTCGAAGGCCCGGTAGTACCGGGCCAACGGATAGGCGCTCATGACCTGGAGACGCTCGTCCACAGCCGCCTCCTCTGCCAGGGGGTTCCGCGTCATGACCGGCACCCACTCCGGCCCGAGGGAGAGGACCGCTTCCAGGGCCGCGGCCACCGCCTTCTCACCATCGAACAGGATCCCGCCGCCCAGGCTGATCAACACATACCTGCGGGATGAATCGAATCCCAGGTCCGCACAGGCCTCCTCCCGGCTGAGGAGGTCTTCCGGCCCCGTGAGGGTGACTGGATTGACGTAGTGGACGGGGACGCCCGGACCAACATCAACCATTTCGCGGCACCCGTAGTCACCGGGAACAATCACCTCATCGCACACCCGCGCGGCGAGATGGCGCTGCGGGGAGTTCCGGTCCACCTCCGGACGCCAGCATCCTCGCTGCATCCAGACGAGGTGGATCCCGAGGGTGCGGCACACATCCGTGACCGGCTGATAGATCCAGGTACCGTCGAACATCACCACGGAGGGGCGCAGTTCTTTCATCAGCTCGAACAGGTGGCGGCCGAATCCGTGGTTCCAGGAGTCGGCATCGCCGTCCGTCGCCGCGGCGGACGGGAAATAGCGGACTTCCACGCCGAGTCCTTGCACCTGCGTGTAGGCCTTGGACAGGGTCAGGATCACCGGGTCACGGTCGCTCGGAAGCCGGGTCGCCACCGCGAGCATCCGGGAGATGTGTCCCAGTCCCGCGCCGTTGCTGGTGATGAAGAGGAACGAGCCGGAAGGACGGTAGTCCAGCGGTTCCGTCTGCCCGTATCCCACACGCACCCGCTGCCGGCGGCGGAACTCCACGAGAGGGGTGATGCCTCCGGCCCACCGCCGTGTCCGAGCGCGAGCGGACCGGACGGTCCGCGCCAGGGCACCTCGACCAGCGAGCTGCGGCATCATCAGAGCCGGATGCCCTCACTCTTGCCGCGGGTGTCGAACAGGACCGCACTCCGGGCTTCGATGGACGCCAGGTCGTAGGCACGGTGGGCCTGCAGCAGCACCACCAGATCTGCCTCGGCCAGAGCGGTGTCCAGGTCAGTCACGCTCCGGAGGGTGCGGTCCGCCAGGTGCCAGGACTTCACGTAGGGGTCGTGGTAGGAGAGCTGGGCGCCGCGCGCCAAGAGCCGCTCGGCCACCGCGACCGCCGGGGATTCGCGCTGATCCGCGATATCCGGCTTGTATGTCACCCCAAGGACCAGGATTCTGGACCCCTTGACCGAGCGCTCCTGCTCGTTGAGGATATCGGCGGAGCGATGGACCACGTACTCGGGCATGGAGTTGTTGATCTCCTGGGCCAACTCCACGAAGCGGAAGGGGTATCCCAGCTCCTTCTGAACATGGTGGGCCAGGTAATTCGGATCGATCGGGATGCAGTGCCCGCCCACGCCCGGACCGGGAGTGAAGGCCATGAAGCCGAAGGGCTTGGTCGAGGCGCCGCGGATGACCTCCCAGATGTCAATGCCCATATCATGGGCGAACTTGGACATCTCATTGACGAGAGCGATGTTCACGTGCCGGAAGGTGTTCTCCAGCAGCTTGGCCATCTCGGCCTCCTTCGGCCCGGACACCGGGACGACCTCGTCCACGAAGTCCGAGTAGAAGCCCACGGCAGCCTGGGTGGAATGGTCCGAAATGCCGCCGACGAGCTTCGGAGTGTTCTTGACACCGTAGACCGGATCACCGGGATTGATGCGCTCCGGGGAGAACGCGACGTCGAAGTCCTGGCCGGCCGTCAGCCCGCTCTGCGACTCCAGGATGGGGATCAGCACGTCCTCAGTGGTCCCGGGGTACGTCGTGGACTCGAGGATGACGACGGTGGAGGGCTTCAGGTGCGCGCCCACGGAGGTGGACGACTGCCGGACCGCCTTGAGGTCGGGTCCACCGCTGTCACTAAGCGGCGTGGGCACGCAGATCACCACAACGTCGGACTCCGCCACGACCGCAGCGTCAGTGGTCGCCCGGTAACCCTGCTCAATCATCGTTGCGACGTCGGCGTCGGAGAGGTCGTCGACGTGAGAGGTCCCGGAGTTCAGGGCCTCTACCAGCGACGCCGTCACATCCAGGCCATACACCTGCCATCCGGCTTCGACGGCGGCCTGCGCCAAGGGCAGTCCCACATATCCCTGACCAACGATCGTGGCGGTTCGCTTCATAGATCAATTCCTCCAATTGGACGGCCCCATAGGGCCGTTATGCGACTGTTGCCAAGAGTACCGGGCTTCTCCGGCGGCCGAAAACCATCCGCACCGTGTCGTCAGAACACGCCGTGGACCCCGCCCAGCTGCTCAGCGGCGCAGGCCGATTCGGCGCGCCATCGTGCCGACTCGGCGCCGCAGCCGCCTCCGCGCCACGGCAAGCCGACTCGTCGCGGACTGACCAACCGAGGCCCGCCCGACTCCGGCCGCGGCGTTGCCAGCCTCGGCCGCCTTGGCATCACTGGCGGCCTGCTCTGCGTCGGTGCTGACTTTGGCGTCCTCCGCGGCCGTGTACAGACCGCGCAGCGTGGGGAACTGCGTGAACAACTGTTCGGTGTCTTCCACCACCGCGTGCCGCCCCATCTTGGTCAGGATCTCCCGGCGGATGACGTCCGGGTCGCCGTTCATGTGGCCATCGTCCGTGGCTGTGTCCTGCTGGATGTGCCGGGTCTGGATCACGCTGGGACGCTGAGCGTTGAGGAGGACAGTCCGCATCTTCGGTGTCCGCCGATGATTGCGGATCTCGTTGATCTCCAAGGTGCCCGTGCTGGAGATCCAGCGCCCGATGGCGCCCTGGCCCATCGAGGACATCGCCTGGTTGTAATGGCGCAGCACCGAGTACCCACCATGTTCGAAAAGACCGACGTACCCCTCCGCCAGGGACACTCCGAATCCGTCGTGTTCCGGGAGCATATACTGCTCCACCTGGTCCAGGTAGTCGGCCGAGAGAAGGTCGTCGTCGTCCACACGGAAGGCGAAGACCAGTGCATCATCACCGGGAGCGGCCTCTACCAGGACCTTCTGCATGCGAGCGACGTTGCCCACTCGGTCAGAGTTGACCGCCACGAGTTCCAGTACTGGGTACTTCTCCGCCGCCGCCTGGAGTTCCGTCAGCCACTTGTCCGGCAGCTGGGGCGAGTAGTAGACGAAGTGCCGGTAATGGTGTCGGTCGGCCATCTGCTGATAGATCGGTGCGGCCAGCTCACAGAAGATCTGTACTCGAGGGCCCAGACGTTCATCCGAGAAGAGGCGCTCGGTGTAGTTCTGCGCGTCGGCGACGCCCTCCTTGCGGCTGAGTCTCCATGACGTGCTGTCCGGGCTGACAATGCTGAACCGCGTGGCCCCGAAATAATACTTGAGAATGACCTTCTCCTCTTCCTTTGCCGTCCGTTGGCAGACACGGACATCCTAGCGTCGCCTGGGACACCACTCACTGTGACATCGAGTTACCCGCCCGAAGCCCGCGACTCGCGGATGCGGTTCAGAGTCCGGCCGCGAACTCCTTGAGCCAGGGGCGCAGGTCCGGGCCCAGGTCCTCACGGGCGCTGGCCAGCTCAATCACGGCCTTCAGGTAGCTCAGCTTGTCACCCGTGTCATAGCGCTTACCGCTGAACACCACGGCATGCACACCGAACCCCTCCCCCTGCCCCTCGGCCAGGACCTGCAGGGCGTCGGTCAGCTGGATCTCATTCCCGCGGCCGGGCTCCGTGCGCTCGAGGATGTCGAAGACCGCAGGGTCCAGCACATAGCGGCCGATCACGGCCAAATTGGAGGGTGCCTCCTCCACCGGGGGCTTCTCCACGAGCCCGGTGACACGCACGACGTCCTCCGGCCCCCCTGCCACCGTGGAGACCTCGGCCACCCCGTAGGCGGAGATGTTCTCGCGGGGGACCTCCATGAGGGCGATGACCGAGCCGCCCTTCTCCTGCTGGACGTCGATCATGCGCTCCAGCAGGTCTTCCTTCTCATCGATCAGGTCGTCACCGAGCAGCACGGCGAACGGCTCGCGTCCCACGTGCTGCTTGGCGCACCACACCGCGTGCCCCAGCCCCTTGGCATCGTTCTGGCGCACATAGTGGATGTTACCGAGGTTGGTGGCCTCCTGGATCTTGTCCAGTTTGCCGAAGTCCCCCTTGAGCTCCAGGCTGCGCTCGAGGGCCGGAACCCGGTCGAAGTGGTCCTCCAGGGCACGCTTGCTGCGGCCGGTGATCATCAACAGGTCCTTCAGCCCGGCGGCCTTGGCCTCCGCCACCACGTACTGGATGGCCGGCTTGTCCACCACCGGGAGCATCTCCTTGGGCATGGCCTTGGTGGCCGGCAGGAACCGGGTCCCCAGCCCGGCGGCGGGGATGATGGCCTTTTGGGTGCGAGGATTCTGCGAGCGTTCAGTCATGGCTGCAGGATAACGGGTCCGGGTGACCATCACGACTCGTTCAGCCGCCGCATGACCGCCCGCGGCACGAACTCCGAGACGTCTCCTCCGAGCTGGCTCACTTCCTTGATGAGCGTGGAGGACAGGTGTGCGTAACGGCTGTCGGTGGGCAGGAACACGGTCTCCACGCCGGTCAGGTGTCGGTTCATCGCCGCCATCGGCATCTCGTACTCCAGATCGGCGGTGTCGCGCAGGCCCTTGATGATGGCATTGGCACCGGCCTTGCGGCAGAACTCGGCAAGCAGTCCCTCCCCCATGGGCACGACGGAGATCCCCTGGAGCGAGGAGACGGTCTCCCGGATCATCTCGATCCTGGTGTCCACGTCGAACCGGTACTTCTTCGCGTAGTTCGTGGAGACCGCCACGATGACGTCATCGAAGAGGTTGGTGGCCCGTGCAATCACCTCCACGTGGCCGTGGTGCAGGGGGTCAAAGGATCCGGGGCAGACGGCTCGACGCATGCACCGAACATACTATGGAGCCCATGCCCGCCGCACGACAGCCGCACCACCCAGGTGCCGTCCCCCACGTTTCCGCGCGAACCCCCGTCACACCCCGTCACCCGCCCTCGATCTTCGAGACGATGACCCGGTTGGCGCGCCGGCACGGAGCGGTCAACCTGGGGCAGGGCTTCCCGGACGCCGACGGCCCGGAGTGGATCCGGTCTCTGGCGGCCGAGGCGATCGTCACGGGCCGGGCGGAAGGAGTCGAGCACGCCAACCAGTACGCCCCGGGCCGGGGCGACCCCGCGCTCCGCCGGGCGGTGGCGGACCACCAGCGCCGCCACTATGGGCTGGAGGTGGACCCGGACCGCGAGGTCCTGGTGACCACGGGTGCCACCGAGGGCATCGCCGCGGCGCTGCTGGCCCTCGTGCGGCCGGGTGACGAAATCCTGGCCTTCGAGCCGTACTACGACTCCTATGCGGCCGTCGCGGCCCTGACCGGGGCCCGGTTCGTCACCGTGCCGCTCGCCGCACCGGATTTCCAACCGGATCTCGAGGCCCTGGAGTCGGCCATCACCGGGTACACCCGGATCCTGCTGCTGAACACCCCACACAACCCCACCGGGGCCGTGATTCCGCCCGCAGTCCTCTCCCGGATCGTGGCCCTCTGTGCGCGGCACGACGTCCTCATCCTCAGCGACGAGGTCTACGAGCACCTGGTCTTCGGGGGCCGCCACCACCCCGTCGCCTCCGTGCCCGGCGGGTGGGAGCGCACGCTGACCGTCTCGTCCGCCGGCAAGAGCTTCTCCCTCACCGGCTGGAAGGTGGGATGGCTCACCGGTCCGGCAGACCTCGTGGAGTCGGTGTACTCGGTCAAGCAGTTCCTCACCTACTCGTCCGGCCCCGCCTACCAGGCGGCCATCGCCCGAGCCCTGCCGGAGGGCGACGGGTTCCTGGTCGAGCAGCGCGACCGCTACCGCTCCGCCCGTGACACCCTGGTGGCCGGCTTGCGCTCGGCCGGACTCGATCCCGTGGTGCCGGCTGCCGGGTACTTCACCGTGTCCGACCTGGCCGACCTCGGAGTGGACGACGCGCGGGCCGCAGCCGCGGTGCTGGCCGAGCGGGCCGGCGTCGTGGGCATCCCGGTGGGAGCCCTGTGTGGGCCGCCGGCTCACCCGGGTGGTCCCGCTCCGTTCGGGTCCTGGATGCGCTGGGCCTTCTGCAAGTCTCCCGAGGTCCTGACCGAGGCGGTGGCCCGGCTACAGGGGCTGGGCCGGGCCCTCTCCGGCTGACGTCCCGGCCCCAGCCGTCCCATCCCCTGGGGCATCGCCTGGGGCCTGCTCCGCCTCGCCCGGACCGGATCGTAGGCAGAAGTACAGGATGGTCTCGCCGTAGGTCCGGGATTCCAGCAATTCGAAGTCCTCGGGCCAGTCCGGTGTGGCCGATCGGGCCGAGCGTTCCAGGACCAGCAGGCCGTCCGGCACCAGGACGGTGGAGATCCGCTGGAGCGTCTCCGCCAGTTCGGAACCGCCCAGCGGATACGGCGGATCGGCCAGGACCAGGTCCCAGGGGCCGGCGCCGGTGGGTTCAGAGAGCACCCGGTCCACGTCCCCGGCGGCCACCTGGACCACGCTCCGGCCCACACGCTGGTTGACGGCGGCCGCGTTCCGCCGGCACACGGCGGCGGCCCGCCGATCCCGCTCCACCAGCAGCACCCTCTCGGCGCCCCGGCTCGCCGCCTCGCCACCCAGGGCACCGGAACCGGCGAACAGGTCCACGACGGCGGTGCCCTCCAACCAGCCCCGGCTCGCCAGCCAGGAGAAGAGGGCCTCGCGGGTGCGATCAGTGGTGGGCCGGGTGGCCTGTCCCGGGACGGACTCGAGCTGCAGTGATCCGGCCTGGCCGGCAATGATCCTTGGCATCTGTCTCCTTCGGGCGGGCCCGGTCAGCCCTTCTCGATGTAGTCGCCGGTGTCCTCATGGCCCGCCTCCCAGGCCTGCACGGCCGCCGCCAGCTCCGGGTGGTCCAGCGTGCCCGCGGCGGACTGGTGTAGGGCAACCCATCCGGCGGCCAGCTCGATGAGGTCAGCGTGCTGGAGCACCCGCAGGACCTTCAGCCGGCTCCCGCCGTGCTGGGCGGCCCCGAGCACGTCCCCCTCGCCACGCTGCTGGACGTCGGCGCGCGCGATCTCGAGCCCGTCCTGGGTGCCGGCGACCACCTCGAGCCGGTCGATCGCCGGATGCCCGTCCGGCAGGCGGGTGGCGAGCAGGCAGGTGGCCGGGGCCGCACCACGGCCCACCCGCCCGCGCAGCTGGTGGAGGGTGGACAGCCCGAAGGCCTCCGCATCGAGGATGGCCATGACGGTGGCGTTGGGCACGTCCACGCCGACCTCGACCACGGTGGTGGCCACCAGGATGTCGAGGTCCCCGGCCACGAAGCGGCTCATGGTCTCCGCCTGGGTCTGTTGGTCCTGCCGACCGTGCAGTCCGGCGATGCGCACGCCCTGCAACACGGGCAGGGAGGCGAGCCGGGGCACCATGTCCTCGACCGCAGCGTCGTGACGGTGGTCCCGGGCCGTGCCAGCGGAGTTGTCCGGACTGGCGGGGTTGTCAGGACTGGCAGGACTGGCGGAGTTGTCAGGATTGTCAGGGTTGTCCCGGCGGTCGGTCGGGTCGATCTTGGGGCACACCACGAACGCCTGGTGTCCCGCGGCCACCTGTTCGGCGATCACCTCCCAGACGCGGCCGATGATCCGGGGGCCATGGGCCATCCGGGCGAGGTGGGTGGCCACCGGCTGCCGACCGGACGGCAGCCCGGGCAGAAGCGTCAGGTCCAGGTCGCCGAACACGGTCATCGCCACGGAACGAGGGATCGGAGTGGCACTCATGACCAGCAGGTGGGTACCGGGGTTCTCTCGGCGCAGCGCCTCGCGCTGGTCCACTCCGAAGCGGTGCTGCTCGTCCACGACCGCCAGCCCCAGGTCGGCGAATTGAACGGTTCCGGAGAACAGGGCATGGGTACCGACCACCAGACCGGCCTGGCCGGAGGCGATCTTCAGCAACGCCTCACGTCGCTGGGCGGTCGTGAGAGAACCAGTCAACAGGACCACCTCGGTGGCGGGTCCGTCCGGGGCGTCGAGCCGGCCGGCGTGCGCGAGGGGGCCGAGCGTGACCGTCAGGGAGCGGTAGTGCTGCGCGGCCAGCACCTCCGTCGGGGCGACCAGGGCCGCCTGCCCGCCGGCATCCACAACTTGCGCCATGGCGCGCAGGGCCACGAGCGTCTTGCCGGAGCCCACCTCGCCCTGCAGCAGCCGGCTCATGGGCCGGCCACGGGCCAGGTCGGCTGAGATCGCCTCCCCGGCGGAGACCTGGCCGTCGGTCAGCGTGAAGGGCAGTCGTGCGTCCAGGGCGGCCAGCAGCCCGTTCCCGACGGCGGCGCGGGACACCGCGTCCGGCATCGCCGCCGCATGGCGCCGCACTGCCAGCGCCCCTTGGAGCACCAGAGCCTCCTGCAGGGCGAACCGGCGCCGGGCCCTGAGCGCGTCCGCCACCACGGCCGGGCGGTGGAAGTCCCGATACGCGGCGGCGAGTCCGGGCAGAGGGACGCCGTCCGTGGCCGCCTCCTCGAGCAGGTCGGCCGGGACCGGATCCTGGAGTGCGTCCGCGTCAAGGGCGTCCAGGACGGTGCCGATGCTGGCCCGCAGGACCCAGCTGGGAACCTTGGCCGTGGCCGGATAGAGCGGCACCGGAGCCAGGTCCTCCTCGCCCGGCACCTCGGCCTCGTCCAGCACGGAGAAGTCCGGGTTGTTCAGCGTCTTCTCACCCCGGTAGAGGGCGGTCTTCCCATGGAACATGGCCCGGTGGCCCGGTTGCAGCCGGCGCAGTGCCTCGTAGCTGTTGAAGAAGGCCATGTCGAGGGAGGCCGGACGCAACGGGTCGTCGTCCGTCACCGTGACGTCCACGATGAACCCGCGCCGGGAGTGCATGTTCCGGCGGTCCACGGACACCACTCGGGCGACCACGGTGACCTGATCGCCCACGGGCAGGGAGGCGATCGGTGTCAGTTCCCCGCGTTCGATCCAGCGCCGGGGGAAGTGCTCCAACAGGTCCCGGACGGTACTGAGGCCCATCTCCCTGTCCAGGCGCTGGCCGGTGCGGCCGCCCAGGAGCCGGTCGAGCGGCTGGTTGAGCGGATCGGGTCTCACCCGGCGGTCTCCGGGTCCTGCAGGGAGGTGATCACCAGGTTCTCCGGTTCGCCGGCCTTGCGGACCAGGGCCTCTGCCGCCGCGTGGTCGTCCACGTGCACGTGCAGTCTCCACCGCACGGGGGCGTTGGGCTCGCCGCTCTCCTCACCGGAGGTGCCGACGGGGCTCATGATCACGGAGTCCCCCATGTCATTGAGCTCGAACCGGAGGGTGGCGGCCGTGAGGGGATCCAGCGAGATGCTGCACATCAGCTCGTAGCCCACCGGTGAGTCCAGGCCCTCGTGGATGTGCGGGTCCGAGGCGGAGAACCCGTGCAGTCCGTCCAGCAGACCCGGGTCGATGCTGGTGCCCATGACCGTGGCCCGCAGGGAGTCGAGCACCAGCAACAGTCCCATGCCGCCCGCATCGACCACGTGTGCTGCCGTCAGGGCCGGCAGCTGGCCCTCCGTCTGGACCACGGCCTGCCAGGCCGCGCCCACGATGGCGTCCAGTGCGGCACCGAGTTCCCGGCGGCTCATGACCTGGTCGTCCGGTTGACCCCGCAGCCCGGCGGCATGCTCGGACGCCGCGCGGGCGGCCGCCGCGAGCACCGTCAGCATGGTGCCCTCCTGCGGATCGGACAGGGCGGCCCAACAGCTGGTCTGGGCGCGTTCGAGAGCCGAGGCCAGCGTCGGGGCCGCGAGTCGCTCGTGGCCGGTCAGCGGTTCGGACATGCCGATCAGCATCACGGCCAGCAGCGTCCCGGAGTTACCTCGGGCCTGGTCCAGCGCGGCGCGGCCGGCGAGGGACATCAGGGCGCCAACGTCCTCCGTGGTCTCCTCGGCCACCGCGGCACGGGCGGCGCGAACGGTGCCGTACAGGTTGCTGCCGGTGTCACCGTCCGGGACCGGGAAGATGTTGATGGCATCCATCCGATCGGAGGCATTGCCCAGGACGGTCTCCGCCAGCTCCAGCCACTGGTGCACCCGCGAGGGACTCCGGCGTGGAGTGTCGTCCATGGTCATGCCGGGCGCCTCACCGGAATCGCATACCCGTCAGGGCCTTCTGGTTGGACTGTCCCTTGCCCCGGGTGGAGGCGCCACCGGCGCCGGAGGAACGGCTGCCCTGGGAACGGCGGGCCGACGTGGGTTCCACGGCGTCCGACTCATAGGCGTACTGGTACGCGTAGTACGTGCCACGCTTCTGCGGCACGCGGGTCAGCACTAGGCCCAGCACACGGGCGTCCACGGAGGCCAGGCTGTCCAGACCGCCCTGCAGCTGCTCACGGTGGACGTAACCGTCCACGCGGGTGACGAGCAGGACACCGGAGGCCATGGAGGCCAGGACCGTCGGGTCGGTGACCGGCTGCAGCGGCGGGGCGTCGATGAGCACCACGTCGTAGCGTCCCTCGAGCTGGCGCAGCAGGCGGCGCATGGCCTCGGAGCCGAGCAGCTCGGAGGGGTTCGGCGGGATCTCGCCGGAGGTGATGATGTCCAGTTCGCCCTCAGGACCCCAGGACTGGATGGCGTCCTCGAGGTCGATCTGGCCGGACAGGATCGTGGACAGGCCCACGGCTCCTTCCAAGCCGAGTGTCTTCGCGACGCGCGGACGGCGGAGGTCGGCGTCGATGATGACGACCCGGCTGCCCGACTCGGCCATCATGATGCCGAGGTTGCACGCGGTGGTGGTCTTGCCCTCGCCCGGGATGGAGGAGGTCACGACCACGGACTGGGTGCCGCCGTCCACATTCGTGAACTTCAGGTGGGTGCGCAGCTGACGGTAGTTCTCGGCCCGCGGATCGAACTGGTCGTCCAGCGAGATGATCGGCTCATCCTCGGCCGACTTGTGGTCGGCGAAGGCACCCAGGATCGCGGCGTCAGTGATGCGCTCCACATCCTCGCGGTTGCGGATGCGGGAGTCCAGAAGCGTACGCAGCAGGGCGAAGGCCACACCGAGTGCGGCGCCGACCACCAGGCCCAGGACGAGATTCAGGGCCACTCGGGGACTCGACGGGGTCAGCGGCACGGACGCCTGCTCCACCACGGATAGGTCCACCAGGGGGTCGTTGGCGCCCTCCGGGTCCTCCACCTCATACACGGTCGCGATCAGCGACTCTGCCACGGAGTTGGCGATCTCTGCCGACTGGGCCGGGTCCTCATGGCTGGCCGAGAGGTTGATCAGCACGGTCTGCGGCGGGGCCGTGGCCTCGATCGTGGCGGCCAGCCCCTGCACGGTCAGGTCCAGGCCGAGGTCTTCGATGACAGGCTGCAGGACGCGCGGGCTGGTGGCGAGGGTGACATAGGACGTGACCCGCTTCTCGGAGAAGCTGGAGCCCTGCAGGATGTCGCTCGCAGTATCACCGGAGTTCACGGCCACGAAGATCTGTGTCCGGGCGGTGTATGTCGGCTTCGTCAGTGCCGTGGCACCGGCTGCGACGGCCACCCCCAAGAGGGTCACCAACAGAATCGACAGCCAATTGTTCCGCAGGATCCGGATGTAGTCGCGAAGGTCCAAGTCGCGATCCTTTCGTAAGTGTGTGCCGGTCACTGACCGGAAAGGTAGGAGGCCACATCGTCCTGGCTCAACGCTGCGCCGATCTCCTCAATCGCCTGTTCGTCCGGCCAGACGACTGACTGGCCCCCCGCGCGGCCCACGCCGTTAGTGGGCACCGTGAACATCTCCAGGTCGTCCGAACGGATGTCCGTCATGGTCCTGCCGATGGAGATCAATTCCCCTGAGTTAAGGGTTTCATCGAGCGTCAGGTATGGAGACAACCCACCAACCATATCCGAGATCCTGCCGGGGTTTGTCAGCGTTTCCGCGGTCAGGACCTTTTGGGCCACCGCCTTCAGGAACAACTGCTGGTTTCCGACGCGCGAATAGTCGCCGTCGGAGAAGGCATAACGCTCGCGGACGAAGGACAAGGCCGTGTCCCCGTCCATGTGCTGGGCGCCCGCCTGGAAGGAATGGCCGCCATTGCCCGCCTGGAAGGACTCCGGAACGGTGATGTCCACGCCTCCGAGCGAATCCACCAGGCCTTCGAATCCAGCCATGTCCACGGCAGCCACGTGGTCGATCCGGGTGCCGAACAGGCTCTCCAGGGTCTGGACCGTCTTCGGCACGCCACCGAAGGAGTAGGCGGCATTGAGCTTGTGCGTTCCCTCGCCCGGGATCTCCACCCAGAGGTCGCGCATGACGGACATCACGTAGACCGCCTCCCGGTCACCCGGGATGTGGACCCACATCATCGTGTCGGACCGCCCAGCCTGGGGTACCCCGGCCAGGTTCTCGGTCTCTCCCGAGCCGCCGCCGGAGTCGGAGCCGAGCAGCAGGATGTTCAGCGGTTCCTCCTTACCCTCTTCGGCCGGTGCCTTGGTGGGACGGGAATCCGCCTCCGGGAACGTCGTCTCGAAGCGTTGCGTGTCGTTGTCGAACGTGGAGGCGAGGTTCGCCAGGTATCCGATGGCCACGGCGCCGGCCCCGATGACCAGGACCAGGACGATGCCGAGCGTCAGCCAGACGGCCCGGTTCTTCCCCTTCTTGCGGTGACCGCGGTCGCGCTGGCCCCCGGATCCGCCATCGCCCGTGTCACCCATGGAGTCGGAGAGGTCAGACGAGGGTTCAGACACAGAGGTCCTCCGGGGTCGGTCGGTATCGGTGGCAGTGGGTCACACGCGGCAACGGTGGCGTTGTGGCCCTCGGTGCGCGTGCCATAGGGATCCTGCCCGTCATGGCCCCTCGCCTGTGGTGCTCGTCCCATGATAAAGCACCGTCACGGGCCCTCATCGTAGGCTGTCAGCATGCTTTCCCCCGGCGTGCCTCCCCGCAATCCTGTGACGACCACCTGCCCCGAGCGTTCCACCACAACGGCCGTTACTCGGCTGTCCCGCCCCCGGTTGTCCCGGGTTCGCAGCTTCCGATCCGTCGGGGCCGTCGCCGTGGTGGGACTCGGCCTGGTCGTCAGCGGATGCACCGCGCCCGTCGCCGATGTCGAGGCGGCCCCGGAGGCGACCGACCCGGTGTGTGCCGAGGCCATGGTATCCCTGCCGGACGCCGTCGCAGGTTTCGACCGCCGGGAGACGGACAGCCAGGCCACGGCCGCCTGGGGCGAGCCCTCTGCCGTCATCCTCCGCTGTGGCGTCCCCGTCCCGGGGCCCACCACCGAGCACTGCGTGACGGCCAACGGCATCGACTGGGTCACGCGGGACGACGGGGATTTCTGGACGCTGACCACCTATGGCCGCTCCCCCGCCATCGAGGTGCTGTTCGATGACACCCGGGCGGCGTCGAGCTCGGTCATGGTGGATCTCTCCTCGGCTGTGGGACGCATCCCCGCCACCGGCGGGTGCACCACCTCGGCCCCCACCCAGGCGCCGATCCCGGAGACGGACGCGCCGTCGTCGTAGTGGTGCCGCAGCTCCGAGAAGACCGCCGCGCCGGACCTAGTGGAGCCCGGTGCCGCGCTCGAGAGCGAGCTGCAGGAGTTCGTCGATCAGTTCGCCGTAGGCCAGCCCGGACCGCTCCCACATGGCGGGATACATGCTGATCGGGGTGAAGCCCGGCATCGTGTTGATCTCGTTGATGACGAAACTGCCGGCGGGGGTGTAGAAGAAGTCCACGCGGGACAGACCCTCGGCGTCCACGGCGTCGAAGGCCACGATGGCGAGCCGGCGCACCGTGTCGATGGCCGCCTCGGGCAGGTCGGCCGGGCAGGACAGGTCTGCCGCGGTGTCGTCCTGGTACTTGGCCTGGAAATCGTAGAACTCGTGCTGACCGGAGCCGTCGTGGACCACGATCTCACCGGGCAGGGAGGCCCGTGGTGCCTGGACTCCATGGCCATCCAGCACCGCGCACTCGATCTCGCGGCCGACGATCCCGGCCTCGACGACGACCTTGGGGTCGAAGCGGCGGGCCTCCTCGATCGCTGCTGCGAGGTCCTCGGCGCCCGCCACCCGGGTGATGCCGAAGGACGAGCCCGCCCGGGCCGGCTTGACGAACACGGGGAAGGCCAGAGCGGCGACCCTCTCGAGAACGGCCTCCCGCTCACCACGCCACTGGCGGTCCGTGATGGTCTCCCACGGTCCGACCTGCAGCCCGGCGGCCTGGAAGGCGACCTTCATGAAGTGCTTGTCCATGCCCACGGCCGAGGCGAGCACGCCGGCGCCCACGTAGGGCACGGCGGCCATCTCGAGCTCTCCCTGCAGGGTCCCGTCCTCACCGAACGGCCCGTGCAGCAGCGGGAACACCACGTCGATGGCCCCGTGTGATTCCCCGCTGGCCACGGAGACGAGCTCATGGCCGCCCCCCTCGGAACAGCGCAACGCGAGCGGATCGGCCGGCTCCGGGACGTGCGGTAGGTCCCCGCCGGGCAGGTTCCACTGCGCCGGATCTGCCTCGAAGCCGTGCCACCGGCCGGACGCCGTGATCCCGACGGGCACCGCCTCGTACCGGTCCGGGTCCATGGCGTTCAGCACGCCGGAGGCGGTGATGCAGCTGATCGGGTGCTCGCTGGAGCGGCCTCCGAAGAGCACCAGCACGCGGAGCCGGCCATGGGCGCCAGACCCGAGCCGTGCGTTGCGGTCTGATTCCGTGGTCACGATCGTCCTTCCGGTTTGAGGTCACGGGCCAGCAGCAGCCCCGCCAGCGTGTCTACATCGAGGGCGCCCGCGATCACGGCATTCATGGCCTCGCTGATCGGCATCTCCACGCCGTGTCGCCGGGCGAGGTCGACCACCGCGGAGACCGACTTCATGCCCTCGGCGGTCTGCTTGAGCCGCGCGGTGGCTTCCTCCACGCTGAGCCCTTGGCCGAGGTACCGGCCGGCCGTCCTGTTGCGGGACAGGGGCGAGGCACACGTGGCCACGAGATCGCCCAGCCCGGCGAGCCCGGCCAGGGTCTCGGCCTGGCCCCCGAGGCTCTCGACCAGACGTGCGGTCTCGGCCAGCCCGCGGGTGATGACGGAGGCCTTCGAGTTGTCCCCGTAGCCCAGCCCGTCGCAGATCCCCACGGCCAGCGCGATCACGTTCTTGACCACGCCGCAGATCTCAACGCCGGTCACGTCCGTGTTGGTGTAGGGCCGGAAGTACGGGCCCGAGGTCCGCACCGCGATCCACTCGGCCGTGGCCGGGTCCGCTGAAGCCACCACGGTCGCCGTTGGCTCCTGCCGGGCGATCTCCAGGGCCAGGTTCGGCCCGGACACCACGGCGAACCGCTCCTCCGGCAGGCCGAGTTCTTCCGCGCACAGCTCACTCATCCGGGCGTCGCTACCGCGTTCCAGCCCCTTGACCAAGGACACCACGACGGCGGCCGGGTCCAGGTGGGCGCGAATGGTCGGCAGGTGCCCGCGGACCTCCTGGGCGGGGATGGCCAATACCACGAGTCCGGCACCGGCCACGGCCTCCGCCAGGTCGGTGGTGGCGCTCAGGCATGCCGGCAGGTCGATGTCCGGGAGGTAGTCGGTGTTGCGCTTCCGGGCCGTGATGTCCTCGGCCACCTCGGGGCGGCGGGCCCAGAGCACGATCTCCGGCTCGACCACCCCTCGTTCGATGGCGCTGTCCGCCAGGACCTTCGCGAAGGTGGTCCCCCAGCTGCCGGCTCCCACCACCACCAGCTTCTCGGGGCGCGCGTTCACGAGATCCCCTGGCCCCGGTGGCCCGCTTCCCGTTGCCCGGTGCGCGGATTCCACCGTCCCTCCGGCGCATCCTCGCCACGGAGGACCTCGAGTTCGCCGGTGATGGCCGTCATGATGCGTTCACTGGCGGTCTCCAGCACGGCTCGGGTCAGCGTGGACTCCCTCAGGTCCTCCAGGGGCACGGGGGCGCCGATGCGGATCCGTCCCGTCCGGCGGGGCCGGAGCCGGGGCGCCTTGGCGGTCTTCGGCAGCACCTCATGGATGCCCCACTGGGCCACCGGGATGACCGGCACCCCGGCCTTGAGAGCCAATCGCGCCGCCCCGGTCTTGGCCTTCATGGGCCACAGCTCGGGGTCTGCGGTCAGCGTTCCCTCGGGATAGATGATAATCGCGCCGCCCTCGGACAGGACCCGGTCTGCGGCCACGAGCGATTCGTTGCCGCCCCGGGCGCGGTCCACGGGAATCTGCCGCAACCCGGTGATGATCCCGCCCACGACCGGCAGCTGGAACAGCTCGGACTTGGCCAGGAAGTGCGGCAGGTGGCCCAGACTGTAGATCATGTGACCCAGGGCCAACGGGTCCAGGTTGGAGATGTGGTTGGCGCACACGATGAATCCCGATTCCGGGATGTGGTGAGCGCCCTGCCACTCCTTGGACATGATGGCGTTGAGCGCGGGACGGACCAGGGAGGCCGCCGCGAAGTAGCCGGCGCGCAGTCCGGTGGATTCGGTCACGAGTGGTCCCCTACCGGCCCGGGCTGCTCAACTCGACGTCTGCCCCGAGGCCGATGAGCTTGTCCATGAACTTCTCATAGCCGCGGTTGATGATCTCGATGCCGGTGGCACGCGAGGTTCCCTGGGCAGCGAGGGCGGCGATGAGGTGGGAGAACCCGCCGCGCAGGTCGGGGATGTCGAAATCCGCCCCGCGCAGTTCCGTCGGTCCGGAGATGACGGCAGAGTGCAGGAAGTTGCGCTGACCGAAACGGCACGGCACGGACCCCAGGCACTCACGGTGCAACTGGATGGAGGCGCCCATCCGCACGAGTGCGTCGGTGAACCCGAAGCGGTTCTCATAGACCGTCTCATGCACGATCGAGACGCCCTCGGCCTGGGACAGCGCCACCACGAGCGGCTGCTGCCAGTCCGTCATGAAACCCGGGTGGACGTTGGTCTCCAGGACGAGGGGCTTGAGGCTCCCCCCGCCGTGCCAGAAGCGGATGCCGTGATCGTCGACCTCGAACTCGCCGCCGATCTTCCGGTAGATGTTCAGGAAGGCCGTCAGGTCGCGTTGCATGGCGCCCTCGACGTAGATGTCCCCCTGGGTCACGAGTGCGGCCGAGGCCCAGGACGCCGACTCGTTGCGGTCCGGGATAGCTTGGTGGTTGAACCCGGAGAGTTCGTCGACGCCCTCGATCCGGATGGTGCGATCAGTCTGCACCGTGATGATGGCGCCCATCTTCTGCAGGATGTGGATCAGATCGTGGATCTCCGGCTCCACGGCGGCGCCCTTGAGCTCCGTGATGCCCTCGGCCTTCACTGCGGTCAACAACACCTGCTCGGTGGCGCCCACGGAGGGGTACGGCAACTCGAGCTTGGCGCCGGTGAGCCCCTTCGGTGCCGAGATGTGGATGCCGCCGGGTCGCTTCTCCACCACGGCGCCAAAGTTGCGCAGCACGGTCAGGTGGAAGTCGATCGGCCGGTCGCCGATCTTGCAGCCGCCGAGATCCGGGATGAAGGCCTCGCCGATGGAGTGCATCAGGGGGCCGCAGAACAGGATGGGGATGCGGGAGTCGCCGGCGTGGGCGTCGATCTCCGAGCTGGTGGCGGACTTGGTGTCCGCGGGATCCAGGGAGAGGTCCCCGGTCTCCGGATCCTTAGAGACCTTGACCCCGTGGACGGAGAGCAGGCCTGTGACAATGTCCACATCCCGGATCTCCGGGACGTTGCGCAGGATCGACGGTTTGCTGCCCAGCAGCGAGGCCACCATGGCCTTCGGCACCAGGTTCTTGGCGCCACGGACGGTCACGCGTCCTTCGAGCGGCTTACCGCCGTTGATCGTCAGCAGATTTCCCATAGACAGTGGCATTCCTCCGTGGCCCGCCGGAACGGGCCGTCGCTGGTGTGCGGATGGCTGGGACGTGCCCGGCGCAGATCCGCACACCAGCATACGGGGCGAAGCCGGATCAGTCCGGGATCACGCGGTCCGGGCCGGAAGCGTGGCGGGCTTGTAGGCCGGGCGGCTCGTCTCGAAGTCGGTGATCTCCTGCTCCGTGCGCAGGGTGAGGCCAATGTCATCGAGCCCCTCCATCAGGCGCCAGCGCGTGTAGTCGTCCACCTGGAATCCGGTGCTGAACGAACCGCACGTCACGGTGCGAGCCTCCAGGTCCACCGTCACCTCCGTGCCGGGATGGTTTTCGAGCTCCTTCCAGATCAGCTCGATGTCCTGCTGGTCCACCTCGGCGGCCAGCAGGCCCTGCTTGCCGGAGTTGCCGCGGAAGATGTCCGCGAAGCGGGCGGACAGGACCACTCTGAACCCGAAGTCCTTCAGGGCCCACACCGCGTGCTCGCGAGAGGAACCCGTGCCGAAGTCCGGGCCCGCCACCAGGACGGAACCGGCCGAGTAGGGCTCCCGGTTCAGGATGAACTCCGGGTCCTTGCGCCAGCCGGCGAACAGGGCGTCCTCGAAACCGGTACGGGTGATCCGTTTGAGGTAGACCGCCGGGATGATCTGGTCCGTGTCCACATTGGACTGCTTCAGCGGAACGCCGATCCCGGTGTGGCTGGTGAAGGGTTCCATGTCAGGCCTCCTGCAGTTCGGATTCGAATGCCGTCAGGTCGGACGGCGAGGACAACGTGCCTCGGATCGCGGTTGCGGCCGCGACCACCGGCGAGACCAGGTGGGTGCGGCCACCCTTGCCCTGGCGCCCCTCGAAGTTGCGGTTGGACGTGGACGCGCACCGCTCTCCCGGGGCCAACTGATCCGGGTTCATCCCGAGGCACATGGAGCAGCCGGCGAAGCGCCATTCGGCACCGAAATCCTTGAACACGCGGTCCAGGCCTTCGGCCTCCGCCTCCAGTCGCACCCGGGCGGAGCCGGGGACCACGATCATCCGCACGTTTTCGTCCTTGGTCCGCCCCTCGATGATCGCGGCTGCCGTGCGCAGGTCCTCGAGCCGGGAGTTGGTGCAGGAGCCCAGGAAGACGGTGTCCACCCGGATGTCCTTCATCGGCATGCCGGCGGTCAGGTCCATGTACTCCAGCGCCCGCTCGGCGGCGGCCCGGGCGTTCGGGTCGTCGAAGTGCTCCGGGTTCGGAACGGTGTCACTGAGGGACACACCCTGCCCCGGGTTCGTGCCCCAGGTGACGAAGGGCTCCAGCTCGTCGGCGTCCAGGAAGACCTCGGCATCGAAGGTGGCACCCTCGTCCGTGGGCAGGCTGGACCAGTACTCGACGGCGGCGTCCCAGTCCTCGCCCTGGGGGGCGTGGGGACGGCCCTTGATGTACTCGAAGGTCGTCTCGTCCGGGGCGATCATACCGGCGCGGGCACCGGCCTCGATCGACATGTTGCAGATGGTCATGCGCGCGTCCATGGACAGCGCCCGAATGGCCGAACCCCGGTACTCCAGGACGTACCCCTGCCCGCCACCGGTGCCGATCTTCGCGATGACCGCGAGGATGATGTCCTTGGCGGTCACCCCCTCCCGGAGGGTGCCCTCGACGGTGATGGCCATGGTCTTGAATGGCTTGAGTGGCAGGGACTGAGTGGCCAGCACATGCTCGACCTCGGAGGTGCCGATGCCGAAGGCCAGGGCTCCGAAAGCGCCGTGCGTGGAGGTGTGCGAGTCGCCGCACACCACGGTCATGCCCGGCTGGGTGAGGCCCAATTGTGGCCCCACCACGTGGACGATGCCCTGTTCGGCGTCGCCCAGGGAATGGAGCCGGATGCCGAACTCCTGGGCGTTGTCCCGCAGGGTCTGGATCTGCTTGGCCGAGACCGGATCGGCGATCGGCTTGTCGATCTCCAACGTGGGGGTGTTGTGGTCCTCGGTGGCGATCGTCAGGTCGGGGCGCCGGACGGTGCGGCCCGCCAGGCGTAGCCCCTCGAAGGCCTGTGGGCTGGTGACCTCGTGCATGATGTGCAGGTCGATGTACAGCAGGTCGGGGGTCTGGGCGTCGCCGGCACCGCTGCCGGGGAACACCACGTGATCCTGCCAGACCTTCTCGGCCAGCGTGCGCGGGACTGCTGCTGTTGAGGCCGTTGCGACTGTTGCGGCTACGTTTTCAGGGGATGCCTGGGCTACCATCTCGTGTCCTTCCACCAGTGACATCCATACTCTGGCACCGCGGCGCCGACGGTAGCCATCACGGCCGCGAATGTCTCACATACTGAGACGCTAGTATCAGAGTATGGACACTTCGGAGCACGAGACACCGCAGGCCCTCCACACCCCGAGCGGGGTCGGCGTGGTGGACAAGGCCGCCGCCATCCTGGATGCCCTCGAGGCCGGGCCGACGTCGCTGGCCGAGTTGGTGTCCGCCACGGGCATCGCGCGGCCCACCCTCCATCGCCTCGCCTCGGCACTCGTCCATCACCGGCTGGTCGGCCGTGACCTGCAGGGCCGCTACGTCTTGGGCAGCAGGCTCTCCGAGCTGGCCTCGGCTGCCGGTGAGGACCGGCTGACGGCGGCCGCCGGCCCGGTACTGTCCCGGTTGCGGGATGCCACCGGGGAGAGTTCCCAGCTCTTCCGCCGGCAGGCCGACGCCCGCGTGTGCGTCGCCAGTGCTGAGAGGCCGGTGGGGCTCCGCGACACCATTCCAGTCGGGACGCGGCTGTCCATGAAGGCCGGCTCTGCCGCACAGGTGCTGCTGGCGTGGGAGGACAATGAACGGCTCGTCGAGGGCCTCAACGGGGCCGTCTACACCCCCACGGTGCTGGCCGCCGTCCGGCGCCGTGGCTGGGCCCAGTCACTGGGGGAACGCGAGCCGGGAGTCGCCTCCGTCTCGGCACCGGTGCGCGGTCCGAGCGGACGGGTGATCGCCGCCGTGTCCATCTCCGGACCCATCGAACGTTTGACCCGCCAACCCGGACGGGTCCACGCGGAGACGGTGATGCGCCACGCGCACAACCTCACCGAACTGATCCGGACCACGCACACCCAGGCACGCTAGGTGCGTGGGTCGGTAGTGATTTGATGACCCGCGGAGTGTGAAGGGTCAGGGTCGGCGAGGACGGGGTAGTACTGACCCGGGGCGGCAGCGG